>NZ_JBICJJ010000026.1:0-670 GCF_043102985.1 Acinetobacter sp. YQ_14 | reverse complement strand
AACTTGGCAACGATTTCTTCCAAGGTCATACGACCTTGACCGATATGCTGATTGTCTTGGAATACCATTGGCACTGCCAAGATTTTGCGTTCTTCAACTTCGTCTTGGAAGAAAGCACCATCAATCATGGTTGCCGTAGTATTTGGATTATTAATCGCAATCAGGTTTAAAGCTTGCACCACATCTGGACAGTTATGACAGCTTAACGATACAAAGACATCAAAGTTTGCAGTTAAATTTAAGCCTTTGATTTGAGCTAAAACTTCATCAGAGACTTTTGGGGCATAACCAGACACTTGTAATAATGCCAAGATCAAAGAGGTAAACTCATGTCCCATTGGTAAGCCAGCAAAGAACACACGAGGCTGTTCACCTGCTTTAGCCACACCAAAACTAGGACGGCGAGCGTTTGAACCGTCAAAACGCGCCGTAACTTGATCAGAAAGTTCAGCAATCTCAGTTACCAGCTCTTTGATTTTTTCTGCTTTATCCGAGTCATCTAAAGCAGCAACCAACTCGATTGGACTTTCTAAACGTTCTAAGTAAGCTTTTAATTGAGTTTTAATATTTTGATCTAACATGTATTTCTCCAAATGCTAAGACTTTAAAATCAGTTAAATTCATTCAATGAGGCTATAGTACGCAAAAGCATTAAATAGGTAAAACAGTA
>NZ_JBICJJ010000025.1:0-5407 GCF_043102985.1 Acinetobacter sp. YQ_14 | reverse complement strand
TTCTCGAAGTTTATTTGAGCAAATTTTTTGTCAGTAATTGATGAGCCAGAATTAGCACCTTGTCTTAACTAAGGTGCAAAATGATTTTAACTGAAGAGTTTGATCATGGCTCAGATTGAACGCTGGCGGCAGGCTTAACACATGCAAGTCGAGCGGGGGAAAGTAGCTTGCTACTGGACCTAGCGGCGGACGGGTGAGTAATGCTTAGGAATCTGCCTATTAGTGGGGGACAACATTCCGAAAGGAATGCTAATACCGCATACGTCCTACGGGAGAAAGCAGGGGACCTTCGGGCCTTGCGCTAATAGATGAGCCTAAGTCGGATTAGCTAGTTGGTGGGGTAAAGGCCTACCAAGGCGACGATCTGTAGCGGGTCTGAGAGGATGATCCGCCACACTGGGACTGAGACACGGCCCAGACTCCTACGGGAGGCAGCAGTGGGGAATATTGGACAATGGGGGGAACCCTGATCCAGCCATGCCGCGTGTGTGAAGAAGGCCTTATGGTTGTAAAGCACTTTAAGCGAGGAGGAGGCTACTAGTATTAATACTACTGGATAGTGGACGTTACTCGCAGAATAAGCACCGGCTAACTCTGTGCCAGCAGCCGCGGTAATACAGAGGGTGCGAGCGTTAATCGGATTTACTGGGCGTAAAGCGTGCGTAGGCGGCCATTTAAGTCAAATGTGAAATCCCCGAGCTTAACTTGGGAATTGCATTCGATACTGGATGGCTAGAGTATGGGAGAGGATGGTAGAATTCCAGGTGTAGCGGTGAAATGCGTAGAGATCTGGAGGAATACCGATGGCGAAGGCAGCCATCTGGCCTAATACTGACGCTGAGGTACGAAAGCATGGGGAGCAAACAGGATTAGATACCCTGGTAGTCCATGCCGTAAACGATGTCTACTAGCCGTTGGGGCCTTTGAGGCTTTAGTGGCGCAGCTAACGCGATAAGTAGACCGCCTGGGGAGTACGGTCGCAAGACTAAAACTCAAATGAATTGACGGGGGCCCGCACAAGCGGTGGAGCATGTGGTTTAATTCGATGCAACGCGAAGAACCTTACCTGGCCTTGACATACTAGAAACTTTCCAGAGATGGATTGGTGCCTTCGGGAATCTAGATACAGGTGCTGCATGGCTGTCGTCAGCTCGTGTCGTGAGATGTTGGGTTAAGTCCCGCAACGAGCGCAACCCTTTTCCTTACTTGCCAGCATTTCGGATGGGAACTTTAAGGATACTGCCAGTGACAAACTGGAGGAAGGCGGGGACGACGTCAAGTCATCATGGCCCTTACGGCCAGGGCTACACACGTGCTACAATGGTCGGTACAAAGGGTTGCTACCTAGCGATAGGATGCTAATCTCAAAAAGCCGATCGTAGTCCGGATTGGAGTCTGCAACTCGACTCCATGAAGTCGGAATCGCTAGTAATCGCGGATCAGAATGCCGCGGTGAATACGTTCCCGGGCCTTGTACACACCGCCCGTCACACCATGGGAGTTTGTTGCACCAGAAGTAGGTAGTCTAACCGCAAGGAGGACGCTTACCACGGTGTGGCCGATGACTGGGGTGAAGTCGTAACAAGGTAGCCGTAGGGGAACCTGCGGCTGGATCACCTCCTTAACGAAAGATTGGTGACTGGTAAGAATCCACAACAAGTTGTTCTTCGAAGATGTATCTGAGGGTCTGTAGCTCAGTTGGTTAGAGCACACGCTTGATAAGCGTGGGGTCACAAGTTCAAGTCTTGTCAGACCCACCACTACTGACGAAGTGATGAATAATCACAAGCTGCTAGATGAGAAGATATGTCGTTCATTATGATTGTAAGCTGGGGACTTAGCTTAGTTGGTAGAGCGCCTGCTTTGCACGCAGGAGGTCAGGAGTTCGACTCTCCTAGTCTCCACCACGTACTTTACGGAGTGCGGGCTAAAGATTACAGAATTTAGTAAGTTGAAAGCTTATTAACTTCTGTGATTTATCACAGTTTACTACACACCGACGAGGTGGTAGTTAATCATTAACAGATTAGTAGAATTGAGTCTGAAATAAATTGTTCACTCAAGAATTTAAGTTGATCGAAGTAATTTGATTAATTTAAACATATTGAGAACTAGCAAAAACACTGAATCAAGCGTTTTGGTATATGAATTTAGATTGAAGCTGTATGGTGATTAAGTTCACAGACAACGAATAGTAGCAATTAAGTTTGCAACGGTAACACTCACTTGTATGTGTTAACGACTGTTTGGGGTTGTATAGTCAAGTAATTAAGTGCATGTGGTGGATGCCTTGGCAGTCAGAGGCGATGAAAGACGTGATAGCCTGCGAAAAGCTCCGGGGAGGCGGCAAATATCCTTTGATCCGGAGATTTCTGAATGGGGGAACCCACCCGCTACAAGGCGGGTATCAATAACTGAATACATAGGTTATTGAAGCGAACGAGGGGAAGTGAAACATCTCAGTACCCTTAGGAAAAGAAATCAATTGAGATTCCCTTAGTAGCGGCGAGCGAACGGGGAGCAGCCCATTAAGTTGTGTGTGTTCTAGTGGAACGCTCTGGGAAGTGCGAACGTAGAGGGTGATATTCCCGTACACGAAAGGGCACACACAATGATGACGAGTAGGGCGAGGCACGTGAAACCTTGTCTGAATATGGGGGGACCATCCTCCAAGGCTAAATACTCCTGACTGACCGATAGTGAACCAGTACCGTGAGGGAAAGGCGAAAAGAACCCCTGTGAGGGGAGTGAAATAGATCCTGAAACCGCATGCATACAAGCAGTGGGAGCACCTTCGTGGTGTGACTGCGTACCTTTTGTATAATGGGTCAGCGACTTACATTCAGTAGCAAGGTTAACCGAATAGGGGAGCCGTAGAGAAATCGAGTCTTAATAGGGCGTTTAGTTGCTGGGTGTAGACCCGAAACCAGGCGATCTATCCATGAGCAGGTTGAAGGTTGGGTAACACTAACTGGAGGACCGAACCCACTGTCGTTGAAAAGCCAGGGGATGACTTGTGGATAGGGGTGAAAGGCTAATCAAGCCTGGTGATAGCTGGTTCTCCCCGAAAGCTATTTAGGTAGCGCCTCGGACGAATACCATTGGGGGTAGAGCACTGTTTCGGCTAGGGGGTCATCCCGACTTACCAAACCGATGCAAACTCCGAATACCAATGAGTACTATCCGGGAGACAGACTGCGGGTGCTAACGTCCGTAGTCAAGAGGAAAACAATCCAGACCGCCAGCTAAGGCCCCAAAATCATAGTTAAGTGGGAAACGATGTGGGAAGGCATAGACAGCTAGGAGGTTGGCTTAGAAGCAGCCACCCTTTAAAGAAAGCGTAATAGCTCACTAGTCGAGTCGGCCTGCGCGGAAGATGTAACGGGGCTAAAACTATGTGCCGAAGCTGCGGATTTGACATTAGTCAAGTGGTAGGGGAGCGTTCTGTAAGCCGATGAAGGTGTATTGAGAAGTATGCTGGAGGTATCAGAAGTGCGAATGCTGACGTGAGTAACGACAAAACGGGTGAAAAACCCGTTCGCTGAAAGACCAAGGGTTCCAGTCCAACGTTAATCGGGGCTGGGTGAGTCGACCCCTAAGGCGAGGCCGAGAGGCGTAGTCGATGGGAAATTGGTTAATATTCCAATACTTCTGTGTAATGCGATGAGAGGACGGAGAAGGTTAAGTCAGCCTGGCGTTGGTTGTCCAGGTGGAAGGCAGTAGGCATGCATCTTAGGCAAATCCGGGGTGCTCTATGCTGAGAGTCGATAGCAAGCTGTACTTGTACAGTGAAGTGGCTGATACCATGCTTCCAGGAAAAGTCTCTAAGCTTCAGTTACACAGGAATCGTACCCGAAACCGACACAGGTGGTCAGGTCGAGTAGACCAAAGCGCTTGAGAGAACTCTGCTGAAGGAACTAGGCAAAATGGTACCGTAACTTCGGGAGAAGGTACGCTGCTGACGGTGATGGGACTTGCTCCCTGAGCGGTTGGCAGCCGCAGAAACCAGGCCGCTGCAACTGTTTATTAAAAACATAGCACTCTGCAAACACGAAAGTGGACGTATAGGGTGTGATGCCTGCCCGGTGCTGGAAGGTTAATTGATGGGGTTAGCGTAAGCGAAGCTCTTGATCGAAGCCCCAGTAAACGGCGGCCGTAACTATAACGGTCCTAAGGTAGCGAAATTCCTTGTCGGGTAAGTTCCGACCTGCACGAATGGCATAATGATGGCGGCGCTGTCTCCAGCAGAGGCTCAGTGAAATCGAAATCGCTGTGAAGATGCAGTGTACCCGCGGCTAGACGGAAAGACCCCGTGAACCTTTACTGCAGCTTGACATTGAACTTTGACCTTACTTGTGTAGGATAGGTGGGAGGCTTTGAAGTTGGAACGCTAGTTCCAATGGAGCCGTCCTTGAAATACCACCCTGGTAATGTTGAGGTTCTAACTCTGCCCCGTAATCCGGGGCGAGGACCATGTCTGGTGGGTAGTTTGACTGGGGCGGTCTCCTCCTAAAGAGTAACGGAGGAGTACGAAGGTGCGCTCAGCGTGGTCGGAAATCACGCGTAGAGTATAAAGGCAAAAGCGCGCTTAACTGCGAGACCCACAAGTCGAGCAGGTACGAAAGTAGGTCTTAGTGATCCGGTGGTTCTGTATGGAAGGGCCATCGCTCAACGGATAAAAGGTACTCTGGGGATAACAGGCTGATACCGCCCAAGAGTTCATATCGACGGCGGTGTTTGGCACCTCGATGTCGGCTCATCTCATCCTGGGGCTGAAGCAGGTCCCAAGGGTATGGCTGTTCGCCATTTAAAGAGGTACGCGAGCTGGGTTTAGAACGTCGTGAGACAGTTCGGTCCCTATCTACCGTGGGCGCTGGAAATTTGAGAGGATCTGCTCCTAGTACGAGAGGACCAGAGTGGACGAACCTCTGGTGTACCGGTTGTGACGCCAGTCGCATCGCCGGGTAGCTATGTTCGGAAGGGATAACCGCTGAAAGCATCTAAGCGGGAAGCCTACCTCAAGATAAGATTTCCCTAGGAATTTATTCCTCTAAAGAGCCGTTCGAGACTAGGACGTTGATAGGTTGGGTGTGGAAGTACGGTGACGTATGAAGCTGACCAATACTAATTGCTCGTGAGGCTTGACTATACAACACCCAAACAGTTGTTGTATTCAAGATAAATTCAATACATAACTTGATTTAGTGAAGAAACTAGTTACAATACGACTCAATTAACTAATCCGTTAATAACTCTTTCGGTACTAAGTGGCAAAAACGTAAGACCACCGAAAGCCAAAACAGTTTGCTGGCGACAATAGCAAGAGTGAACCACCTGATCCCTTCCCGAACTCAGAAGTGAAACCTCTTAGCGCTGATGGTAGTGTGGCACTTGCCATGTGAGAGTA
>NZ_JBICJJ010000024.1:0-441030 GCF_043102985.1 Acinetobacter sp. YQ_14 | reverse complement strand
GCAGCGCCAGTGGTTACGATAGCTGATGTATTTACTAATGATACAACCCCAGAGTTAACGGGTACGGTGGATGACCCAACCGCAACGATTGTTGTTAATGTGAATGGTATCGATTACCCAGTGACCAACAATGGCGATGGCACATGGACATTGGCGGATAACACTTTACCAGCTTTAATTATAGCTGCTTATCCAATCACGGTAACGGCAACTGATGCAGCAGGCAACGTAGGTACAGATGCTGCTACGCTTACAATTGATGTCACTGCACCGAGTGTAACATTTGACGATTTAGCAACAAATGACGATACACCTGAATTAACTGGTACAACTGATGATCCAACAGCCTTAATCGTTGTAACAGTAAATGGCATAGACTATAACGCAACAAATAATGGTGATGGCACTTGGACCTTAGCGGACAATACTTTGCCATCTTTAGCTGATGGAGGTTACATCGTAACTGTTACTGCGACAGACCAAGCAGGAAATATTGGTACTGATACAGGAACATTAGATATTGATGCGAATCCTTTAGCAGCCTTTGATAATTATGACAATGCAGTAATAAGTCCACAGCCATTATTAATCAGTGATGATGCTGCTCTAGGTAGCGCTACATATCTAATTCTGACCTCATTGGCTGGACTAGATCTACAACTTGGCGCGAACTCAGTTAACTTTAGTGTTGGTGCAAATGAGGAGGGAACTGCGACATTTACATATAGTTCTTTAATTGATGCAGATGTACTGTCCGACTATTTACTGGTTGTCCAAAAATTCAACTCAACAACTGGTCAATGGGAATCTATACATGGTGATAGTGAAGCATCACTGATTAGTTTAAGTCTTCTAGGTATTGGTGCAACTCCTGGCGCTACCTTAGAAGGTCTAGATGAGGGTACTTATCGTGCATTCATGACTTTCGACGGTCTATTGGGTGCAAGCGTCTTAGGTACTTTATCTGGAACGATGGATACCTATGATTTAACGCAAGTCGGTGGTTATGAGCTTGGAGATGCGGAAGGTAATGTAATTACTGATGTTAATGATAGTGGTGAAGTTGATATTGTTACCCCAACAACTTATGTAGCTAGTGTAGATGGAGTTGCGATTGGTGTTGGTGGTACAACCATCACTGGTGATTATGGTTCAATTACCTTCTATCAAGATGGTAGTTATGTTTACACGCCACTTCCTGATGGTGCAGGCATTGGTCAAGTAGAACAGTTTAATTACACATTACTTGATTCTGCGACTGGAGATATGGCTCAAGCAACGCTTTATATTGATCTTGGATCAATCAGAGCTGCCGATAACCTAGTCGATGCTAAACTCGATCCTCAACCATTGTTAGTTGAAGATGATGCTGCATTGGGTTCTTCTTCTTATCTTGCTTTAGTTTCATTGGCTGGGTTGGACTTCCAGTTATTAGGTACAGATGCAATTGAGTTTTCTGTAGCAGAAAATTTAGAAGGTGTCGCAACCTTTAGCTTCAGTACCTTAATAGGCGCTGCAGCTTTAGGTGACTATAACTTAGTAGTCCAAAAATTCAATGAAACAACAGGACAATGGGAGTCTATTACAGGTGGTACAGATGCATCACTAATAGATTTAACATTGTTAGGCTCTACACCAGTTGCTCAAGTCGGTGGATTAACGGAAGGTTCTTACCGTGCATTCATGGCATATGATGGACTGATCGGTGTTGGCTTAGGTGGTACTCTGACTGGTACGATGGATGTATATAATCCACATATTATCGACAGCTATGAAGCAACAGCAGTTCACGGAAATCTAATCTCTGATCCAAATACAAATGGTGATGTAGATATCGCAACAACAAACACCGTGATTAGTGAAGTGAATGGGATGTCGATTGATCCAGCTGGTACAACTATTACAGGAACATATGGTGAGTTAGTTATCTATCCAAATGGTGATTATACATATACACCAAATGCGAGTATGTCTGGGCTTGGTCAAGTAGATCAATTTACCTACACTTTATTTGACCCAATGAGCGGAGACACTTCAGAAGCGACATTCTATGTTCATCTAGATAGTAATACGATTGATATGACATGGAATGCAGCAGATCCATCACAACCAGCTGTGATTAATGATCCATTGCCAATTGATGCATTTAGCAATGTTGATGTCGCTTCGATTGATTACGAGTATCCAGTTACAGTTGAAAATCTAGATAATGCAATTAGCTATAATTGGTTATTAGGTGTAGGCGGTGTTGTGATTGGTAGTTCCAGTGGTTCTGCTAACTTTACAGTCGACCCTGGAAATCTCACTGATGCAGTAATTTCAGTTGATTTTGGTTCACTTGGTACTTTAATCGATGGCTTACATGTTGTTCTATCTCGTACTAACCCAGATGGTACAACGACTGTAATCGAAGATAGTGCTAGTACTGGTTTACTCGATGTATTAGGTATCTTCGGCTCAACGATCCAGTTCGAGGTTAAAAACTTAGCTGCTGGAACATACACATTGTTCATGGAAAGTAATACGTTGCTTACAGCTCTTGGTAACGTAACGGCCGATATTACACTGAACCATGGTGATATTAGCCAAACACCTACATTAACTGGTGATGCGATTACTGGAAATGTGATTTCTGACGATAATTCAGCACTTTATGGTGCAAATTATGATCATGATTTCATAACATCATCAACGACAGTAACTAATATCGCGTCAGCAGAGCCAGGCAATACCAACGTTGAGACTATTGTTGCAGGTGTTCCTACAGTAATCGTGGGCAACTACGGTACGTTAACGATCAATTCCGATGGTAGCTATAGCTATCAACCAGATGTAAATCCAGCAAATATTGGTAAAGTGGATAGCTTCACTTACACATTGTCTGATCCTACAAATGGCTTAGCTGATAGTACTGCATCATTACATATCCAAATTGGATCGAATGATGTTAGCTTCACTTGGGACCCTGTTGATCCATCATTAGATGCGGTTATCCCAGCACCTGTTGCAAATGCAGATACTGCAGATTCATTAGTCGATGTGCAAAATGTAGTGGATAATAACTATTTCAATGCTAACGGAACGACACTCGGTATTTTAGGTACTACCCAAACTTATACCAGCGGAACATTTAGCATTAACGATAGTATGGCTCAGTCTGGATCGTTGACAGCAAATGCATTAGGTCTAGGTAACGCTAACGTGACCTTAGCACTGCAAATTCAAACAGGCCCAACAACATGGACAACAGTTGCTTCTGATTTACATTCAGGCATTGTTCTTGCAATAGGTGAAATCGCATCAATTGATTTATCGACACTTGATCTTGCAGCAGGTACTTATCGTGTCGTCACAACTGTTCAAACACCATTGATTGGTGGTGCGGTAATGAGCGTTGGTACAAATGCTGATGTGAACATCACTTATGTAGATCAATACACCGCGACTAGTCCAACAGCGGATTGGATCCATGGCAATATCTTGGAAGGTGATACATTAGGCGGTGTTGCAGATACAACAACTGGAACACAACTTTATGTCATGAATCCTGTAACAGGTCAGTATGAGTTAGCTGCTGGTCAATCTATAGATACAGCAGAAGGTACGCTGTATCTATATAACGATGGTTCTTATTACTATCAACGTGACATGGTGGTTTCATCAGCAACAGATGTGATTGATTATAAATTAGTATCGTTTGATGGAACTGAGGTGACATCAACGCTTACGATCTCTTTAGGACAGCACTTCAACTTGAGTTCTGCTGACGATATCGTAACCAGTACTGCTGGAAATGACATCATTGAAAGTGCTGCTGGAGGATCTGATACTCTCATCTTCAACGTCTTAAACAATGCTGATGATGCAGGAGGTAATGGTCACGATACATGGAATGACTTCCATGTAGGTGATACAGCAACTGATCCAAATGCTGATGTGATTGATATTTCTAATCTCTTAGTAGGTTATGCTGGGGATGGAAGTGCAGCATCATTAGCTGGATATGTGAGTGTAAGTTCTGATGGAACATCAACCACAATCAGTATTGACCGTGATGGTGCTGGTGGAACACATGACAGTGTGACATTACTTACCATTGATGTTGATACGACATTAAATGATCTCATCAATAACAACCAACTTAATCTGTTCTAATTATTGATATGAAAAAAAGAGAACCTTCGGGTTCTCTTTTTTGTTTGATTTCATTGATAAAGAATTATGCTATCTTGTCTAAAATATTTATAAATTCTAGAAACTTAAAATATGACAACAACTTTGATTTCAGGAATTGATCAGTTAAAAAGTCAATTACTCGATTACCTAGAAAAAGTACAACTCTATACGCAAGTAGAGAAAACAGTCTTGTTTTTTTCATATGGAGAAAGAGAGGAACGTTGCAAAGTTTGGAATTCAGCGTATTCGAGTTTTTCTACTGCCAAAGCACAATTATTTAGTTTTTTATATCAGCAATATGAAGCACAACAGTCTTTACCTGAATTTTTAAAATTTGACTTTGTTTTCAACGTTCAAAAAGAGCAATGGGATGATGTTGAGCAAACAGTGAGAAACCAATTTCACAATAATCACTATAGAAAAGGCATTAGTTTCGATGAAAATTTTGAATGTTGTTTCTTAGAGCAAGAACTTTATGGCCGAGCTATCATTCGAGGGTTAAGCTATAACAAACCTAACTTTTTTGATGAAGCTAACCTCAACACCAGTATTTTACGAAAATACGATGATTCAAAAAAGCAGATCAATCTTAAAGAATTGCAACAGGTATGGACGTTTGATACCTATGCTATGTTCTATGAAAACAATCAATTGATTCAGTTGCAAAGCCAGTTCACCGAAAATGGTGTTCGATACTTGATGGAACCGAAAAAGCAACATTTTATAAAAATGATTAAGCAAAATGCAGCATTCATCACTTCACAGATTCAAGAAGATGGCAGATTTATTTATGGATGTTTTCCTGCCTATGATCGGAGTATTCGAAATTACAATACGATTCGGCATTGCACCACGAACTACGCTCTAATCGAAACCTTAATGATCGATAATCATGAAGGGCATTTAAAGAAAATAAGGTCAGCAATTGATTATGCCTTGGCTCATTTTTATTTCGAGCAAGAACCTCAGCTTGCTCATATGTTAGATGCAAGTGAACCAGAAAAATTAGATGAAATTAAGTTAGGCGCAAATGCCGCTGCAATCTTAATGCTCACTAAATATCAAGAGCTTACAGGAGATAATCAATATCTGGATTATGCTAAAAAGTTAGCCAATGGAATTTTATCAATGGTAAATTCAGAAGGTGAAACGACTCATGTACTGCATTATCCAAATATGGAATTAAAGCAAAAATTTCGCATTGTTTATTATGACGGTGAAGCTGCTTTGGCCTTATTGCGGTTGTATCAACTAAAACCAGAAGAAAAATTATTAAGTACAGTAAAGCTCATGTTTGAACGTTTTATTTCTGAAAGATATGAGCGCTATCATGATCATTGGCTCAGTTACTGTACCAATGAACTAACGAAAATTTGCCCAGAGGAAAAGTATTTTCTCTTTGGTATGAAAAACTACCTGAGACATATGATTTTTATTCGCAATCGAAAGACCAGTTATGCCACCTTATTAGAGTTAATGATGGCTGCGTATCAAATGATTGAGAGAATGAAGATGCTCAGTTTAGCAGAACTGTTCAAGCAATCACATTTTGATGATTTGAAAAAGCTTATCGAGTTTCGGACTGAGTTCCAACGGACAGGTTTCTTTTACCCTGAAGTTGCAATGTATATGGCGCGGCCAGATAAAATTTTACATGCATTCTATGTGAGACATGATCGTTTTCGCGTTCGAATAGATGATCAGGAACATAATTTGTCTGGATATATTGCTTATGTTCAGCATTTTGAAAATGAATAAATTGAGGTTTAAATAAATGGATTTATCTCAAGAAATTAAAATAATAACGCAGATTAAATCTGAAGACTTTCAGCATTCGATTTGGCAAACATCGCTTTCGGTGGATTGTAATAACTGGATCGTTTTGTACCTTGCGATGCAAATGATTCAAGCTGAAAAATTAAAATTGGATCAAAAGATTGAGCTAGAGGGAAGTCGACAAAACAACCTTTTCGGACGTTCAAAAAAACAAGCTTATACTGTTTTAGAGCTATTACAGTACATCGCATTTGCCCAACCACCAGAACTAGCTTTGCAATTATTGAATCAGTTATTAGGTGGTCGTGAGCAGGCACAGATCGCATTACAGAAAGAATTAAAAAAATTTAAACTTGATACACAAGTTCAAACCATTAGAGCGATTTATCAACTGGCAGAAGCAATTTTTTTAATGCCAATTGAGATCATTCAACAAGTCTTTCAGAAGCAGCTAAGCTTCAAAGGCAATACGCTGACACCGATCAGCTCGATATTAACGTGCTCTCAACTAGATGCCGTGTTGTATTTGGAATATGCGAATAAACAGATTTATTTTTCCTATCGAGCAGAAAATCAAACCATTGGTATCTTTTGTTTATTTGATTCAATTCAACGCATTGATCACATTATTCCTTATTATCATTATTTTACAGAGGGATTGATTCCATTAAAGTCGATCCAAGCAAAAAGTGAATGGATCAATATCATCGGTGATACTTACTTTGGTGAGTTTTACACTGAGATTCGAAAATGCAAAGGAAATGATGACGCATTACAACGCTATGGTTATCAACATTCATTTGAAAAAATCAAAGCCTTTTTTAATGAAAATGATCTGAATATTGCGAATTTTGAGGCAGTCTTTAACTCAGAAAAAGATTCTCCTCTACAAGATAAGAAAGCATTTATTTTGGGTGCCGAAGCGAAAGAAACGATCCAAGAATTTAAAAGAGTTCATCTAAATACAGTCTGTCTCGGAAATAATCATTTAAAGGATTATGGCGCTGCCAGTTTACGATACACCTTACAGCAGTTTGATGAGGCGAATATCCAGTATATTGGTGCTGGATTAGATCAACAACAAGCACATCAGTTTTTTGAGATTAGAACAGTGCAAAAAACCTTTGCGATTTTTAATGGTTATTGGCATCGGGATATTGCCTATCAAGATTATGATTTTTATGCATTAGGGAAGAGTGCTGGAGTTGCTTGTCTAAATACGATTTTATTTGAACAGATTATCCATTATAAAACACGTCATCCTAACCATAAGGTCATCTTGATTTGTCATTGGGGTATTGATTTCAAAACAACTCATCCAGAGCAAGAAAGTCTTGCTAAATTATTTACCCAAATCGATGTTGATCTGATCATTGGACATGGCGCACATACGATTCAGCCGATTCAATATATTTATGATAAACCAGTAGTTTTTGGGATAGGAAATGGGGTGTTTAATAGCAATGGTGAATATAAAAAGCATCAGGCTTTACCTTATGGCATGATTGCTCGTATTAATGTTAATGAAGAAATTGTGCAACTGTATCCAATTTTTACAGACAATTTAGAAACTTTTTGGCAGCCATATCCTGTGAATGAAAAACAATTTAAGCAGGCAAGTGACTATCTAACGCAACATTTGGATCAAAGTCATTATCAATTTAAAAAGAATGCATTAGGTTGTTTTATTGAGCTGAAAATCTAAGGGTATTTGGCATAATTTTGCAAAATAGTATTTAATTGTTCTGAGGTAAAACCTAAGTTACGTAGACCTCCGCTACCTAATTTACAGTCGTAGCTGGTCATAATATTGGTTGGTGTACTTTTCTTTGCTCTCGGTGCACAAACATGTCCTAAACCAAAAGCATGTCCCATTTCATGGATACTTGCGGCTTGTGTTTGATAGTTGAGTCGTTCCCAATCGATCAAGATAAAAGGTTGTCCCTGATTTCTAAATCCCCAACTGGTAATATCGTTGTACTTGAGTTTTTGATTGTATGCGTCATAAATAATAAAAAACACTTCTTTGCTTTTACGTTTTGGGAAACAGCTTTTAACAGCGCCGGGAATGTTGTCGGGAATGAGGGCAGTGGGCTGATTCAAACGATTTGCCAATTCACATTTTCGTTTGCTGAAGTCTTGATAAGAGTAGTAATGATTGATTCTAAACTTAAAGATTTTTTGATTATCTTCATCAAGGAAGTAGCGGTTTAAAATCTCTAACTCTTTGTACATTTGCAAACGCGTATCAAATACTTTTGCTTCAGGACGATTGGTCGTGTAGACAAAGCTTACATAGACGACGGGAAGATGGCTTGCTGCGTCAATTTTGTATTTATATGGTGTAATTTTCACCGGTGGTTTTCTGGTGGTACATGAAGCTGTAAAGGTCAGACATAAGGCTGTAAGCAATATCAGTTTTGATCGCATTTTTATGTTCCTCTGTCCATCAATTTTTAATTGTTCTTTAGAAAATTCGTTCTGATTTTCAATATGCTAACAGATTTTTTGAGAGGAAATTGTGAAAGATAGTAATGAGTTGCATCGACAGATTTTAGAGGTTATTGCTTTAATTCCCTATGGGAAAGTAGCAACTTATGGGCAGATTGCAAAGTTAGCGGGTATTCCTAAGCATGCGCGATTGGTTGGCTATGTTCTCAAGCATTTGGATCAGGAGAGTCGTATTCCTTGGCATCGCGTTATTAATTCACAAGGAAAAATAAGTGTGATGCGTATAAATGAAAAAGGAGAGAATATTCAACAACAATTATTGGCCGACGAGGGGATTTATCTCTTAAATAATAAAATTAATTTAAAGGTTTTTAGTTGGACTCCTTGATCCTAAAATAAATAGACTGATTTGTATAAAAGGATATTGCTGTTATTTTATTTTTTAATTACAATAATTATACATAAAGAATACATATGTATATTTGGTAATTAAATGAAAAAATTAGCTGTTATTTGTGGGATCGCTGTGCTTAGTTTATCTGGTTGTGCGAGCATTATGTCTGGTAGAACTCAGACAATGACATTTGAGAGTACGCCAGAACTCAGTAATATTACGATTTTAAATAAAGCAGGTAAAAAAGTTCATGTAGGACAAGCACCTGTGACTGTAAGTTTGAAAAGAAGCTCAGGTTTCTTTGTACCTGAAAAATATACTGTAATCTTTGAAAAAGAAGGCTACGAAACTAAAACTGTGAATGTTTCAGCACACGTTAATGGTTGGTATGTTGGAAATATTGTTTTTGGTGGCTTACTTGGTTTGTTGATCATTGATCCTGCGACAGGTGCAATGTATAGCCTAAGTACAAAAGATACGAATGTCGTATTAAATGATCTTAAGAAAGAAAACCTTCAAGCAAATACGCAGTCATTAACTATCGTTTCTACGACTGAATTACCAAAAGATGTATTAGAAAAGGCAAAACCAATTCAATTAGCATCAGAATAAATATAAAAAAGCCAGTATCAAGATTACTCTTGTACTGGCTTTGATTTTAAATTAATAAGATTCGATGGTTAAATCTTCATAAACATAATTAACGCACGATCAAAACAGGAATATGACTTTCTCCTAATACTTTTTGGGCAACGCTACCTAATATAAATTTTTTAATGCCTGTACGACCATGTGATCCCATAATAATAAGATCAGAGCCTAAGTTCTGTGCTGCACCGATAATTTCTTCGTGTATTGAAAAACCTTCAAGTATTTGTGTTCCAACGGTTAAGCCAAGCTCTTCAAATTTTTTCTCTGCTTTATCTATGTTTTCTTGTACATAACTGCGTACGCGTTCGATCAGTTCATTGCTTTGACCAAGTTTAAGATAGGCATCAGCTAGGTAAGGGTCTAAGGTCATCACTTCAACGACTGTGATTTCACTATTCAGTGCTTTTGCGAGTTGTGCAGCTTCTTGGATCACGTTTACTGCAATTTCTGAATCATCTATGGCAACGAGGATTTTTTGATAAGTCATGGTGATTGCTCCTTATTATTACTGTCTGATTGCTTGTGAAATTTTTGTTTAAAATACTGTCTATGGCTTTATATTAAACCGATTGCGAGATGAATAAAACCTAGTAAATTTATAGGGATAGTGAGGATTTAAGCTTGTATATTCAATAATGTAGCACTAAGATTAAATTTTATATTTATATAATTAATACAATTAGGTTATTTTGTTATTGCAGTAAGTTGAGTCATTAATTGATCGCCATATGATGTAAGAGTCCAATAAATATTTTTGTCGGATGGGGGATGTTTTTTTGTGCTTAATTCGATCAGTTTTAATGCTCTGAATTGAACTAAGATCATATTAAAGTCGTTTTTATAAAGATAAAAATTTCTTTCACTATTTAAATTATTGTCAGAAATATAACTATTAATCTCTTTCTTACCACAAACTTTAATTATCTGAGGCATATCATCATTTAAATTTTCTTGTGTACATTCGTCTAAAAGCATAGGTGATATGAAGGAAAAAACATTATTCCATGTAATTTTTAATACTATTTCATGTGATGAAAATTCAATTTCATTAGTTTTTTTTGCAGAAAAATTAATTCTTATATTAAAGGTATCTTCTCCTTGCGATAAGTTTTCTATACCTTCGGGCCTACTTTTTAAGTTCTGAATTTTATTTTCTAAAATTGTAATCTCATTTCTCAATTTAAGAATTTCTTTGGCAGTATCTTCAGATGGAACCAAGTTTGCTCTAACCCAACCAATTGCTGGGTAAGTCTTTATTGTTTTCGATAGGCTTAAAGAAACAATGCCTGAAATTTGATCTGAATTTTTCCAAAACTTTACAAGTCGACCTGTACAAACTCTAGCTCTAAATTGTTCTAGTTTTTCTTGTAAATGAGGGTCTCTCTCACATTTGATCTGAGCTAAATTATTAGGCTCACCATGAACTAAAGCAATAACTTTCATCCCTTTGGATACAGCATAATTATATTCCATTTCAGTGTAACCGATACCTTCTGGACTTAAAGAGCCGTATCTACCACCTATTAATAAGAGATAATAATCACAGTCATCAATTACTTTTTTAATAAAGTCCCATTGTTCCTCATCAGCTGCGGGAAATAATTCCATTCCTGCTGGAATACAATCCATCTCCATTAAAGTTTGAATAATATGTTTTCTTTCTTCCTCTAAGTCTTTAAAAGTTGAGCTGACAAAAACTTGATATCTTTTATCCATTTACTATAAAACTCTGAAATTTTTTAAAAATTTATCATTTTAAAAAAATATATTCAATTTCTCTATTTAATTAGAAAAGTATTTTATTAAATTTTCAACATCATCTGTCTGCAATTCTTCACGCATTTTTAAAATCTGCTTTTCATCAAAGTCATAGAGTTTGAGCGATAGCAATTTTTCAATATCAGATTCAGAGAAACGGTATTTGATAATTTTGGCAGGAACTCCGCCAACAACAGCATAAGGCGGCACATCTTGAGTGACCACAGCACCTGTGCCGACCACAGCGCCTTCACCTAATTTAACCCCTTGCATGATCATTGCTCGACTGCCAATCCAACAACCATCAGCAATCACAGTATCACCAGCGGGTAGAAAGCTGCGTGTATCAAAAGGGAAGGTCGAAATCCAATCTGGGCGGTGGAGTTGATTGCCACCCATCATAATCACGCATTCAGCACCAAAACAAACAAAGTTACCGATATGGAGTTGATCGATTGGCTTCTCAGGCGAAGATGGTTTGTCATGTAAATAACGGACAACACAACGTTCAAAACCCTGATCCCAATAGGCTGAGTAATAAGAATAATTACCTTTAATATGGATATTAGGATTTTTCACTGTTTTGGAAATAAATTCGAACTCACACCAATGTTTAACAGGAGAGTTGATCAAAGATGAGTCCATTGAATTTCCACAGTGTATCTTGAGAAGAAAAACCCCTCAAAACGAGGGGTTAATTGCATATAGAATATTAAAGATATTCCACACTTACGATTTCGTATTCAACTTCACCTTGTGGTGTTTGAATTTTCGCTTCGTCGCCTTCACTCTTACCTAAAAGACCACGTGCAATTGGAGAGTTCACTGAGATTTTATTGATTTTAAAATCTGCTTCGTCATCACCTACGATTTTGTAAGTTTTGCGTTCTTCAGTATCAAGGTTTTCAATAGTAACTGTTACCCCGAACACAACACGACCATTTTGCTCAAGGTCTTTTACATCGATCACTTGGCATGCGCCGAGCTTACCTTCGATATCTTGGATGCGGCCTTCACAGAAACCTTGTTGCTCACGAGCAGCATGATATTCAGCATTTTCTTTGAGGTCACCGTGTTCACGTGCCTCAGCAATTGCCTGCGTGATACGAGGGCGATCCACTGTTTTTAGCTGTTGTAATTCTTTCTCTAAGGCAACCTTGCCTTCGGGAGTCATAGGATAACGTTGCATTTTAGTCCCCTCTAAATTGGTTGGGAAAATACAGGATTAAAAAAAAGAAAAAGCCCGCCACCGATAAGGTGACGGGACTTATCGGTAGAGAATTAACCTACAGTTTGTAAATCTTGCAAGCGGTATACATCCATTGGCAATTTCACAGCAAATGCTTGGCAAACTGCTTCAGCACCGTTGATTGTCGTTGTGTAATACACTTTGCCTTGGAGGGCAGCACGACGAATCATCGCTGAATCATACTGAGCTTGTTTGCCTTCAGTTGTGTTGACAATAAGATGAATTTCACCATTTTTCAAGCGGTCTACAATATGAGGGCGACCTTCAGTGACTTTATTCACTGCTTCGCACTCTAAACCAGCTGCTTGAAGTACTTGGTAAGTACCATTAGTTGCAACAAGTTTGAAGCCATAAGCAATTAACTTTTGAGCAATGTCAGTAATGTATTTCTTATCTGATTCACGAACAGACAAGAATGCATGTTTAACTTCGCCTTCAGTTGGTAAGCCAGGCAAACGTTCATTTGACCCCAACACTGCTTTATAGAATGCTTCACCAAATGTATGACCTACACCCATTACTTCACCTGTCGATTTCATCTCAGGGCCAAGCATTGGGTCAACACCAGGGAATTTAGCGAATGGGAACACCGCTTCTTTCACTGCAAAACGTGTTGGGATAATTTCTTTAGTGAAACCTTGAGATTCAAGTGATTGACCCGCCATACAACGAGCTGCAACTTTTGCCAAAGATTCACCAATACATTTAGACACGAATGGAACCGTACGTGATGCACGTGGGTTTACTTCGAGTACGTAAATGTCATTGCCTTTTACAGCAAACTGAACGTTCATTAAACCAACAACGCCAAGTTCTTTAGCCATTGCTACCGTTTGACGACGCATTTCATCCTGAACTTCTTGTGAAAGAGAGTAAGGAGGAATCGAACATGCAGAGTCACCTGAGTGAATACCTGCTTGTTCAATGTGTTGCATGATACCGCCGATTACAACATCTTTACCGTCAGATACGCAGTCTACGTCAACTTCAGTCGCATCATCTAGGAAACGGTCAAGTAGGACAGGTGCTTCATTAGATGCTTGTACTGCTTCACGAAGGTAGCGTTTAAGCTCTTCTTCGTTATATACGATTTCCATTGCACGACCACCTAATACATAAGATGGACGAACAACCAGTGGATAGCCCACTTTCGCCGCTTCTGAAATACCTTCTTCAGCAGATTTTACGATGCTGTTATTTGGTTGACGGAGCTGTAAACGTTGAATCATCTGTTGGAAACGTTCACGGTCTTCAGCACGGTCAATCGCATCTGGTGATGTACCAATGATTGGCGTACCAGCTTCTTCTAAAGCACGAGCCAATTTCAATGGAGTCTGACCACCATATTGTACGATTACGCCTTTAGGCTTCTCAGTACGTACGATTTCCAGTACATCTTCCAGTGTTACAGGTTCGAAGTATAAACGATCAGATGTGTCATAATCGGTAGAAACTGTTTCAGGGTTACAGTTCACCATGATAGTTTCGTAACCGTCATCACGCATTGCAAGCGCAGCGTGTACACAGCAGTAATCAAACTCAATACCTTGACCAATACGGTTAGGACCACCACCAATCACCATGATCTTGTCACGATTAGATGGATTTGCTTCACATTCTTCATCGTAAGTTGAATACATATATGCTGTACCTGATTCAAATTCAGCAGCACATGTATCAACACGTTTGTAAACAGGATATACACCCAAGTTCCAACGTTGTTTACGGAATTGCTTTTGTGAAATACCCATTAAGTTCGCAATGCGAAGGTCCGATAAACCTTTACGTTTGAATGAACGGATATTGTCAGCATTCAAGTCACCAAAACCTAAAGCTTTTACTTGAGCTTCTGTTTTAATGATGTCTTCGATTTGAATTAAGAACCAACGGTCAATTTTTGTTGCTTCAAATACGTCATCTAAAGAGAAACCGTGGCGGAATGCATCAGCAACGTACCAAATACGCTCTGGGCCAGGCACTTTAAGTTCTTTTAAGATGATGTCTTTGGCATTGGCTGTACCTGCTTCAACTTTTTCATCAAAGCCACATACACCAACTTCAAGACCGCGAAGTGCTTTTTGTACAGATTCTTGGAAGTTACGACCAATCGCCATTACTTCACCCACAGATTTCATCTGAGTGGTTAATACTGGCTCAGCTTGTGGGAACTTTTCGAAGTTGAAACGTGGAATCTTCGTTACAACATAGTCAATCGATGGTTCGAAAGATGCTGGTGTTACGCCGCCAGTGATGTCATTTTTCAATTCATCAAGGGTGTAACCGACTGCAAGTTTCGCCGCGATTTTTGCAATCGGGAAACCTGTTGCTTTAGATGCAAGCGCAGATGAACGTGATACACGTGGGTTCATCTCAATCACGACCATGCGACCGTCTTTCGGGTTAATGCCGAACTGAACGTTTGAACCACCTGTTTCAACACCGATTTCACGAAGAACTGCAACAGATGCATTACGCATCAATTGATATTCTTTGTCTGTCAATGTTTGCGCAGGAGCTACAGTGATTGAGTCACCTGTGTGAACGCCCATTGGGTCAAAGTTTTCGATCGCACATACGATGATACAGTTGTCGTTTTTGTCACGAACAACTTCCATTTCGTATTCTTTCCAACCAATCAATGATTCATCAATCAATAATTGGTGAGTAGGAGAGAGGTCAAAACCACGTTCACAGATTTCAAGGAATTCTTCACGGTTATAAGCGATACCACCACCAGAACCACCCATCGTAAATGATGGACGAATGATGACAGGGAAACCGAAACCAGCTTGGATAGCTAAAGCTTCTTCCATTGTTTCAGCGATAGCAGCTTTTGGACATTCCAAACCGATTTTGCGCATTGCGATATCGAAAAGTTTACGGTCTTCCGCTTTTTCGATTGCATCTTTACTCGCGCCGATCAATTCAACATTGTATTTTTCTAAAATACCGTGCTCATCTAATGCAAGCGCACAGTTCAATGCAGTTTGACCACCCATAGTAGGAAGGACTGCATCTGGACGCTCTTTTTCGATGATTTGAGCAACAGTCTGCCAAGTGATTGGCTCGATATAAGTTGCATCCGCCATTGAAGGGTCAGTCATGATGGTCGCTGGGTTAGAGTTTACCAAAATAACGCGGTAACCTTCTTCACGAAGCGCTTTACATGCTTGCGCACCTGAATAGTCAAACTCACACGCCTGACCAATGACAATCGGACCAGCACCAATAATTAAGATGCTTTTAATATCCGTACGTTTAGGCATTATTCGCTCCTTAATTACTTCTTAGCTGCTTCGATAAGTTCGATGAAATGATCGAACAATGGGGCACAGTCATGTGGACCAGGACTTGCTTCAGGATGACCTTGGAAGCTAAATGCTGGTTTGTCAGTGCGATGAATACCTTGGTTTGTACCATCAAACAGTGAGCGATGTGTCACTTTTAAGTTTGCAGGTAAAGTATTTTCATCGACAGCAAAGCCATGGTTTTGAGAAGTAATCATCACTGTACCATTCTCAAGGTTTTGTACAGGATGGTTAGCGCCGTGGTGACCATGATTCATTTTCATCGTCTTCGCACCAGAAGCAAGTGCTAGGATTTGATGACCTAAACAAATACCGAATACAGGTAAGTTTGTTGTATCAACCAGTGTTTTAACTGCTTCAATTGCATAGTCACATGCTGCTGGATCACCAGGACCATTTGACAAGAACACGCCGTCTGGATTTAACGCCAAAACTTTTTCAATTGGTGTTTGTGCAGGAACAACTGTTAATTTACAACCGCGGTCTGCAAGCATACGTAAGATGTTGGTTTTGACACCATAATCGTATGCAACTACATGGTATTTTAATTCTGGTTGAGTGAAGCCATTCCCTAAAGTCCATGAACCTTCAGTCCATTCAAAGCCTTCAGGATCACAACATTCTTTCGCAAGATCTAAACCAGTTAAACCACCGAATTCACGTGCTTTCGCAATTGCTTCTTCTTCTGTGATATTTTCACCAGCAAGGATGCAACCATTTTGTGCACCTTTGTCGCGTAAAATACGAGTCAACTTACGTGTGTCGATGTCAGCGATAGCAACAACATTGTGTTGCTCTAAATATTCGCTTAATGATTGTTCAGAACGGAAGTTGCTATGTAATAAAGGAAGATCACGAATAATCAAACCATTCGCCCATACTTTATGGATGCGACCTGATTCAACGTCTTCGCTATTACAGCCTGTATTTCCAATATGAGGATAAGTCAACGTCACAATTTGTTGCGCATAACTAGGGTCAGTCAAGATTTCTTGATAACCAGTCATTGCAGTATTAAAAACGACTTCACCAGTCGTACATCCCGATGCACCGATAGACGTTCCTTTAAAGACCGTTCCATCTGCGAGGGCTAAAATGGCGGGGGTGCTCAAACCAAAGCTCCTGAACTAAAACCACAAAAATAAGGCTGTAAAAAAGCGAGAAGACATAAAAAAAGGCAGGCTGTCTATTAAAAACATGCCCCTCCTTCCAGTCTGCTCGCTTGTAACTTAACAGCGCATTATACGCATGAGAACGTGAAAAGTCTATGTGTTTTATTTATAAAATCAGGAATTGGTCGAATTCTCTTAAAAGCTTAAGTACAAATCTGTCTATTGCCAAATAACTCATTCTTTTATCGGCATCGTGAGATATTATGCAAATTGTCTAACAATTTTTTATTGGTCCAACTAGAAAGAGCTTTATCTTATATTAAGCCAAAAAATCAACAATCAATAATGAGGGGAACCAACATGGCTGAGAATCAAAACGCTGTAGCTGCAACTGAAGAAGTGAAAGAAGCTGTTGTTGAAAAAACAACAAAGGCTAAAGAAACTGTTGCTGCGAAAACAGCTGAAGTGAAAGAAGTTGTCGCTGAAAAGACTGCTGAGGTGAAAGAAGTGGTTGCAGAAAAAACAGCAAAAGCAAAAGAAGTTGTTGCTGAGAAAACTGCTAAGGCGAAAGAAGTGATTGCTGAAACTCAAGAACAAGCAAAGGAAGTGATCACAGAAACTCAAGAGCAGGTAAAAGAAGCACTTGCTGAAACTCAAGAGAAAATCGAGGCGGAAGCTAAAGAGTTAAATCAAAATATTCAAGGTCAACTTGCTCAAATCAAGCAAGACCTTTTAGAGCGTATTGAAGTGATAAAAACTCAACTTAATTCTTCACAAGGTAACTTGGTTGAATTAACAAATGCATTAAAAACTGAGTTAAATGCTTTAATCGAAGATTTAACTAAAGTAAGTAAAGAATTAAAAGATGACATCAGCCAAATCTCTGTGAAACATAAAGATACTTTGGTTGGCAGCTTTAAACGTACTAAAGAGCAAGCGGTTGAAGCTTGGAATAAAGTTCGTGCAAGCTAATTCTGTACTTTAGTGGTAAGTTAAAAAAAGCGAGAAAGTCTTTTCTCGCTTTTTTATTTTTAGAATTGGTGTAGCCAATCGCGCTTATTATGAAAATCAGCTTGAGGGCTGCTATGTTGCATTGCAAAATAATGCATACCTTGTGTGGTATTCAATACAGCATTTAAACCAAGATAGAGATCAGCCCACTTTAATTGGTGCTGTCGCATAAATTGAGATAAATCTAAACTTACATTCAACCCATAATGGGTACGTTGTAAATGATTTAATTCAATGTCATATGCTGCGAGGGGCGGCATCTCTTCTGGAAAACGATATTCTTCAAATTGATAAACTTGCCAAGCTTGAGATGGGGAAAGATTAATTTCACGATAAAAATCTTGATCTTTCACACCAATAAAAATTTCAAAGCAAGTTTGTTCCCATAAATAGTCTTGGCGTGGATGTGCTGCAATTTGTTCTGGGTAAATTAAAAACTGATTGGGATCTCGTACCCAAAAGCCAATATTTAACGTGGCTGGGGTCTCTTGCTCAATTGCTCCAACGACAGTAATGGCACTGAAGCGATCGAAAGCGGAAAGTTCATAACTTGCCATTGATCTTACTTATTACTTAAATGAGCAAAGCGAACTAAGTTAGAAAGATGTTGGTTTTGTTTTGCAGCTTTTTTATAAAGCAAAACAATTTTACCGATTTTCTGTACAGATTCTGCGCCAGTTGCTTCAACAATCGCATCAATGACAGCGGCGCGAGCATCACGATCTTCACCAGCAATTTTCACCTTGATTAATTCGTGATCATTAAGTGCACGATTTGTCTCTTCAATGACGCTTTCTGTAAGACCTTGGCTGCCAATCATTACAACTGGGTTAAGTGCATGACCAATTTGACGTAAACGTTTACGTTCATGGATAGATAAAGCCGCCATTAAAAATACCTGATTGGAAAAACGACTTAGTATAACTTGCATCCCGAATCTTAGATAGATTTAGCATGCCAGCATGTAGAATAAATTGTGTGAAAACACACTTGGAATCATCAATTATACT
Source organism: Acinetobacter sp. YQ_14 (assembly GCF_043102985.1). Classification (NCBI taxonomy): domain Bacteria; kingdom Pseudomonadati; phylum Pseudomonadota; class Gammaproteobacteria; order Moraxellales; family Moraxellaceae; genus Acinetobacter; species Acinetobacter sp. YQ_14. The sequence goes on along the minus strand of NZ_JBICJJ010000024.1, from coordinate 422,134 downwards.
TATCGGAAAAAATCTGTAAAACTTCGTGTGAATGAAGTACATCCGTACTGTAATGAGAGTAATTTTCACGTACAATGACTTATCAGAAGTTTTTTTAATTTAGTGAGTTATGGCGACACGCATTACCAATCAAAAATTGTCTAAAAGCAGTCGTGCATGGATGAGAGAGCACTTAGATGACCCGTTTGTGAAAAAGGCACAAAAGGAGGGCTATCGTGCTCGGGCAGCGTATAAGCTACTCGAAATCCAAGAAAAATATAGAATGATCAAACCTGGTATGACGGTGGTTGACTTAGGTGCAGCACCAGGAAGTTGGTCTCAAATCGCTGGTAAATTAGTCGGTGCAAATGGCTTAGTCATTGCCTCTGATATTTTAGCAATGGATGCACTTCCAGATGTGACCTTTTTACAAGGTGACTTCCGAGAAGAAGAAGTTTTTGAAAAATTGTTAAATATTTTAAATGGGCGTCAAGTAGACATTGTAATTTCTGATATGGCCCCCAATACATCAGGTAATAGGGCTGTTGATCAACCTCGTCAAATTTACTTATGTGAATTGGCTTTGGATTTTGCTCAGAAAGTATTAGGACCAAACGGACAGTTTGTGGTTAAAGTGTTCCAAGGTTCTGGTTTTGATGAGTTCAGAAAACAAGTGGTCGATAGTTTTGATGTATTAAAAACAGCCAAACCTGCGGCTTCACGTGCGCGATCAAAAGAGGTTTTTTTGATTGGGCAAGGTCGTAAAAAGGCATTGCAATAAAAAGTGTACTTGCCAAGTTGTTAAAAATTGTGCATTTTGTACCTTTTAAGTTTTTTGCAACGCAAATTCATTGCTGTTTTTGTGAAGGTCAGCCAAGATTAGGTATGATCAAATTAGATTGATATGGGAATAAAGCCTTGAGCGATTACTTCAAGAATGCCGTATTGTGGCTCATCATACTCGGTGTTCTGATTTTGATTTTTAGCAACGTCAGTGACCGCAATAAACCTGCAGCGATGAAATACTCAGATTTCGTGGCAGCGGTGAATGCTGGGCAGATTAAACAAGTCACAATTGACGGTTTAAATATTAGTGGTGAAAAATCCAATGGTTCTTCTTTCGAAACGGTTCGTCCACAAGTAGAAGACACTGAATTGCTACCAAGCTTGAATAAACAAAATGTAGTGGTTGAGGGTACAGCGCCGCAACGTCAAGGCATTTTGATGCAACTTCTCATTGCGAGCTTCCCAGTCTTACTTATTATCCTATTATTCATGTTCTTCATGCGTAATATGGGTGGTGGTGCTGGCGGCAAAAATGGCCCTATGAGTTTTGGTAAATCAAAAGCAAAAATGTTATCTGAAGATCAAATTAAGTTAACGTTTAGTGATGTTGCTGGTTGTGATGAAGCAAAACAAGAAGTGGTTGAAATCGTTGATTTCTTAAAAGACCCTGCCAAATTTAAACGTCTTGGTGCGACCATTCCCCGTGGTGTATTGATGGTTGGCCCTCCAGGTACAGGTAAAACATTATTAGCAAAAGCAATTGCTGGTGAAGCTAAAGTACCTTTCTTCAGTATCTCTGGTTCTGACTTTGTCGAAATGTTCGTTGGTGTTGGTGCATCGCGTGTTCGTGATATGTTTGAACAAGCGAAACGCCATGCACCTTGTATCATCTTTATTGATGAGATTGATGCTGTTGGTCGTCATCGTGGTTCAGGTACAGGTGGTGGTCATGATGAGCGTGAGCAAACCTTAAACCAAATGCTTGTTGAGATGGATGGTTTTGAAGGCAATGAAGGCGTTATCGTGATTGCTGCGACTAACCGCGTAGATGTTCTTGATAAAGCATTACTTCGTCCAGGTCGTTTTGACCGTCAAGTGATGGTTGGTTTACCAGACATACGTGGTCGTGAGCAAATTTTAAATGTTCACTTGAAGAAGCTTCCGTCTGTAACTGGTGTTGATGTTAAAGTCCTTGCCCGTGGTACACCTGGTTTCTCTGGCGCACAACTAGCAAACTTAGTGAACGAAGCTGCATTGTTTGCTGCTCGCCGTAATAAAAACACGGTCGATATGCATGACTTTGAGGATGCAAAAGACAAAATCTACATGGGGCCAGAACGTAAGTCGATGGTCATCCGTGAAGAAGAACGTCGTGCGACGGCTTACCATGAAGCGGGACATGCGATTGTTGCTGAAATTTTACCGGGTACAGACCCTGTGCATAAAGTTACTATTATGCCACGTGGTTGGGCGCTTGGTGTGACATGGCAGCTTCCAGAACAAGATCAAACGAGCCACTATAAAGATAAGATGTTGAATGAACTTTCAATCTTGTTTGGTGGTCGTATTGCTGAAGAAGTCTTCATCAATCAAATGTCGACCGGCGCATCGAATGACTTTGAACGTGCAACGAAAATGGCGCGTGCAATGGTTACGAAATACGGTATGTCAGATAAACTTGGCGTAATGGTCTATGAAGATGAAAACCAAAATGGTTTCTTTGGTAATGTTGGTAGCCGTACGATTTCGGAAGCAACGCAACAAAAAGTTGATGAAGAAGTTCGTCGTATATTAGATGAACAATATAAGGTTGCGCGTGATATCTTGGAAAATAATAAAGATATCGCACATGCAATGGTAAAAGCCTTGATGGAATGGGAAACGATTGATCGTGACCAAATCCGAGACATCATGGAAGGTCGTGAACCACAACCACCGAAAGTGTATGTTGCTGAGAACCCTGTGGCTGAATTTGAACCACCTAAAGATGGTCCATCTACACCACCACCTTTGCCAGCAATGGGCTAATATTCGTTGTAATAAAAAGAGCGGCTTCGGTCGCTCTTTTTTTGTTTGGATTTTAGACTAAGTTGAAAATAAATCAGTCATGACAGGCATTATCTGTTGTTAAAATACCATCATTAAAGTGTGGAGAGTTTTGATGCAGTTGATGCCATTACCACAGCGACAATTACAAGGTGGTCGTTTTACATTAGATTTATCGCAACCTCATGTTATGGGAATCTTGAATGTAACGCCTGATTCATTTAGTGATGGCGGGCAGCATCATCAAAAAGACCAAGCTGTTAAACATGCTTTGCAGATGATGGCTGATGGTGCAACTATTATTGATATTGGTGGAGAGTCAACACGTCCTAATGCATCAGCTGTTGAAGTTGAAGAAGAGATACGCCGTGTCATTCCTGTCGTAGAAGCACTTTCAAAATACGATGTGGTGATGTCAATTGATACCAGTCAACCAGAGGTTATCCGTGCGGCTGTTGATGCTGGTGCGCATATTTGGAATGATGTACGGGCATTAACTCGACCACTGGCTTTAGAAACAGCAGCTGACTTGAATATTCCTGTCGTGCTGATGCACATGCGTGGTGAACCCACTAATATGAATCAGTTGGATCAATATCAAGATGTGACTGAAGATGTGATTCAAGAGTTACAACAACGTCTTGATCAAGCGCTTGCAGTAGGTATTAAAGTTGAAAATATTATCCTTGATCCTGGTTTTGGCTTTGCTAAAAATGCACAGCAAAATTTTCAATTGCTGAATGAATTTTGGAAGCTTAATCGAATGGGTTACCCTATTTTATCGGGTTTGTCTCGTAAGCGATTTATTGGTGAGGCGCTAAATGGTATCCCTGCTCAGGAACGTGCTGTGGGGAGTGTGATGGGACATATATTGAGTATTCAGCAAGGTGCAAGCATTGTAAGAGCACATGATGTTAAAGCGACTGTTGATGCAATAAAAGTTTGGCAAGCGATGCTTGTTGCTAAATAAAATTAAAGAGAAATGATGTAGATAAAGATACATACGGACACGGTGTATCTTTATTTTTTTGCTTACAATGCTCTCAATATGACTATTTATTTGAAAATACAAAACAAAATTAGGGGAAATAAGAGATGCAAAAATCAACAAAAGTATTTGGGTTAACGCTACTGAGTTATATGGTTGTGGCATGTAGTAACCCAGCTAAATATAGTGGGATTGCTACTGAGCTTGCGCCGGCACCAGTATCAACTGCAAATTTTGGAGCAGATCGCTCCCGTAAATTAATCGCTCCAACAGCTTATGTTGCTGTAATGCCAAGTATTGAGCGACCGCGATTAGAACAGAATACTGAGAAGTACCAGAAGAATGAGGTCAATCCAGTTCATCGAGTTGCTGATGATGCAATATCTACTTTCAGCATTGATGTTGATACGGGGAGTTATACCAATACTCGCCGTTATTTGAATGATGGGAGGTTACCGCCAGTTGATACAATTCGTGCTGAAGAAATGATTAATTATTTTGATTATCAATATCCGCAACCAAATAGCGTACATCCCTTTTCTGTGATCACTGAAACGGTTGATTCACCGTGGAAAGAACATGCCAAGTTGATCAAAATTGGGATTCAAGCCAAAGATTTAAGCACGAAACAATTACCACCTGCTAATTTAGTTTTTCTTGTCGATGTTTCTGGCAGTATGAATGCAGATGATAAGTTACCATTGGTTAAACAAACCTTAAGAATATTGACAGAACAATTACGCCCACAGGACAAAGTGACGATTATCACTTATGCGAGTGGGGAAAAGTTAGTACTTGAGCCGACATCAGGTGAGCAGAAAGATAAGATTTTACGTGTGATTAATCAGTTGCAAGCTGGTGGCGCAACGGCTGGTGAGCAGGCGATTCAATTGGCCTATAAAGAAGCAGAGAAAGCGTTTGTTAAAAATGGGATTAATCGAATTTTGTTAGCGACTGATGGTGACTTTAATGTAGGTATTACTGATTTTAATACCTTAAAAGGCATGGTTGCGGAGAAGCGTAAAAGTGGTATTTCATTGACAACGCTCGGCTATGGCACGGGTAATTACAATGAAGAGCTAATGGAACAAATCGCTGATGCTGGTGATGGTAATTACAGCTATATCGATAACAAAAATGAAGCGAAAAAAGTGGTACAACGTCAGCTATCTTCTACGCTGGCAACGGTTGCCCAAGATGTCAAAATACAAGTAGAGTTTAATCCAGCAACTGTCAAAGAATATCGTTTAGTTGGCTATGAAAATCGTATGTTGAAACAAGAGGATTTTAATAACGATAAGGTTGATGCTGGTGATATAGGCGCTGGGCATAATGTCACTGCGATCTATGAAATTATTCCTGTCGGTCAGCAAGGCTGGCTAAATGATTCACGTTATCAAGCACCTATAAAATCGGATACTGCTAAAAAATCTGAATATGCTTTCGTGAATTTACGTTATAAATTGCCAAATCAAGAAAAAAGTATTTTATTGAGTCAAGCGGTTAATGTGAAAAGTAAAACACTCGCCCAAGCCAATAATGACACCCGTTTTGCAATCGCAGTTGCATCATACGCTCAGCAATTAAAAGGTGGTCAGTACAATGGTGCGATGGGCTGGGACCAAATCATCCAGTTAGCCCAACAATCAGCAAAACCTGATCCTTATCAAATGCGTGAAGAGTTTATTGATCTTGCAAAAATTGCTAAGAGTCTCAGTGCCAAACAAAACTAATATTTTGGTCATACAACATGGTCGATTCCTTTTGAGACCGACCATAAATGATTTTTAATTTAATAACCATGAAATGATATTTGATATGAAAACACCGTTGATTAAATCCAGTAAGTTAAGTGAATTAAATAACTGCAATGTTTGGTTGAAAATGGAGTCTTCACAATCAACGGGTTCATTTAAACAACGAAGCATTGGAAATGCTTGCCAAAAATATGTTGAACAGGGGGCTACCAAGTTCATTAGTTCATCTGGTGGTAATGCTGGTATTTCGGTTGCTTACATGGGAAAAGTTTTAAATATTCCTGTAACGGTTGTTGTGCCTAAAACCACATCTCAAAGAGCGATTGACTTGATGTTAAGTGAGGGTGCTGAGGTTATTGTTCATGGTGATTCATGGGTAGATGCCAATGAACTTGCGCTTTCTTTTGTAAATGATCATGCAGTTTATATCCATCCTTTTGATCATCAGTATCTTTGGGATGGTGTTGCTGAAATTGTTGATGAGGTGATTGCTGAAGGCATTCGTCCTACAGCTGTTGTGTTATCTGTTGGTGGTGGCAGTCTAATTTCTGGTATTTCACAAGGCTTGCAAAAGCATCATCTGGATATTCCAATTTACGCCGTAGAAACAGTCGGAACAGCTTCATTGAACACATCCATTCAACTGGGTGAGCATGTCACACTAGATCAAGTTACAGGTATTGCAACGACACTCGCTGCAAAAAAAGTGTGTGAACAAGCTTTTCGTGTTTCTCAAAATAATGATGTGCGTGGACTTACAGTTTCAGATGGGGAAACTGTACGCGCTTGCCTAAAGTTTTTAGATGACCATCGGACACTGGTTGAACCAGCATGCGGTGCTACTTTATCAGTGCTTTATGATCAGAAAATAGCGTTCACTGAAACAGATGATGTACTGGTAATTGTTTGTGGGGGTGCTTCAATTACTTTTGATCAATTATCAAAATATGCTGTTGAATTATCAGTTTAATTTTTGATTTATTTTATAAATTCATCTATCCATTTGAGCGGAAGATGTATCCATTCCATATACGATAATAAAGGTGGTCGGAAACTATCGTTTTTTTTATGTCTAAATATCGTGATTTGTACGAGATTGTGATATAAGCATGGCGTTTTATTGACATATTATTTGTTATGTTTGAAAGTTTACTTCTCCCAATGTTTGACGATGAATATTATCCCGATATTCTGGTTGCTGAAGTCAAACAACATATTCACCAGTTTTCAAAAAAAGTTAGTCGCACTGATTTATCTGAATCAGAAATCTATCGTTTTGCCCATCAGACGATGATTGAAATCAATGAGATGAAACCACAATTTGAAGACTTAGATTCAAGCTTAGATGATACTGCTGCTGACTATATTGCTGAGGCAATGATGATGGTTGTGCAGGATTCAGGTTATCTAGAAATTGAAATGGAAGAGTTGATTGCAAATCGAGAGTGGTAAATGTCACTCTCGATTTTTTAATATAATAATTACTATGGACTTTCTAATTTCCAAAGCTTAGGCATTATAATTTTTCCAGAAACCCATGCCTCAATTTTAGGCTGTTGAATGCTTTGATAATAAATACTTTCAGTATTGATTAACAGACCTAGAGTATCTCCTTGATTAAGCTGTCCATTGACGCTCGGCAATTCAATTTCTTGTTCTGTTGTCGTACCTAATACGATTTGATCATAAGCCTGTTTTTTTGAGGAGTTAAATGGTGCTGTTTGTTCATTTAAAATGTCATATTTTCCAGATGCTTTTGATTTGATAGCAACCGAAATGAACAATGTCGGCGTACTTTGATCTGTAGTTTGCACATTTAATTTGAGTTGAGGTGAGCCAGTAAGTTGAGATGATTCAGTCGAAGTATGAATGGGAATAAACACGGCTTGAGTTGTGGTGGGTTCAATCCATGTTTTGGTTAAAGTGTATTGCTCTGTTGCAGCTAAATCAGCGAGATGTTGAATGGGGCTATCATCCACACATAGTTCAGGAAGAGTTGTATTTGTATTTTGATCTTTCAGTTTTTGATTGAACCAATCCAGTACGGTTTTTTGTAGATCATATTTTTGCTCATTGCCACAGCTGACAGATTTCCCAATATACCAAAATGGTGTGTTACCTGAAGGAGAGCTTTGTGCGAATGGTTGTAAATGACCACCTTGTACACCAATTAAATGAACTTCATGCTGAGCTTGTTGTATACATTGCGCTGCTTTAACGCCTTCATTAAAGGGAAACAACACATCTCTAAATCCTTGGATAATTAGTGCATCTGCTTGAGGTGCTTGATTATGGCTACAGAACCAACTGGCTTGATGTGTTTTTAAAAAGTCATAGGTCGAAGCTTTTAACTGACCTTGTTGGGTGTCGAGATAAGCTTGTTTTAAATCTGGGTCAAATTTATTCCAGTTCCACCAATCACCAATTAAATTAAGAAAGCTAATCCAATTACTTTTTGGAATACCATTGGGTGCAAGGCTATTGACGATGTCATACCATGTCGTAATTGGGACAATCGCTTGTAGGCGAGGGTCAAGAGCGGACGCAAGGTATTGCACGCCGCCAGCATAAGATTCGCCGATCATACCTGCACGAACGCCATTTTGATTTTTTGCTAATTGAGGAAGGTTGTTTTCCGCCCAATTCATGATGCTAATAACGTCTTGAGCTTCTTTTTTAGGATCTGTTAAACGGATTTTGCCCTGACTATTACCATGTCCACGTTGATCATAGCTAATCACCCAATAGCCGTCTTTCCATGCTTTCTTGGCGATTTGTCCTGTTGGAAGTAAGAATCCATACAAGCTCATTTCTGGTCGTTTCATGCGAGATAGACCAAAACCATGCGTATGAATAATTAAAGGAGCATCTTGACCCGCTTTTAACTGAGGTTGGTATACAGTAAAGGCTAAAACTGTACCATCAGGTGTCGTTGTTTTGGCTTGATAATAGCGTTGTTTTAATTCAGTTGTTTGTTTTTGATATGCCGTCGGTTGGATCGTTGCATGAACACAACCTTGTAAAACCAAAAATAAACTAAACCAAATCCATAAAAAATAACGACGCATAGATTCTTTCATCCTTGAGCAAATCTCGAAAAAGCCAATTTAGTTTACTGTGTCAGGGTGAGAGATACTACCAACTGATAGATCATTCTGCTGACCTACCAGTTTTAGATGAGTTAAAGATATTTTGGTCTGTTCCGATATGCATATAAGAATAATCCCAAGCAAAGCAAGACTAATCCTATAACCAGATGTGAGCTTAATCGTTCGTTATTGAAATATATGCCCCAAATGGTTGCCAAAACAGGTGTAAGAATTGTAATGAGCATCACTGTTGTTGGATTGAGCTTTTGAATCAAATGAAAATAGCAAATCATGGCCAAAACTGAGGAAAATAGGGCACTGTACAATACGGCTAAGCCTGTCTGAATACTCGGAAAATGAGTTGGTGCTTCTGAGATAAATAGAGGTAACAGACATAAATAACCTAACCACGACATCAGCGTTGAACCCGTCGTTTGAATAATGGGGTGAATCTCAGCACCAATCTTTGCCACAGCAAACATAGATAAAACATAGAGTAAAACAGCGATAATTTCATACCCAATTCCTAACATATCGAGTTGAATATCATCAGTTCCAATTCCTAATGTAAAAGATAAACCTACAATTGCTAGCGTTAATCCATACCATTGACGTTGTAAAAAATGCTCACGTTTTAAAATCAATACAGATATTAAGCCTGTCCACAAAGGCGCAGTACCATAAATAATAGAAATCATTCCTGATGAAACTTTTGTTGCACCCAGATAGCAAAAAGACATCGAACCAAATAAGCCCAATGCACCTGCTGCATAGCTGATCATCGCTTGTTTAGTCACAATCAATTTAAGTCGAAAATAAAATAGACAAATCAATGCAAGAGGGATCGCGAGACTAAATCGTAGGAATAATCCCCACGCCCAATGAAGTTCTTGCACAGTCAATACCGCTGCTAATGGTGTAAAAGACCAAATGAATACGACTGCAAGAAATTGACCGACTGTAGCAAGGCGAGGGTGAGTAGATACTACAGTCGGTTGTCCCTGTGTTGCTTGAATAAAGTTCTTCTGTTGGGTTTGTGACATGGAAATTCTCCTGTATTAACAAAGTGATTTACTATAAAAAATGGATGTTTAGGCAATAAAAAAGGTCGCTACTGAGGCGACCTTTTTGCAATTGATGTCTTGTTTAAATGGACATCATATCTATGTTTGCAAAGTCTCCTCGCATAAAAATGCAGACACGTCGCCACATTGCATGGATTGAAATGCAATTGGTGAATTGAGTCGGATATTGAGAAGAAACTTTATGGATCAACATGTGTGATATTTAAAATGAATTTAGATTTTTATAGCACAAGCTTTGGTTGAAAAATAGTCGTGTTTGAGAATAAAGTTAAAAATAGAATGATTCAGAAGATAAATTTTAGGATTGCTTAATTTTTGGTTTTTTTCATAATGTGGTGATGTGATTTAGATAGAAGTTTTGTTTTGTCTCCTTTAGAAATTATTGCTGTTGTAATCAGTATCATTGGTGTCGCATTGACGGTGAGACGTAATATGTGGTGTTGGTGGTTTAACTTCGTGGCATTCGTTCTCTATGGTTATCTTTTTTATACGTATAAACTTTATGGCGAGACCATTCTGCAATTTTTCTTCATGGTGATGAATTTCTACGGTTTTTATTATTGGTTGAAAGGGAAACGTGAAGATCACGAAATTCGAATTGAAGCGATTGCTCCACAAACGGTAATCATTCAAATGCTGATCGCTGCAATTGGTGGTTTAATCTTTGGCTTGGTATTAAAGCATTTTACTGATGCGGCAGTGCCGATGTTAGACTCTCAACTTGCTGCTTTTAGCTTACTCGCAACTTATTGGACGAGCCGAAAACATATTGCAACGTGGGTGTTGTGGGTCTTTGTCGATATTATTTATGTGGGCATGTTTATTTATAAGGATTTGTTTTTAACAGCGGCCTTGTATGCAGTTTTTGTTGGATTAGCTGCTTATGGTTGGTGGCAATGGGAACAAGTAAAACAAAAGCAATTCGCGGCTTCACACCAATAAGAAAAGGGCAGTTTAACTGCCCTTTTAAGTCAAGATTATTGTTTCTGAGTTGATAAATAGTTTTGAACTGCTTTACGACCAATCGCAGGATCATCCGTAAAGAAGCCATCTACACCAGCTTTAAAGTAAAGCTGCATTTCTTTGATTGAGCCTGTTTCACAACGTTCATCTGCTTTTGAACTACATTTAAGAGAGTCAGGTAAAAAGTTGTTTTCTGGGCGGAAAGTATAAGGGTGAACTTTTAGTCCAACATCATGTGCATCTTTAATAAATGATGTGGTTTCGGTCATCGCCGCATCTTTAAAGACATAGACTTTCCATGGCCCAACGCCATTGGCGTAGCTTGATACATTTTTTAAGCCTTGAGCCGTTGCCATATCGCCGTAAGTTGTTGGGTTTTCAGCTGCAACGTAATCCGCTGGACGCGCAGTTTGTTCATCATATAGCTGAATGAGTTGTGCATGTTTCACACTTTTATGGAGATCAAGCTGCTGTTTTAGATATTTTAAATTGCCCACTTCAAATGACTGTAAGTAAATCGGTGCAATGTCTCGCGTATACTGATACTTTGCCAGTGTTTGTAGCAACTTATCTTCCATGCCTAAATTTTGATTTTGGAAATAAGTAGGGTGTTTGGTCTCAATGTACAAACCAATAATTTTTCCAGTTTTCTTATAGTTTGTATTTGCAAGGTCAATGATTTGATCCAATGTTGGAATGTCATATAAATCATTATATTGGGTGTTTTGAGGACGGTACTGTGGGATACGCTCACGCGCTTTTAATTGTTGTAATTCTTTTAGTGTAAAGTCTTCAGTGAACCAGCCTGTTAGTGTAACACCATCAATTACCTTGGTTTTCTTACGATCAGCAAATTCAGGTACATCTGCGACATTAGTTGTTCCACTGATTTCATTTTCATGACGTGCTACTAATACGCCATCTTTAGTCGATACTAAATCTGGTTCGATGAAGTCAGCACCATCATCAATTGCTTTCTGGTAAGACTCAAGTGTATGTTCAGGTCGAAGAGCGCTTGCACCACGATGACCAACCACTAATATTTGGGGAAATTCATAAGTAGGTTGCTTTGAGTTTGAGTGATCGTTGTTATCGTCATTACAACCTACAAGGCTAATTAGGCTAAGACAAATGACTGCTTTTTTTAACATAAATAAGCTCATGCGTTTTTATCAAGCAACTAGTTTGCAAGTGTTTTTTATCAAACGGATGACAAAAAGATGATAGTTTTGTGAAATCTATAGGATTTCTAAGGCGAATAAATAAAAACCGAGCCAATCAGTTTTACCAAAAAATAAAGCTGATTGATGGACTAAATCTTTTAAGATTTATTTTGCCAGTAAGGCCAATTTGCTTCTGGAGTAAAATGATAATTATCATCTTGCCAATAGGATTGATGGCTAGACGATTTATCTTTTAAGCCCATAATGTGCATCAGGTTATTATCTAATTCGGCGGTGTTTAATGTTTTGGTATTATTTACACCTGCGATACGTTGTCTATCCGACCACATAATGACAGGAACTTGATAACCAGCTTTGGTGTTGGGACTATGACCTGCATAGTCGATTTCATGTCCAACCTCATTACCGTGATCGGAAACTACAGTAAATGATCTAAAGTCAGGAATATGATCAGCTTGTAATGTATCCAGAAATTTAGCTAACAAAGAATCTTCGTATAGCACGGCATTGTCATAATCATTTCTTAATGCGCGAATCCAAGGATCAATGTTTCTATTCTTCAGATCTGTTTCAACTAGATCATTACTATCACTGGTAAATTTATTAAAAGCGACTGGATAACGCTCTTGATAATTAGGATGTGCACCAATTAAATGAAGAATGATGAGCTTTTTAGGTGCTGGATCGGCTAAAGCTTGTTGGTAAATTGGAATGAGATTTTCATCTAATGAGGTGCTGCTACGACCTGAACGTTTATTCTTATAAATTGCTTGGTCTGCATAAGAACCGAACAATGATGAAAGGTAACTATCATCTTGGTTACTTAACCAATAAATTTTATAACCTGCTGCACGGGCATATGCTAAAACACTTTCAGGTGAATATTTGTCATGTTCAGCAGCGGGACTTTCAGTAAGTAAAACACGTAAAGCATTAATGGTCGATGGTGATGGAGAAAACGCATTACAAAATACTTTGATTTCTGATAGCCGTTTTTTTAACTCTGGAGTCGTGTCACGAGAATATCCACAAACACCGAGATTTAAACTGGTTAAGCTTTCAGAAACAACCAAGACATGGGTTTGTTTACCTTGAGATTGTCTTGTTTGTATTAGGTTTTTATGTGCACTGACATCCCATTGTTTATGAACATTTTTATGCTGTTTTATACGACCTCTAAAATCCTGAATTTTAGTCTGATAATCACTCCAAAAGACGAATGGATGTACTTTTCGAGACGGTTTCATGATATGGCTTGTCAAGCAGAGTAAAGTCAAGAAAATAATCAGGCTACGGAATAAACGACTTTGCCAAAGCTGCTGAAAATGTTCTGGTTTTACAACTTTATAAATTGCGTAACTATAGAAAGCAATCAGAAGCACTAAGCCAGTGAGTACACCGATTACGGCTACTCGATGAAGCTGTAGAAACTCCCAAATTTCCTGCTGATTAGTATTGGCAATCGCTTCGATTATGAAGTACGCTTCATTATCACTACTAAATAAAAACCAAGTGCTTGATCTTAAGAGTGAATCAAGTAGAAATATGAACCACCAGATCAATGAAAAACACAACCAGTATCTTTTTTTGCGTGAAATGGCTAGATAAATAAAAAGCACGCCAGGTAAGGATAAAAAGCCTAGACGTAAACCGTCTGATAAATTTCCTGCAAAAATGAGCAAACCGCCAGTGATGAGTGCTGGAAGTAGAATAAGTAGCAGAATATTAAAACTTTTTAAGCTGGCCTTCATAAATGCCTAGTAAAATGGGGAGGAGAGAGTTAGGCGTGCTAATATCTGTTTTAGTTGATATGGTGTCAATCTTAATTTGTGAAGTATTTGATTAGACTGTAAATTAATTTATATCGCATGATTTTGATGACTCAATATTTTGGGCATCGTGTTTTATAAATACTGTTATTTTAAAATCCATTATTTCTCCTCATTTCCTTGTATTTTGAAATGATATGTTAAAAGAGATAGCGTTTACTTGATTGCTCGGTAATGATCACAAACGCAACTCCCAAAATGATTATCATTTGAAAAATTGACTGTTTCAGCATATGGAATGAACAGCCATGCTATCTAAGTTTTTTATTGAGCGTCCGATCTTTGCAACCGTGCTAGCGATTTTGGTGATGGCATTTGGTATTTTTTCGACACTCAATCTCCCCGTTGAACGTTATCCCGATATTGCCCCACCTCGAATTACAGTTGCTGCGACTTATAGTGGTGCTGATGCACAAGCGGTTGAGGATAGTGTGACACAGGTGCTTGAACAGCAGATTAAAGGGATTGATCATTTACTGTATTTTAGTTCCAGTAGCGATGCGAGTGGCAATAGCAGAATCAGTTTGTACTTTAAGCAAGGTACTGATCCTGATCAAGCACAAGTTCAAGTGCAAAACGCAGTTAATGGTGCAATTAATCGTTTACCAGAAGATGTACAACGTCAAGGCGTGAATGTTAGAAAGTCATTAAGTGACTCTTTCATGGTCATCGGTCTTGGAGATAAATCTGGCCGATCAACAAATATCGATATTTCTGATTACTTAACCAATAATTTTGAGTTAAATCTCAGCCGTATTGAAGGAATTGGCGAGGTCAATGTTTTTGGTTCGCAATATGCAATGCGGATTTGGCTTAATCCTCAAAAATTACAAAGCTATCAATTACAGGTCAGTGATGTTCGCACTGCAATTGAAAATCAAAATACACAAGTTGCTGCTGGAGCGGTTGGTGATTTACCGACGATAGATCATCAATATCTCAATGCTAAAGTAACCTCAGGTTCACTATTACGTACCCCTGAACAGTTTGAAAATATTGTTATAAAAGCCAATACAGCTGGCAGTTTTGTTTATCTCAAAGATGTAGCACGGGTTGAGGTCGGTGCTGAAAATTACCAAGTCTTTAACCGCTTAAATGGCTATCCTGCTTCTGGTCTATCTTTATCATTAACAGTCGGTGCAAATGTGATGCAAGTTGCCGATGCTGTATATAAAGAAGTAGCACGCTTAGAGAAAACTTTACCAGAAGGATATTTTGTTGTTTATCCACGAGATGATACACCTTTTGTAAAAGAGTCAATGTCACAAGTCGTTTCAACGTTAGTTGAGGCAATAGGGCTGGTTGTGCTTGTGATGTTTATTTTCTTACAAAACTGGCGAGCTACATTAGTTCCAGCAGTGACAGTACCCGTTGTAATTTTGGGAACTTGTGCCGTTCTTGCCGTTCTTGGTATGAGCATTAACACACTGACTTTATTCGCCATGGTATTAGCGATTGGCTTGTTGGTTGATGATGCGATTGTCGTGGTGGAGAATGTAGAGCGTTTAATGCATGAACAGCAGCTAACCGCGAAACAAGCTGCTATTCAATCAATGCAAGAAATCAGTGGAGCTTTGGTGGGGATCACGCTGGTATTGACGGCAGTCTTTATTCCGATGTCGTTTTTTAGTGGTGCGACGGGGATCATCTATCGACAGTTTTCTATTACGCTGGTTGTTGCGATGGGGTTGTCCCTGTTAGTGGCTTTGATTTTGACACCTGCTTTGTGTGCAATTCTATTGCAACCACAACAAAAACAAGCGCGATGGGCTGTCTGGTTTAATAAAAGTTTAGATTATATTAAAGCATGCTATCTCAATGTTGCTAGTAAGGTGATTGGTATTAAAGCGATCGCTTTGATTGTGATGTCTTTATTAATCTTTAGTTTTATTTGGATTTATCGTGATTTGCCAACCAGTTTTTTACCTCAAGAAGACCAAGGTTTATTAGGTGTGCAGTTTAGCCTTCCGCAAGGTTCGCCGATGACTAGGACAGAAGAAGTCGGTAAGGTTGTTTCTGACTATTTCCTTGAACATGAGAAAGCAAATTTAAATGGTGTAATGGTTATTCACGGAAGAAATTTTTCAGGAACCGGGCAAAATTTAGGGCAAGCTTTTATATCGTTAAAACATTGGGACGATCGCAAGGGAACTGAAAACAGCGCACAGCAAATTCGTGCCAGAGCTATGAAATATTTCTCTAAAAATAATCAAGCTCGCATCATGGTGGTCATGCCTTCAGTGATTCGTGGTCTAGGTAATTCAGACAAAATTGATTTTTGGTTGCAAGATATCAAAGGCTCAGGACGCGACAGTTTGGTCGATTCTTTTAAAGAATTACAGCAGCAAAGTAATGCAATTGATTCTGTCGAAAATCTAGATAAAAAAGGCAATGATGACCAAGCTGTTTTAAATATCAAAATTGATCATAAAGCAGCAATGATTCATGGCCTGAATGTCAGTGAAATCAATAGAACTTTATCTACTGCTTGGAGCGGTAGTTATATCAATGATTTTATTGATCGTGGTCGAATCAAGCGTGTTTATTTACAAGGTGATGCTCCATATCGTTCAAAACCTGAAGATCTAAGTGCTTGGTATGTAAAAAATGCCAATGGACAAATGGTGCCATTTAATCAGTTTAGTCAGATTGATTGGCAAGGTGCGCCACCGATGCTTGAGCGTTTTATGGGGTATCCTGCAATCAGTTTAGATGCTGACGCAGCGAACGGTTTTAGTAGTGGACAGGGAATGCAGGCAATTCAAGGTTTAGTTGATCAAATGCCTGATGTTGGCTTGGCTTGGAGTGGATTGTCTTATCAAGAACAACAGTCTAGCAATCAAGCAATTTGGTTGTATCTCATCTCTGTCGCCTTTATTTTCTTATGCTTGGCTGCGCTCTATGAGAGTTGGTCAATTCCATCGGTGGTGATGGCTGCAATTCCTCTTGGTGTTGGTGGAACGATTATTTTTAGTTATTTGTTTGGTTTTGCCAACGATATCTATTTTCAGATTGCATTACTCACCACAATTGGTTTGTCATGTAAAAATGCCATTTTAATGGTGGAATTCGCTGCAAGTCTGCAACAACAAGGAAGAAGTAGCTTGGATGCTGCACTCGAGGCAGCAGGTTTGCGTCTTCGTCCAATTCTGATGACATCGATTGCTTTTGGTGCTGGTGTGATCCCACTTATGTTCTCAAGCGGTGCAGGGGCATTAAGTCGACAAGCAATTGGTTACAGCGTATTTGGTGGGGTGGTGTTCGGAACGATTTTAGTACTGATCTTTATTCCGTTTATGTATGTACTAGTCACCACTTTGTTTAAACCGAAAATCAAAACTGAAACGATCTAGCCAAATGACTTGCAGTACTCATCAATGAACAGTTCAAGTTGAAAGTCATGCGCCTCTTCACAATTTGAATTGTTCATTTTTGTTGTCTAAGTTGAGAATAAAAAGAAATATTTGTAGTATTGCCGTGCCGTATAAGCGGTTAAATGAGGATTAATTCCCTAAATGGACACGCAGAGTTGTAGTTTTTCTAAAATTACATATTTTTATATTGATCAAAGTCAGAATGAAGAGCGTTTGACGACAGTACAATAATAAACTGTCTTTGAATCTTCATTACTGATGATTTGTAGTGAAGAGGCAGACATGAGCTACAACAATTTTTTATATTTATTAAGTGATGCATTAAAGAATAATCACATTGAACTTGCCCTTGAATCAATTAAAACGTTCAAGGCCGTAGATATTGCTGATGTATTGACACAGTTATCTATTGATCAAAGTCAGTTGTTACTCAGACATTTGCCTGAACGTGCTTATGTTTTTTCCTATCTTTCCCCAAATGAGCAAGTGAAATTAGCTAAAGTTATGCCTAGAAATACCTTGGCAGAAATTATTGGTGAAATGTCTTCTGATAAACGTGCCGATGTTTTTAAGTGTTTAGACGAAGAGCAACAAAATGCATTGCTTCCAGCCTTAGCTCAAGCCGAACGTGAAGATATCCGCCAGTTGTCTTCTTACATGGAAGGTACGGCAGGGGCGATCATGAGCTCTGAATATGCAACCTTAAAACCGCAGATGATGGTGAAAGAAGCGATTAAGATGTTGCGATTAGAAGCGCCTGATACAGAGACCATTTACTTTGCTTATGTCTTAGATGAAGCGCGTAAAATTTTAGGTGTTTTGTCATTAAAACAGCTCATTCTTGCTGCCGAGGAACAAAATATCAATGAACTCATGGTCACTGATGTTTTAACTGCTTATGTGGATACGGATCAAGATGAGGTTGCAAAGACTATTGCTCGCTATGATTTATTGGCGCTGCCAATTATTGATCGACAAGGCATGATGGTGGGAATCGTAACCTATGATGATGCAATGGATGTCGCAAGTGAGGAAGCTACAGAAGACTTCTTAAAGGTGGGGGCGGTCAATGCATCTACTAAATTAAGCATCAAATCTGCGCCGATTTTGCAGCTATATCAAAAACGCGTATTTTGGTTGGTGTTCTTAGTATTTGGTAGCTTACTTTCTGGAATTGGTATTGCACATTATGAAGATGTGATTGCACAGAACTTAGTACTGGTCTTTTTCTTACCTTTGTTAGTTGGTAGCGGTGGAAATGCAGGTTCACAATCCTCTACACTCATGGTTCGAGCTTTAGCAACAGGTGATGTTCAATTCAAAGATTGGTTTAATCTACTCGGACGTGAGAGCCTTGTTGCATTATGTTTGGGCGGCACCATGGCAGTCGCCGTATCATTACTTGGATATTTTCGAGGGGATGAAATGGTTGCGTTGGTATTGGCTCTTAGCATGATGGGTATTGTGTTAATGGGCTGTTTAATTGGCATGAGCCTACCGTTTATTTTAAATAAGGTCGGGCTTGATCCTGCTAGTGCATCCGCACCTTTGGTGACATCGATTTGTGATGCAACAGGCGTCATAGTGTACTTATTTATTGCTTCGATGATTTTATTCTAGTAAGTAATAATAATTGTACCGACAAAACTAAAAAACTACTTTATTCTCAATACATAAACGTTGTTTAGGTTAAATGAATGTCTAATCAGACCCAACAAAAAAAATTAACTCAACAGCAAGCAATTGCTGTTGAACGGGACTTAGCTAAATTTGCAAATACGATGGATAGTTTGGTGCGTATCCCATTTACTAAGCAAGGTGTGGGCGCCGATGCTGCGTTAAGTACAGTTCCTTTTGCAGGTGATATCGCTGGATTTATTTTGACACTTTATGCTTTTAAAAAAGCACGAGAGGTTGGAGTTCCTCAACATAAATTAAATGGGGTGGTTAAATTAGCCATCATGGATATGTTGGTTGGATTTGTACCAATCGTTGGAACGTTATTTGATGTATTTATTCGCCCAAGTCGCAAGACATTAGAAATCGTACATGATCATATTCGTGAGGAATATCAGGTTGACAATGATATTCATGTGGTACATCCATTCTTACATGAGTCTTTAGAGCAAAAGCAAAAAAAATCAGCTTTTTGGCGAAATCCTATCGTAAGCTGGATTTGGTTACGTATTCCAGACTTATTAGGAATAGCTGTTGTTTTGTTATTACTGATTGCACTATGGGCTGGTTTTAGCTATGCATGGCAGCTCTATCAATCTTTCAAAGCTAGTTAACGAATTTGTGATTAAAACAATAAAGCCTCCAAATGGAGGCTTTATTTTTCATCTATTTTTGATTATTGAACATTTAATTGCTGTAACGCAGCAACACGTTGTTCAATTGTTGGGTGGGTTTGGAATAAAGCCGCTAAGCTAAAACCTTGTTCCTTACCTTCCGCAATTGCAAATGCTTTCATTTCTTTAGGCATTTGATCAGGCATTTCAGATTCTGCTTGTAAGCGAAGTAATGCAGAAATCATTGCCTGTTTACCTGCTAAGCGTGCGCCAGCTTCATCTGCGCGATATTCACGTTGACGAGAGAACCACATCACAATCGCAGACGCCAAAATACCAAATACGATATCAAGTACGATGGTAATCGCAAAATATGCAAGACCGGGTGCTTCACCATCTTCACGACCAAACACATTACGATCAATAAAGTCACCAGCAATACGTGCAAAGAACATGACGAAGGCGTTTACAACACCTTGAATCAAAGCAAGTGTCACCATATCGCCGTTAGCAACGTGACCAATCTCATGTGCAAGTACTGCACGAAGCTCATCTTTATTCATACGCTCTAATAAGCCTGTCGAAACAGCTACCAGCGCATCATTTTTATTCCAACCAGTCGCAAATGCATTTGACTGATAAGATGGGAATATACCAACCTCAGGCATGTTAATACCTGCACGTTGAGAGAGTTGAGCAACTTCTTGTAATAACCACGCTTCAGCCTGATTACGAGGTGCATTAGGGTCGATTAATTCAGTTCCAGTGGTTTTTTTAGCCATCCACTTTGACATGAGTAGGGAAATAATCGAACCCACCATACCAAACACAAAACAGACGACTAATAGGTTGCCTAGGTTTAAGCCACCCGCGCCATGGTAACTACCGACACCGAAGAGTGACAAAATAATGCCAGCTACAACCAGTACCGCGAGGTTGGTAAGCAAGAACAAACCAATCCGCATCATTGAGAAAACCCTCTTATAGAGAAAAAGTGATCTGATTTACAAATTATAAATCATAACGTTAATATGCAGGGTGAACCCTAAAAATTCAAGCAAAAATTATGTGCAGATACATTTAGCTAATAAAATAATGAATTAGCAGAGAAACAGTTACTTAAAAGTCATTTTGAACAAAAATAGATAACAAAATCATCACATGAGAATTGGTTATAGATTCTTAATCACTCAAACGGATGTGCGCGGAAGCGACGGCATTTGCTGTGGTATAGGTTCCAGCAGGTGCATCTGTAAAAGTACCATCAGCAAGTGTGATAATTTGACGATTATATTGTTTAGGTGGTGGAGTGGTGGTTGGAGAGCTGGAATTGTTAGAACTCGTGTAGTTAGCTGATTGCGCTAATACTTGCCCTGTCTGATTATTATTACTTGATTCTGAAAGATTATTGCCTAAACCTGAAGCATAAAGATTTTGGTATCTACTGGTAACGCGACGGACGTAATCCTGTGTTTCACGGAAAGGGGGAATCCCGCCGTATTTATCAACATTCCCTTCACCTGCGTTATACGCTGCGATTGCAAGACGTGTATCACCATTAAAACGCTTGAGAAGCCAACTAAGGTATTTGGCCCCTGCAAAAATATTTTGTTGCGGATCATAAGCATTGCTGACATTAAAACGACGCGCAGTGGCAGGCATTAATTGCATCAATCCTTGAGCACCTACAGGCGAACGAGCCTTGATATTAAAACCAGATTCAGTATGCATAACGGCTTTAATGAGGCCTTCTGAAACCCCATGCTGTTGCGCGGCTTGCCGAATCAGCTGATCAAAAGCATTTTTATTGCGACTATAACTAGGCAATACAGATGCTTCACTTGCTCCCCAGTTTGAATAGCTATGAATATTACTATCAGGGTAGTAAGTTGCTTTGACAACTTTTAAATGACTATATTCAGCTTTCTTCTTGTTTGTGAGTAGGGTTGTGCCATTGGTATCTTTAAATTGATAAATCGTCTGCCCAGCGTAAGCTGACACTGAACCATTTAGAAAACCGATTGTCCCCAAGCAAAGGGCAAAAAAATAAGTTGTTTTATCCATCGTTATAATATTCACAAAACATATGCTTAAGTTCTTCACAGCAGTTTAACAAAAAAAATCATAAAAAGTACTTTGACTACAATTTTTTTATTTTTCACTGTCTAACAAAAAGCAAGTCATTTTGCTCGAATGTTCAGCAAAAAAAAATTAAATATTTTTTTTGAAAATTAACTATTGACTTATATAAGTTGTTGATTTTATTTTGATAAAAACATTGGTTAAAAAATGATCAATTTAATGCGAAGCCTTATTTTAAGATAAAAGCACTTTGTCAATAGCTAAGAAATCCACAATTTTATCCACAGCTTTTGTGGAAAACTGTGGAAAAGTTTGAAATATAAGCAATCCAGACAATTTGTACTTATTTTGATCACAATTTATCTAGTATGAAATCGAAATATGACGATTGAAAGAAATTGAAAAATTCTTTAGATGCGCAATTTTTCGGAATGAGATAAAATCTGTCGGTTATTTTGTTTATGAGTAAATCACGTCTATGTACGCGCCAGTGGAGTCCAACCAAGGATTTAATTTCAAGCCAGAACTTCCGACAAGTTCAGCGTATTATCGTTTGTTGAAAAAGCTTCGTCGTCAAGTAGGGCATGCAATTCGTGATTACAACATGATCGAAGATGGCGATAAAGTCATGGTTTGCGTATCTGGCGGGAAAGACAGTTATACCTTGCTCGATATCTTGTTGCAGTTCAAACGTATTGCACCGATCAATTTTGACATTGTTGCGGTAAACCTTGACCAAAAGCAACCAGGTTTTCCTGAGGACGTTTTGCCGCGTTATATGGAAGAGAACAAGATTCCATATTACATTCTTGAAAAAGATACCTATACCATTACTAAACGTTTAACACCTGAAGGCAAAACATATTGTGCTGTGTGCTCGCGTTTACGTCGTGGTTCGCTTTATGGCTTTGCTCAAGAGATTGGTGCAACTAAAGTTGCATTAGGTCATCACCGTGACGACATCATGGCGACTTTTTTCTTGAACCTATTCCATGGAGGAAGTTTAAAAGCGATGCCGCCAAAACTTCTTTCATCAGATAAAAAGAATATTTTGATTCGTCCTTTAGCGTATGTAGAAGAAAAGGACATCATTAAATATGCTGAATTACGTCAGTTCCCAATCATTCCGTGTAACTTATGTGGTTCTCAAGAGAACTTACAGCGTGCGATTATCAATGATATGTTACGTGAATGGGATAAGCAGCATCCAAAACGTTTACACAGTATCTTCGGCGCTTTACAGAACGTTTCACCGTCACAATTAGCGGATCGCGATTTATTCGATTTTGAGGCATTGGACGGTCAACGTGAGTTTGATATGAAAGATCCAGAAGAGATGAAAAACCGTCTTGATGTGGTAAATCTGAGTTTTGCAGCTGAGTAAAATGTAAAATTTTTTAAAAGGCACTTTATTAAGTGTCTTTTTTTTATAATTTTTTTAAAAATTGAATAGTGCGTACAAAAAATCATAGCCTAAAATAAAAATTACATGCTATAACAGGGCACGAGCAAATTGCTTCATGAGATGTCGTCTGGATAGCCGGCACAAGAAATTGAACAAATACATTTGAGGAATAATCATGGCTGCATTTTTAACTGATGATTGGTTTGCAACTGTTGAAAAACTTACTGCTGAAGCGGGTGATTTAAACTTACCACCGGCGCTTGCGAATTTAGCGATTAACTTAGTTGTAACAGATGCAGCTGGTAACACCGAATTAGCTTTAGATGCAGGTAAAATCCAAAAGGGTTTGTCTTCAAATGCTAAAACAACTCTAAATATGGATGCTGAAACTTTGCGTAAAGTTTTTCTTGAGTTTGATATGGCTGCTGCGATGCAAGCATTTATGACGGGCAAAATCAAAGTACAAGGCGACATGTCTCAGCTTATGGCTTTACAAACTGCTAAGCCAAGCCAAGAGCAAAAAGATTTATTCAAGAAAGTACTTGAGCAAACTGCTTAATTTATTTTCGCATAAAAAAAGCTTACCAAATGGTAAGCTTTTTTTATGCTTATTGGGTTAGACCTCAATACGATTATTGGTTTTCATGTGCTCTAAATAAGTGCGGATACGCGTGACATATTGTAAAGCTTGCTTGTAACGACCATTGCGTGCTTTGTTACGCTCTAAATAGTCATACAGGTTAACCCATTGTTTTGGATCTTTACCTTGTGCTTTGATTCGTTTCTGAATCTGGTTCACTGCACCAGGCCCCATATTATAAGCGACTAGGGCATACCAGTTACGATCTGGAAAAGGGATGTCATCGTATTGATCTAACATCAAATCATAATACTTAGCACCACCTTGAATACTCTGGACAGGATCAGTACGATTAGTCACACCCATTGCTCGAGCAGTACCGCTCGTTAGCATCATTAGGCCTCGTACACCCGTGGGAGACACTGATGTAGGTTTTAGATAAGACTCTTGATAACCAATCGCGGCTAAGAGATGCCAATCTAAATCATACTTTGCTGCACTTTGCTTAAAGCTGGCTTTATAAATCGGTAAACGCTGATTTAAATCTTTCTGAATCGTTGACCATGACTCTGGTTTTACCACATTTCGATTATAAAAAGATGCTAACTGTTGTGTAGTACCAGCTTGCTTACTTTGGCAAACAAAACCACTTGCTGTTAAAGTAAGCGGATCATCTGCTTGTTTAAAGACCCAATTCAATTGAGGATTTAAACCATTTTTACTTAAAGTACCTTGATCGCCACAACTCGCTGAAAATGAAACAAGCTGTTTAGCCTCAATCGAAGCAAGGTTCGCTGTAGTCATCGCAAGATTTGCTTTACCTTGTGCTACCCATTTTAATGCGGTGGCATTATCAGGTACGGTTTTAAAATCAAGTTTTACATTCAGGCTTTGTGCGTAGTTACGTGCTAAGTCATAACCAAAACCATGTAAGAACTGACCTTCTTTAAAAACTGTGGTTGGATTTTCAACTGCAACGACAGTTAAAACATTTGTGTTTACAACAGTGTTGTATTGATGCGATTTTTCTGCATTCAAGCTATTAAAAGGTAGAATCGCAACACCTAAGGCTAAAGCTTGAAATGGACGTTTGGAATATAAAGAGTTAAGGCTAGGCCTAGACCCAGAACTTGAATTACTGTGCATGTTGTCTCCGCTACAGGTAATTTATGCCCTAAAAGCTCAGCAAAACACGGCTTTAGCTTTTTAAAGTTGATAAATTCAATAAGGGGTGGGCAAGTCATGAACGTCATTCAAAATGACATTGAGTTAAAGGGACGCAATGTAAATGTTTCACAACATTTACAAAAAGTATAAAAAATAAACAAAAACTAACTTAGGGGCGCATAATAAGCGTCAAAAAAGTGATTGTCAAATTTTGAACAATAAAAAAGAGAGAAATACATCACAAACATCTGATTTGAAAAAGAATAAAATTTATACACTTTTGCGATGGTTAAATAAGGAATACAATGCAAAAACTTGTAAGTAAAATGTTGTATTAGCGTATTTTTAACTATGAAATCGAATTTAATTACTCGCACTGGACATGATTTATTAGTTGCTGAGCTAAAAAAACTTTGGCATGACGAGCGACCTGAAATTACCAAAAAAGTAAATTGGGCAGCAAGTTTAGGCGATCGATCGGAAAATGCAGATTATCAGTATAATAAACAATTGCTTAGGAAAATTGATCGACGTGTTAGATATCTAGGTAAGCGCTTAGAAGAATTAAAAATTGTCGATTATGTGCCCGAACAGGACGGAAAAGTATATTTTGGGGCTTGGGTTGAAATAGAAAATGATCAGGGTGAGCAGAAAACACTCAGAATTGTTGGAGTTGATGAAATTTATGACCATCATCCACAGCATATCTCAATTGAGTCTCCAATGGCTAAAGCTTTACTCAGTAAACAAGTCGATGATGATGTCGAAGTTCATACGCCATTAGGAAAAAAACTTTGGTATATCAATTCAATTCGATATGAAAAGCACGAAAATTCATCAAATTAGCTGTTTTTGTTTTTATTTTGAGCGTTCGATGTGATTTTTTAAATAAAAGATTTGCCAAGTTGAATTTTTATTTATATGATAGCCGCCATTGGAAGCGTGGCAGAGCGGTTTAATGCACCGGTCTTGAAAACCGACGAGGGTGTGAGTCCTCCGTGAGTTCGAATCTCACCGCTTCCGCCAAATATCGAAATAAGCCCTTGTTTTTACAAGGGCTTATTTTTTATCTATGCTTTTACCCCTCAACTTACCCCACATCAAATGTTGGATTCAATAGAATCAAATCGGTCAAGAAAGGAAGGGTTTGGAATCACTAAATTGAGAGTTGGATTTTCCAGCCCTATTTTTAAACTCTAATTTTTATTCAGTTCACCATACTCAAAGTCGGTTCATACACATAAAAAAATCCCCAATGATGTTTTGCATGCATTGAGGACTGTTCTATGGGGTAAGGTGAGTTTTAATCTAGATTCGGGCTACGTTCAACTTTGATTGTGGATTGTTTACTCCTCACACGAATCCAGAAGTCTGAGCCTACCAATTGTGCTTTAAGGTGTTTCAATCGGTCTCCTACGTAGTTCTGATTCAAATCGTAGTAATTAAGCTCTTGTTGCTGGAATAAGGGCGTTATTCCAGCATTCATTGAGCTGATACGACCCAATGCTATTCGATCAACATGATGATCAGTAAAAAAAATGGATAGATCACGATAGAGAACAGATTTACGAAAATCTTCCCGATCTGAAAATTCCTTTTCTACAAAAAAGATGAGTCTCACTGTATCAGTACCCGCTAGGTCAATCTCCCGTTTTGATAAAACACCAATGACGTTATTTTTACTCTTATTTCGCCATACAGCCTTAGTGATAGATTTGGCCTTTTCCATCACTACTTCTTCATTCAATTGATCTGTAAAGCCAATATCATCAAATTCGAGTGGTTGACCATTCTGCTTAAGGTGACGTTGAACGATCAATGAATGTACTTCAAAGCGATCAGTTGTTTCCTGAATCTTTTGCATAAAGGAATCATATTCACGCATACCACTTTTAAATCGTGTATTCCAATTTCGAAGCTGCGTCTGAAAATCACGAGTTGTGGTACTCACTTTAAAATCGCTAATACACTGATCAATGATGGATTCATATTGAACATGGTTATTGGTTGGTCTATATGGCAAATGGTGAGCAATCATCTTTTGTACAACTGCTGAGATCATTGGATGGAAACATAAGAACGACGGAGGATGAGAGATTAACGAATTGAAATTAATATCCTGAATCAGTGGCATGGACTCATGACCAAGTGTGGTCAAATAAAGATTTGGGATATATTGATAATCAGTCGGTTTCATCGTAAAAATAGTCGTTCTTTTTACGGTTTGAAGCTTAGTGGCCAATGCATAATAACTCGCCAGTTTGCACGTAGGATTAGAAATATGCTGCCTACTTAAACATTCGATGATGTGAGCAAAGAGCATGTCTTGAAGGAAAGTGAGTGATCCTTGGGTTTCTAATGTATCAAGAACTTTAGTCATTACTTTTGCTCCATATTATTGTTATCGTTAAACAGGGGAAGTTGTTTGTTGATTTCTTTACGAGGGCGACCTGCATTAGATTTCGGTTCAGGCAGATCACTAAACTGAAAACGACGTGCACCTTTTTTGTTTAAGAATATGAAGAATTGATCTGTCTTACAGATATAGTCGAAGGTTCTGAAGAGGTATTGCTGTTTTAATTCATCTGAATAGTGAATCATGCCAATACCGTCATATCGGTAGGATGATTTCTTCATATTGCATATATGAGCAACACCAAGCCCTTTGGTAATTCTCTCATTCCAAAACTGAGCAATAACCTGAGCAATGGTAATGTCCTCACGATGTTTATTCCCATCAAACATGAAATATGCGTGAAAGTGGAAACCTGTACGTACGGTATATTCAAAACGTATGATGTGGCCAATAACGTCTTTCATTAATGGATTAAAGGACTTCATATCCAATAATTTACCCAAACATTCTTTTATATAAGCAAGATCATTTTTAGATTGATACTGATCAATGTCATGCATATTCTTGGTCAGTGTTTCAATGTCTCTTTGCAATGCGAAGTCCATTCGAACAACGAGTACTTTGGAGTAGTTCTGAAACAGTGCTTTAGAGACTTCAATACATCTCTTTTTATTTGTTCGGCAATTTGCGTCACGATCTCGAATCTTCCGTTTAATTCGAGGTTGATTCATGTATTCACGAATAAGTTTTGCCAAATAATTAAACATCGATGTGATTACCATAAAACCTTCATAATCAAATTTAGAAAGCCCAGCTTCTCGATAAGCCAATCTATTTAACCCTTTAGGTTTAAACTTCTTTAAGGCTGTATCAAATGCTTGGCATTCGATTCCTACAGTAATAGATTCACAAGGCTTAGCGAGAATCAATTCCTGAAAGTTTTTTACCAGTAGACGAATGCTTGGATCAAAATCCAGACTATAAGTCGTTTTTCCATGTGCCTGCTGATGTTCTACTAGACGCACGATTTCAGTTGGTGCATTCATGATGAGTAAAACGAATTCCGACTTTTTAATGATTGGCTCAACAATATTGTCCAAAGAACATTGTGCGATCTGTGACTTTATTTCATTTCCTAGATGGACGTGCTTATGTTGATGCATAACTTCTTGCAGTAGTGCTAAACCGCGGAGAGGTTGAGGTAAACTACGCTTTTGTTTGTTAATATGTTTCTTATTCACGGATATGCTCCTGTTTACGGATAGAGGCACATCAACACAAATTTTAGGTATAGCTTCCCCATGACACTGTTTTGAGCAGTGTCAGAGAAGGGGGCTTGCATAATCGGATACAGTGGATAGATACTTTAGGTATCTATCCTTGAGTGAGTAGGTATTCAATATCATTCAATCATTTCTAATGAATGATTGAATGCATGTGATCAACACAACAGACATAACAACTGTGTATTGATTTCTTATATGCATTACTAATATAATACTGTTTATTATATGAGTATAATGTATATAGAATTAATACCTAAATTCTCAATAACGGCATCGTCGTATCGCTAAAACCTTAATGGTGCTGATATACGCTTATATATGTATGCATGTGGAATGAGGAGTTAGCTCACCAATTAATCTTGATTTCTGATAGATGCTTTGGATTCAATCCAACCCTGAATCTCACTGAGACGCCAGCGAGTGGCATAACCTAATTTGACTGGTTTGGGGAACGTTGGATCGTAGCGCTTAGATTTATGATCGAGTCGATCATAAATTGATGAGCGTGATAAGCCAGTGAGTTGTTCAAGTTCCGGTCGTTTCAGCATTTGATACTGGGATGGTGTGATATTCATAAATCTTTTCCTACGTTTAAGTTAATTTGGTTTGTGTTGGCCAACGTAGGTCAGTTTAGTAAAGTCGAAAGAACAAAAATTCTCTCTACGGGGGAAACACTACATTTTTTTTGATTTTTTTGTCTTTTTTTTATATCTTATTGTTTTTTAATTAATTAAAGTTTTGTAGAATAAATCCGATTAACTACATTGTTCTCGATAGTGTAAAGGGGATAGGTTGGTCCAGCGTCGAAAAGCCCGTGTGAAGCTACTAACATCCGTAAATCCAAGAATATAAGCAATCTCTGTAATACTATATAACTTGTTTTTTATATAAGAAATAGCTAGTTCCTGTCGAGTATTGTCCAATATTTCACTAAAAGTGGTATTTTCTAAAGAAAGTTTACGTTGCAGGCTACGCGTACTAAGTCCAAGGCTTTTGGCTATCTCTTGTTGTTGAATCACCCCAGCCGCTAAATTTTCAATGATTTTTATCTTTATACGTGCCTGAATATTTTCCTTATCAAAGCGAGCCAAATAACGCATGATAATTTCATCATACTCCTGAGAGAGTATTGGATTAGCACCCTCTAAAGGTATCTCTATACTTGCTGTATCAAAAATAATCATGTCTTTGGGAGCATTAAAAATCAGTGGCGCTTTTATAATTCTCCGATAAGTTTCTATATCAGCTGGTTCAGGACGTCTCAACTCTATTCTTAATGGGGTGAAAAGTGAACCCTGTAAAGCTCGACTGGAACGGATAAAAACTGAAATAAAAGCATCTATTGATTCGGGCTGTACCTCATCAGGAACATGTATAATAAAGTAGTGATTTTGACCTTTCTCATAAAATTCTAGATTAGGGATATCGGTCACTAACCTAAAATATCTAATTATTCTTAAGAACAGTTCTTTTAACGTAGTGCTTGTTGCAAGAGAATGCCCGAGTACATGAAACGTATGTTGATTGACTTGGCTAGCGACCTTAAGTCCAAAACAAGAGTCTTGAGTCGCTTCAGTTGCTAATTTCCATAAATGTGCTGTCTGTTGTAATAAGTATCTTGCATCTGGATCATGTAATGCCTGAAGATCCAACCCCGCCTTTTCAATTAAAATTTTACTATCACAACCTGCTTTTTCAAGGGCTTTCTGAATTGCTTTAACCCAACTCGTCAATGCTGTTGCAGTCTGTGGCATGTTATGTCCTATAACTTTTAATTGCTATTCCTCAATTTAGTATACGATTTTTTTTTCAGGTTTTTGCTTGAAATTTTCTGCCCTTACTCAATTGGCATCAATAGCCAATAAATTGGCGCTGCCAGTAAAGAATATTATTGGAGATATAAATAAAGTAGAACTATCAGGGAATCAAGGAAAAATAAATGAGCTACATTTATAAAGACCCAACAGATATGACCGATGCTCAAAAAAATGAGCATATTAAGCGCATTGTAACTGCTGAGGGTGTCGCATTAAGAAAGCGATATTCAATTTTAAACCACCAAAATACCATTGGTGCTTTGATTTTGGCGTTTTCATTGTTAGGGATGGGTGTTACAGCTTATTTCTATATTGTACATCAGCTTTCCGTGTGGTTAACCATTCCACTGATTGCTTTTTTTGCTTCACTAACACATGAATTAGAACACGATTTAATACACTGGATGTATTTCCGTAAAAAGCCTTGGGCACATCATTTAATGATGGCATTGGTATGGTTGGCTCGTCCAAGTACGATTAACCCGTGGGCACGTCGTGAATTACACTTTAATCATCATAAAACTTCTGGTACGGAAACTGATGTTGAAGAAAGATCATTATGGAATGGGGAGCGTTGGGGAATTCGCCGTCTTCTCGCAACAGGTGATAATGGGCTAGCGGTTTTCTTTAGGGTACTGGCTTTTGATGATGCGGAAACACGTAAAAGAATCATTAAACGTAGTCTGGCTGCTTATTTCCCATTGGGTTTGATTCACTGGTCACTTTGGTATGTATTTTTAGGGTTTCATGCACTTAATGCCATCTCAGGTTTTGTAGATGCGCCGATTGCGTGGTCAGCAACAACCTTACAGGTCATGCATATTATAAATATTCTGACTGTTATCTTGATTGCACCAAATGTATTACGTACTTTCTGCTTACACTTTGTAACCAGTAACATGCATTATTATGGGGATGTTGAGTTGGGAAATGTGATTCAACAAACTCAGGTTTTAACTCCTTGGTGGATGATGCCATTCCAGTTGTTCTGCTTTAACTTTGGTTCAACACATGCGATTCACCACTTTGTTGTCAAAGAACCATTTTATCTTCGTCAAATGACAGTACCTGTTGCACATAAAGTCATGCGTGACATGGGTGTAAGATTCAATGATGTGGGATCATTTAAACGTGCCAATCGTTGGAATGATCTGAAAATTTCACAACAAGTTCAGCAACAATAAAATTTCTAGAAGGCAAGGGAAAGCTAAAGCTCAGTCTTTCTTTTGCCCTAAGAATTTCAATTCTATTACTTAAGGGATAAAGGATTAAGTAATTCCCTTAATTAAAAATAATTAAGCTTAAATTTAGGAAGTTTGGAGTAAATATGTTTAAAAAAGTGCCCATGAAAGGAATCGTGTGCCTCTCGATTATGTTCACAAGTCTAACAACTTTTGCTGCTTCGATTGAAGGATATTGGCGAGTGATTAGTGATCGCTCAAGTGAACAAGCTGCAATTGTAGAAATTAGAAAATCTAGGGATGGAACTTATAAAGGAAAAACGGTTTATCTTTATCCACATCTCAATGGTAAAGCACGTTCAGAATTTTGTGTGAATTGTCCAGCACCTTATACGAACAAACCACGCTTAGGTTTAGAGTTTATGACAAACATGGTTCAAGATGCTGATGATCATAACATGTATGTAAAAGGAAAATTTCTAGAACCAACTTCAGGTAAGTTCTATTCAGGCAAGATGCAATTAAGTGAAGATGGTAAACGCCTCTAAGTAAGGGGTTATATCGGAGTGTCATTATTGGGGCGTTCAGCAGTTTGGATCAGAACAAATAGCCCAGTTCCATGACATATATGAACAGCCACTAATATCCTAGACACACGCCAGCTTCATTTGGACTGTCACCACTCTCCTAGACAAATATGGTCTATTCTTTTTGCATAGGAGAAAACATTATGAGTGGACAATGTTATACCCCAGAATTTAAAGATGAAGCTGTAAAATTGATTACTGAAAGAGGGTATTCTGTCAGTGAAGTGGCAGAACGTTTAGGTGTATCACAACACAGTATTTATAAATGGCTTAAAGCGGTACATCCATTATACAACAATCATGATGAACATGAATTGCTTGAAGCAAAGAAAGAAATCCTACGCCTTAAAAGTCAGCTTAAACAGACTGAAGAGGAACGAGATATGTTAAAAAAGGCCGCAAGGTACTTTGCAAGCCTGCCCGAGTAAAGTATCAATTCATCCTTGAATACAGCCATCAATTTAAGATTAAAATGATGTGTCGGGTATTAAAGATCGCTCGCTCTGGCTATTACGCTTGGTTACATGAACATGAACATGAACATGAACATGAACATGAACATGAACATGAACATGAACATGAACATGAATCAAGTAGAACCCTTGAAGGCAAGCGTTTATTACAGCTCATACGTTCTTCTTATGATGCTAGCTATGGTATCTATGGTTACCGACGAATTACTTTAGACCTTAAAGAATTAGGTGAAGGCTGTGGTCCTAATCGTGTACTGAAGATCATGAAAAACAATGGTATTACAGCTGTACGAGGGTATAAGAGACATAAAAGCTATGGTCGAGGCCGTCCTCAGATTGTGCCACCCATCTATTTAAATCGAGAATTTGTCGTAAACACTCTAGACACCTCTTGGGTGACTGATATTACTTACATCCGCACATGGCAAGGCTGGTTATATCTGGCTGTGGTTCTCGACTTATATTCAAGGAAAGTCATCGGTTGGTCAATGAAACCTACGCTTGCTAAGGATATCGTTTTGGATGCACTTCTCATGGCAGTATGGCGACGCAGACCCAATAAACCTGTGATCATACACTCAGACCAAGGCTCACAATACAGCAGCGGAGACTGGCAGAAATTCTGTCAGAAGCATAATTTGGTTCCAAGTATGAGTCGTCGCGGAAACTGTTGGGATAATGCTGTTGCAGAATCCTTTTTTAGCAGCTTGAAAAAGGAAAGAATTAAAAAGAGAATCTATAAAACAAGCGAAATGGCACGTGCAGATGTGTTTGATTATATCGAGATGTTTTACAATCGGATTAGGCGCCATTCGCACCTTGATGGAATGAGCCCAGAAGCATTTGAGGCAGTTTCAAAATGAGGCTGTCTAATGTCTAGGATACTGGGAGCAGTCCATCTAACTTAACGATGTCTACAAAATTAGTGGCTGTTCATTTTTTCTTTAATTAGTTAAATACGGAGCCAATTAAAAAAGGCCCCACATATCTGAGAGGCCTTTTATATCAGTTTGAATTTGAATGATTACAATTTCTCAAGTAACTAAACAGTTCAAATTGAAAAGTAATGAAGTGAAAAATAAATTAGTGCACTAATTTACTATCTATAGTTACAACGCTTCAAGATAGGGTTTGAAGTGCTGTTAATAAGAAATTATTTATTATTTGGATCAGGTTGATCATTGTTGTCAGGTAAATCATTTCCAGTGTCTGGAGGGGTAGGTTGAGTTTCAGTAGAAGAATTTACTTGTGAATGCTCAATATTTTGAACTTGTCGAGTATCTTCATCTTTAGTAGTTTTTTGAGAAAAACTTTTGAATCCTGACATTTTTATCTTCTTAACTTCACCGAGGAGTATTTATAGTACACTTTAAAGTAAATTACATTGCGGTAGTTATAAGACTAATATGTTTTGATATGTGGAGTAAATCAATAGTTTATCTAATTAATATTTCATTGTGAAAGTGAGTTATAATTAAGTGTCTGGTTAATATGGTTTAATTTTTAGAATATGAGGGATAGGATTTCAAGTAGGGGTACATAAATTAACAATATATATTGTTAATTTATTTGAGTTGATAAGCTTTTATTTTTTAGACTCTATTATTGCTAAATTATCATTTGTGTTTGCTCTTTACTAAGCATACTATAATTAATTAAATTGGAGTTTTAGATGCTAAAAGACATTACAGTTGTTGATTTTCAAGGTAATGAGAGAAAGGCACATGCTAGATATTTAGAAGTGAAATCCTCAAGTGCATTTCAGCCTACACAAATTCAAAGTATAAGAGTTGAATATATTTTAGTAAAAGGTGAGATTATTTATCCGACATTAGATTGGGTTTTTAATAGCATAGATGGAAATAGTTATTATATAAAGTAAAAAATCCCGCTCAGGCGGGTTTTTAATAAATGTTTATTTTTTAAATAATAGTAGTACATATGAATTATTCAAATATTCTTTGGAAAGGTACTTGCATATGGATTCAAATAGATAAAAAAAACCTAACTCTGGTTATGTTAGGCTATAAACTGGATATTTGCTATAGTGTCGAATATTTTTCGACTTTAACACGCTATCATTAACTTTTCTCTGTAGTAGTTAACCATATTTTTTTGTTCCAAGAGTAACTGATTCGTACTATATGTATTTGGTACCGATTTCATTAATGCTGGAATATATTCATATTCGTAAATTTGAGGAAGGTTCTTGCAGAGTATTTTTGATTTTACTTCGATATTTGAATTAGGATCATTCAATATATCTAAATATTCAGTTATCTTTTTATCTGCTTCATTAAACTCAAGATTGACTTTTGTTTCATCATCGCTCCGTTGGCATGCTGAAAGTAAGGTTAATAATATAATGATAAATGTACGATAATATTTCATAATACGTTTTTATCTTAAACCATTAAGTTAGGTTTAGAAAACCCACTTGAATGGTAAGTGGGCTTTTGATCGGCATGATGCGATCTCATGCTTTGCGTTATATTTGAACTTGTCGATTATAGCTCGATCAAGGCCTAGTTTTAGGAATACGCTTTTCTAATAACTGCTCAAATATTACCGCATCGCCTACGGATTCGATCAAAACTTATTATAACACAGGTTTATGAATGTACAGGCAAAATTAATATATTACTTGCTTGAAATCCTTTTTTTCCTTGTATTACATCAAATTTTACACGCTGGCCTTCAAATAAAGTTTTAAAGCCATTATTTGAGATTTCGCTATAATGGGCGAAAACATCTTGACCATTATCTGCTGAAATAAAGCCAAATCCTTTGGTTTCATTAAACCATTTTACTGTGCCATTAATGTTGTTAGACATGAGAGATCCTTACTCTATTTTTAGAGTTTTAAATAAGTGGTGGAATAGATTTAAAATAATAAGATGTGTGACTAAAATATCAGATAAGCGGAAATATATGAATTAATGCATAGTGAGAATTTTAATAAGACAAAAAATACTTTTGATCCTTTAAGATAACTATACGCTCTAATTGTATATTTGCAATCTTTATTTTATTTAAATAAGATAGTAAAGGTTATTGGTTGAAATATAGAAGCTTTTTCCATCTTGGTTAAACTCAACTTCTTTTCCTGAATCTAAGAGGATTTTTTTCCCTACTTCGACCCAAATGAATCCATTAGCTGAATTTTGTTTACGTTTTAGAGGGATAACTTTAACCTTAATTTCATCACCATTACATGTTCTGGCTGTTTGCAAATCTTCAAAATCCTTCAAAATGGAAATTACTCATAAATGTGCTCAAGTAGTTACTTTAGATTTTCTATATGCTAGATAAATAATTTAATTTTATTTCTAGATGGTAATAGATTTAGCTTGTTTAAGCTTATAAAATTGCAATTTCTATTATGAAATTAGCATATAAAGAATATCGAAAAGCATAAGATTGGATGCGGGAGCTGGATTTGAACCAACGACCTTTAGGTTATGAGCCTAACGAGCTACCAGACTGCTCCATCCCGCAATAGAGACTTAGCTTTATACGCTTTAATAATCATTAGGTCAAATTTAATCTTCATTTAGATAAATAAAAATCATTTATTGTCAAAATAAATGATTAATATATTTTTTCCACACCCTCGGGTCTAGTTTTAAATCTTCTATGGAACCACATATATTGATTTGGTTGGGTTCTGATTTGATTTTCAAGAATTAGATTAAATCTAGTTGCATCAGTTAATTCATTGTCACTTGGAAAATTCTCTAAAGGTGGTTCTAGTAAGATATGGTATTGCGGGTTTTTGATATTTCCAGTTCTATAGAAAAAAATAGGGATTGCTATGGCATTTGTTATTTTCATTAAACGCCTATGTGCTGTGATTGTTGCAGCAGGAACATTAAAGAAAGGAGCCATAACTCCCTGTTTTAATCCAAAATCCTGATCAGGGCTATACCATATCGCATGTCCAGATTTTAGATTTTTAATTAATCCTTTCATATCATTTTTTGGAATTTGATTTTGATAAATGGATGAGCGACATCTTGTGATAATCATGTCTAATAGAGCATTGTTTTGTGGGCGATAGACAACATCTAAATTAAAAAAACAACTACTAACGAAACCACCAGCATCTAAAAGTGTTGTATGGCTACCTAGGAGTAAAATACCTTGATTATTACAATTTTGCAGATACTGAGAGCCGTGGACATGAATCCGATGCTTAAACCATTTTGGCTGATACCAAGCATTTAAGGCTTCGAATACGCCAATCATTGCATTGTCAAAAACTTGTTTTGCATTTTTTTCTATTTCTTCGAGTGTTTTCTCGGGAAAGCAAATGTATAGATTCTTAATTGTAGTTTTACGCCTTGAACTAAGCACTTTCCATGCTATATCTGATAAAAAGTGCGCTATACGGTATTGAAGAGTCCAAGGAATTAAAGCGAATATCATTAGAATAAAGATTGCGATCCATATACCCCAATATTTGGGCAACAAAAAGGACCATTGAAATTGACCTACTTCAACCTTAAGTTGTTTGGTATCCATAATACTAGGTTTCTTAGGCAAAACTCATCAGGTTAACATAGGTGGAAATATAATGTTCTTTTAATTGAAGACATAAAGTTCAGTAATTAGCTTATTTTTTTCGATTCAAATATTAATTTGCTCATTGAAATAGATGCTAAAGTTTCTCTAGTGTAGTCATGAAAGGGGGCAATTAACTGTTAATCAATAAATATACTTTGAAAGTATTCTAGATTGAGAAATTATAGATTTTCGATTTCGTTTAAAGATGATTTACTTAATCGAGTTAAAAGCCTACAGCACTTTCAGGAGCATATTTTAGATCTATAATTGTGGTTGAATTATGTTTATATTTTGGGCTAAATTTACACCATAATTATCTTTGTATTTGTTTATGCTGTTAATATATAATGTTTTTTAAGTCCATCATCAGTCATCGTTTTGATAGCAAAACTTTGCCCAATCAGCCATTAGACCTTTACGTTTCTCTAGATAACCT
The DNA here is from genome assembly GCF_043102985.1 of Acinetobacter sp. YQ_14. Taxonomy (NCBI): domain Bacteria; kingdom Pseudomonadati; phylum Pseudomonadota; class Gammaproteobacteria; order Moraxellales; family Moraxellaceae; genus Acinetobacter; species Acinetobacter sp. YQ_14. The sequence continues at coordinate 384,827 of NZ_JBICJJ010000024.1, read as the reverse complement.
CCACGTAGGTAAGCGGCTTCAACTTCGTCTGGTAGCTTATGTGCTAATACATGCTCACAGACTTCACGAGGGTAGTCTGTTTTATCGGCTGACCAGTCACGGAATGTTGATCTGAATCCATGTGTGGTAATCGTTCGATTTTGTTTTGGATCAATATAGCCTAAGCCATTTTCTTTTAGCTTTTGTCCATGCATGCGTTTGATCAGTGTATTTAGAGACATATCTGAAAGCATTGCGCCATTTTTTGGAGCAGGGAAGATAAAATCTTGTAGGTGAGTATTTTCTTGAACTGATTTAAGCAAGCTAATCGCTTGTTGAGACAAAGGTACACGATGTTCCTTTTCTGCTTTCATGCGATCTTTAGGAATGATCCAAACCTTATTCTTAAAATCAATTTCCTGCCATTTAGCTCCAAAAACTTCCCCAGAACGACATGCAGTTAAAATTGTAAATTCTAGAGCTTTAGGTGAAATCCCTTTTTTCTGTCTTAGGTGCTGAATAAATTCATAGACCTGTTCATAAGGTAGGGATGGGTGAGGTCGTGATTCCTGTTTTAAGTTACCTAAGATAGGTTCAAGATTGCCTTTCCATTCAGCAGGATTGTCACCTTCAAAATATCCCATTGCCTTAGCATAATCAAAAATGGTTTCTATACGACCACGAATACGTTTAGCCGTTTCATTCTTTTCAATCCAGATAAGCTTGAGGGCTTCTGCTATATCTACTTTGGTAATGGTGCTAATGGTGAGATCACCCAAAGTTGGATAGATATAGGTTTCCAGTGTTGATGACCATTGTCCAATATGCTTTTCATTTTTGAGTTCACGGGTTTTATTGGCAATCACAACTTTGGCACATTCACGGAATGTTTTGTTCCTTAACTGCTGGGTACGTAGCTTTTCAAGTTGTTCTTGTTTATGTGCAATTGGATCAATGCCACTTCGTATTTGTAGTCTTAATTCAGTTGCTTTAGCGCGAGCTTCAGCTAATGAAACTTCAGGATAGGGGCCAATACCAATATCACGGCGATGGGGTTTTAACATTCCATTTTTATCTAGACGCTTCCCAACAACTGCACGTAAAATCCAGACACGAGAATTGCCTTCGACATTTAGACAAAGACCGTCAACACCGCCAACAGAATGTCGTCCAGTCGCTTTAATTTTTGCTACGCCGAGTGCTGATAGCTCTTTAGATTTCTTTGGCATGATCTTTTTTACCCCTCAACCTACCCCACATAAAATACTGGAAATGATTGGAATAGACAAGACCTGTTTGGATTGTTAAAATTTCAAACAATTGAAAAATATAATTTTATGATATTTAATTGGATTGCTTTGGACTACTGTTATACGGACACCACTTCCGCCAAATACTTAAGAAGCCTTTGTGAAAACAAAGGCTTTTTATTTTTTGGAATCAGAAAAAATTTGCATCTTAATGATCAGAAAATAAAAGAATATTTATCCTTCAAGTTTACATTTCAAATACTACTTAAATACATCCTATGTAAATTTGAACATAACGAATATGTAAAAATTATTTGTTTAGATGTCGTTAGGAGTTGCTTGTGCGGAAATTGTTTTTATCCAGTGTTTTATTAATGACTTTAGCTGGATGTACTTCTATAACTACAATGACACCTACACAATTTAATAATCTCGCTACGACCCAATTGCCATTTTCAGGGAGTTGGTCTGGAAAAGTTGGTGAGAGTTGGTCTGTACCAATGCTCGACCAACAAGGTAAAGGCTTATTATGTATGGATGATCGCAAAGATCTGATTTCATATAAGGTAAAGCTTGTGGATGATGTACTTTATACGGATCAAGGTGCTAAGTTTAAAGTTAAAGAGCTTAACTATCAGCAAGCAAACCTATATATGAGCTTGTTAGGCGTAGGAGCGACTTTAAGTTTAGATAAAGATGATCAGCTTCAGAATGCAACTAATAAATGCAGACAATTGATAAAATCTTAAAGGTGAATCGTTGGGCATCATTTCAATCGAGATGATCAAAAAGTTGAACAAATAATAGGATGTTTATGTTTTCTACATATATTCATGCATTTGCACTATTTTTCTCATTACTGAATCCCTTTCTAATGAGTGTTTACATGATTGGGATGATTCGAAATACTGACGCAAAGGTATTTAGTAAAGCCTTAATACAAGGTTGTTTCATTGCCTTTGCCGTATTTGTCTTATTTGCATGGGGTGGGGAAAGTATTTTTAGTCGCTATCTAAATGTTAGATTTGAGTCTTTTCAAATTTTTGGTGGATTGATCTTCTTAGTGATTGGCTATCGTTATGTTTTTCAGGGCGCAGAAACGATTGGTGAAATGCGCGGTGCTCCCGAACATCTAGCTGGGACAATTGCCATGCCATTTATGATTGGACCAGGCACAATCAGTGCTGCTGTTGTAACAGGTATAAGTGTACCCTTTACTGGGGCAATGGCTGTGATCGCAGTGACTTTGATACTAACGTGTAGCATTCTTATTTTAATGAAATTTGCTCATGACCATTTACGTTATAAACATGCCAAATATATCGACCGCTATTTTGATATTGTTGGGCGTTTATCTGCTTTGCTAATTGGTACGATTGCGATTGATATGATTGTGAATGGTATAACTGGCTTGATACAGACAACGAATTAATGTTCAAGTTTCTGTATAATAGGTATTTTTATCTGAAATGTGATTTTTATAATGAATGACAAATCAGATAAAAATGACCTTGATGTAATCATTTTGAAATACTAAATAAGAAGAGTATAAAAATAATTGATGGTAATTTAATCATTTTTGCATATGTTTACATGAATTAATACATCATAATAATGGGGTTGCGTATTTTACGAGTTTTACTCATGTCTCCTTTAGACCAATTAAATCAAGCACCTGATGATCAGTCGGAATTGACGATGTCAGTTTTAATGACACCAGATATGGCAAATTTCTCAGGTAATGTTCATGGTGGAGCAATTTTAAAATTACTCGATCAGGTTGCATATGCTTGCGCGAGTCGTTATTCAGGTAGTTATGTAGTAACTTTATCCGTCGATAAAGTAAATTTTAAAGAGCCAATTTATGTTGGTGAATTGGTCACTTTTTTAGCGAGTGTAAATCATGTCGGTCGTACTTCCATGGAAGTCGGAATTCGAGTTGAAGCGCAGAATATTCAAAAGCGAACGATTCGTCATACCAACACGTGCTATTTCACTATGGTTGCTGTTGATGAGGAGCGTCAACCTAAACAAGTTCCAGCATTAAATTTAGATACGGATTGGAAGCGTTGTCGCTTTGAAGCGGCAGAGCAGCGTAAAGTTCATCGTTTAGAAGAAGTACAGCAACCTTCGTGTAGTATTTTCAAAAAATCAACGCAATGTTGATTTAAGCACTTTGTCACTTGAAAATAAAAAGATCGAACCGCAGCATGGTTCGATCTTTAACATTAATCATGCGATAAGCATAATTAATGGCGCTCAAAAGTTCTGGAGGAACCTTTTAGTCTAATTTAGTTTGTTGCAGTTGGTGCTGAAGCAGGTGCTTCGCTTGCAGTCGCATCAGTAGCAGCTTGACCTTGAGTTTCTGGTTGCTCTTGAGTAGACACTACAACTTTGTCTTCAGTTTCCGGAGCTTGTTGAGGTGCAGCAAAAGTTGATGCAGCAGCAAGAGTTAATGAAGCAGCTAATAATGATTTAATAAGTTTCATGTTTGGCATCCTTAATTTCATTTGAAATACAGCTGAAGTTTGATTCATTTGCGGTATGCAAAATCTCGCATTTCGGCATGTGGTCAATGCTAAGTGCCAATATTTTTTACATCAATATCCTTAACAATCTTTTACGACTAGCTTAACAATATGAAATAATAATTAACTTTATGTTGCTGCATTGTAAATAAATGAGCATATCAAGCATGATAAAATGTATGAAAATATGTAATTTAGCTCAAAAAATAAGCTCTAATTTTACGTGTTTAGAACATTCGATGATTAATATCCGTTTTGTTTGAATTGTATAAAACTATTGTTTTATCAATATTGATAATAATATTAGATCATAAGTGATAACTATTTATCATAATGTGATAAAAATGAGTTTTGTGTTTTATCATGCTGGAAAGTTAAATTAGCTGCATTTTTATAAACTTTATCTATAAAATATTTGAAAAATTCATTTTGAGAACTATGTGAAACTGATTGCTTCTCGTGCTGTGCCTACACATATTATTTCTGGTTTTCTTGGTGCAGGAAAAACAACGCTGCTCCAACATTTATTAAGTCAAAAGCCAGAAAATGAAGTTTGGGCGGTATTAATGAATGAGTTTGGTCAAATAGGGGTAGATCAACAGTTAATTTCTCAACAGCCAGGCTATGCAGTCAAAGAACTCTTAGGTGGTTGTCTTTGTTGCAGTAGTCAACTTCCAATGCAAATTGCACTATCTCGGTTATTAAGTGAAAGTAAACCTGATCGCTTATTTATAGAGCCAACGGGATTGGGGCATCCAGCGCAATTATTAGAACAGTTAACTGAGCTGCATTGGCAAAAGACATTGGATATGCGTGCTTTAGTCATCGTTGTTGACGGTAGTCGTTTACATGATCAAGCGTGGGTTGAACAAAATTTATATACCGACCAGCTCAAAGCAGCACAAATTGTCGTGATTTCTCATATAGATTGTATGAGTGATGAGGATAGAGAAGCCTATTTAGAGTTGAAACAAGAATATAAAGCCTATGTGCGGCATTGGATTGAGGCTGATCATGGTATTGTAAATATTCAGCAGCTCGATATGATTCAGCAACCTTTACAGCGGAAAATACAACCTTTATTAAAACAACAAAGTATGCAGGCAAATAGTGAAGATGTACCTGCCATAAAACAACTTCCATACCATTATGTTGAAACGTCACAGGGTTATACGGTGGCAGGTTGGAAATTACCCAAACGTTGGCAATTCAAGTTTTATGATTTATTAGATTTGCTTTGTGCGCAGCAAGATTGGGTGCGTATCAAAGGGATTTTTAATACAGATCAAGGTTGGAAAAGTTTTAACTTCAATCCGCAGCAGTTCAATTATAAATCTGTAGAAGAGAGCATAGATAATCGAGTAGAGATTATTTGCCAATCAAATCAAGATTGGTTGTTGTTTGAAACGGAATTATTGGCTTGTCGTTTAAATGAAGCGGAATAAAACAACCAGATCGAATCATCTCATTCTTCTGCTAAAAATAGAGTATGCTTAGCGCCAAATTTTATGTTCCCCTGATTTGGAAAGTTGTAATGGCATTAAAAGCAACGATATATAAAGCAGATATTAACATCGCCAATATGGATGATCATATCTACGCAGATTACCAGTTAACACTTGCTTTGCATCCATCTGAAACAATTGAGCGTTTGATGGTGCGTATTCTTGCTTATGCACGTTATGCTGATGAAGGTCTAGAATTCACTAAGGACTTATTCGAGACTGATGAACCAGCACTTTGGCAAAAAGATTTAACGGGCTTGCTTGAGAAATGGATTGAGGTAGGGTGTCCATCTGAAGATAAAGTTAAAAAAGCCAGTGCACGTTGTAAGCAAGTCGCTATTGTCACCTATGGATCACAGGCAAATGATTGGTGGCAGAAAAATACCAAGATCAAGACGTTAAGTAATGTTGAAGTTTGGCAGCTTACACCTGAAACAACAGAAGCACTTGAACAATTATGTGAGCGAACGATGCAACTCCAACTCAATATTATGGATGGTGAGTGGACGCTGCTTAGTGATAAAGGCCAAGTTGATATACAGTGGCAAAAGTTACAGTAACACATTAAGGTTAGTTGGAGAGAGAAATGAGTGCAGAACTAGAAATTATTGATTTAAAAGTCGGTGAAGGAAAAGAAGCTGTTAAAGGTGCTTTGATTACGACTCACTATACAGGATGGTTAGAGGATGGCACAAAGTTTGATTCCTCACTTGATCGCGGCAATTATTTTGAAACTGTAATTGGAACAGGGCGGGTTATTAAAGGCTGGGATCAAGGCATCATGGGAATGCGTGTAGGTGGAAAACGTAAACTCATCGTTCCAGCGCATTTGGCTTATGGTGAACGGAAGATGGGTAAAATTATTCCCGCCAATTCAAATCTAATTTTTGAAATTGAATTATTTGATGTAAAAACCCGAGATCAATAATAAAAATTTAAGATCAAACACTCGTGAAAAAGCCTGTTTTTTCGGTTTAATTACGAGTGTTTTAGTCGGGTACAAAAAATATACAAACTATTTTTTCTAAAAAATTCTATTATTTTGAATTATAAAGATTTTTTTATTTTAAAAATTTGCAACATTCTGCACAAAATTGTTGATTCTATAGACAGTTCTGTATATCTTTGAGTAAAAGAGCAATGTTTTCTGAATCAAACTTTTCTTGAAAAATGTGATTTAAATTTACCTTTTGGAAAAAATTGCTTTAAAGTGATGGTTGATAGAGGGGTTAATCTATTGATCTCATAAGGTAAATTACAAAAATATGATGCTTTATCAAAGCAAATGATAAAAATTGTGTGAGTAGAGGTAGATATGAATGATTATTTGGATATTACCGCGTCAGAGCTTTTGAAAGAGCTAAATAATTTTTTTATGATCGATACTTATGATGGTGCAGAAACAGGGTTCTGGGTCAACTCAAAAGCTCTGACAGATAAGCACTATTGGATGGATGGTGATAACAAAGTAGAAATTATAAAAGAATTAAGTCCTTCGCATCCGCACGCTGAGTATAGTTATAAAATTACATTGCTTTCACCAGAAGATGGTAATGTTTTGCTACTTGAATATGATGGAGTAAACAAACGTATCCAAACTTTTCGTCGAGGAGATTGGGTAAATCGTTTGTATCGTTATTTCTATCGTAAAGAGCGTTGTTATCTACAAGATCGCGCAGAAGACCCCAATTTTCAGCTCATTGAATACTAATTTAAAATACCCCTAATATTTTGAATATTGGGGGTATTTTTTATAATAAAAAATCATATCAATATATAAAATTTCACATTAAATTTTAAGATTGTTTTCAGCTTTCAAAATTATAAATACCTTCCTAAATGACAGCTAACGTACTATAAATTTTACCTGCCAATAAAATGTAAAATTCAAAGGCATGTTTTGCAGTCAATCATTTTCTAATTTTGAGAAAATATCCCTATGCCAACAGGTATCGTATCGTCGACCTATAAATTGATTATAGGTCTAGTCGTCGGTGTTGCTGCAAATACAACTCTCTTAGCAGCAACACCTAAAATTGATGCGACAGCATTAACTATTATTGGATACCATGAAATTACTGATCGAAAAGATGCTTTGATTACAAGTTATGCGGTCACATCCCAACAGTTTAGTGAACATCTTGATTGGTTAAAAAATAATGGCTATCACTTTATCAATGTTGATCAACTTATAAAGGCGCATGAAGGTAAATATAGTTTACCGAGTAAACCTGTTTTACTGACCGTAGATGATGGTTATCAATCATTTTATCAAAATGCATATCCTATTATCCGCGCAAAAAAAGTTCCTGTTGTTCTTGCTGTTGTTGGTTCTTGGTTGGAGCCTAAAGAAAGTCAGAAAGTTGACTTTGGTGGTGAAGCAATTTCACGAGATAAAATTTTAAGTTGGAAAGAACTTAAAGAGATGCAAAATAGTGGACTAGTTGAAATCGCTAGCCATAGTTATCATCTACATCAAGGAATTGTTGGAAATCCGCAAGGTAATTTAGAACCTGCCGCGATTACACGTATTTATGATTCTGCTAGTAAAACCTATGAAAGTGACGAGCACTATCAGTCTCGTATATTCCAAGATTTAAAAAAGAATAATGATTTATTGAAATCACATGGACTTCGTTCTCCGCGTGTCATGGTTTGGCCATATGGTCGCTATAATATGCAACTGGTACAAACTGCCAAACAGTTGGGAATGCCGATTACGATTACGCTGGATGATGGTGCGGATCATGCAAAACAATCGTTGCAGAATATGAGCCGTATTCTTGTACAAGGAAATATGTCGACGAGTGCATTGGCACAAGAAATTAAAAACCGTGAACTCAATTTAAATGACAATAATCGTCCGCAGAAGATTATGCATGTCGATTTGGATTACATCTATGATCCAGATCCTCAACAACAAGAACGTAATCTAGGAAATTTGCTCGATCGAATTAACGCGATGGGTGTAAATACTGTTTATCTACAAGCTTTTTCTGATCCTGATGCCAATGGTTCTGCGGATATGGTGTATTTTCCAAATCGTCATATTCCAATGCGTGCTGATTTGTTCAATCGTGTTGCATGGCAAATTCAGACCCGTACACCAGTGCAACGTTTATATGCGTGGATGCCATTATTGGCTTGGGAATTACCGAAAACAGATCCTGTCTCAAAGGATTTAGTGGAGACCCAACAAGCCAAAACTGGCGAACATTTAAATATGGGATATATCCGTCTTAGTCCATTCTCTCCTGACGCGCGTCAAACGATCAAAGAGATTTACCAAGATTTAGCTAAATCAACGCCGTTTGATGGTCTGTTGTTTCATGATGATGTGACCTTGTCAGATTATGAAGATGCAAGCTCTGATGCTTTGGCTGCCTACGCAAAGCAGGGGTTACCAACTGATTTAGCAGAAATACGAAGTAATGATGCAGAATTACAAAAGTGGACTGCCTACAAAACAAATTACTTAGATGATTTTGCAATGCAGTTAGCCGCTGAGGTTCGTCTATATCAACCTTATTTATTGACTGCTCGTAATCTCTATGCACAAGTTGCACTTAATCCTTATGCAGAAAACTGGTATGCACAATCGTTGGAACAGTCATTAAATCGTTATGATTTTACTGCGATTATGGCAATGCCTTATATGGAGCAGTCAAAAAATCCAAATCAGTTCTATACCGATATTTTAAATCGCGTCAAAAAATATCCTAATGGGATTAAGAAAACGGTGATGGAGTTACAAGCCATTAATTGGCGTAACGATCAAAAAGTTCCTTCTGAAGAAATGGCTGAAACCATCAAGTCCCTTTATCAGCAAGGAGCTATGCATGTTGCTTATTATCCAGATGATCCAATTAAAGGACATCCTGATGTAGAGATTATGCATAAGGCTTTCGCATTAAAATCACCACAGCTTGTGCCTTAATGGAGTCAACTTAATGACTATTATTGCATCATTGTGGGCGCATGCCATCAAGTTCGTATTTTATTACCCATTATTCATGTCTTATCTATGGATGATGGGGGCAATTATTTTTTATTGGAAGGAGCGTCAGGAACCACCATATCAGCAAACTGCGGCCTTGGCTGAGTATCCAAAAGTTGCCGTATTAGTTCCTTGCTTTAATGAAGGCGACAATGCAGAAGAAACCATCAGTCATGCTTTGCAATTGGACTATCCTAACTTCGAGGTCATTGCGATCAATGACGGTAGTTCTGACAATACTGGTGAGGTACTAGATCGGCTTGCAGCACGATATGAAAAACTACGAGTTGTTCATTTAGCACAAAACCAAGGCAAGGCGATGGGCTTACAGGCGGGTAGTTTGATGACGGATGCTGAGTTTCTAATTGGGATTGATGGTGATGCTTTATTGGATCCGCATGCTGCCAAATGGATGATCCGTCATTTCTTAGAAGATCCAACGGTTGCTGCAGTCACTGGTAATCCACGTATACGTACCCGATCAACTTTATTAGGACGGATTCAGGTTGGAGAGTTTTCTTCGATTGTCGGTATGATCAAGCGTGCACAACGAACTTTTGGGCGTTTATTTACCGTATCAGGTGTGATAACAGCATTTCGTAAAAGTGCAGTGCATCAAGTCGATTATTGGTCTCCAAATATGTTGACGGAAGATATTGATATCACATGGAAATTACAGCGTGCAGGTTGGGACGTGCGATTTGAACCGAATGCATTAGTTTGGATACTCATGCCAGAAACCTTAAATGGCTTATGGAAACAGCGTCTACGCTGGGCAATGGGGGGAGCACAAGTCCTCGTTAAAAACATTGATGTATTTTTTATTCCTAAATTAAATTTTTTATGGCCTTTGATGTTTGAACTTTGTTTGACACTCATTTGGTCATATTTGATGCTTATTATAGCTGTAATTTGGCTGCTGCATTTTGTCTTGGCAATACCTGCATTAGCGGTTGTGAGTTCACCTTTTTTACCATATGGTAGCGGCATTTGGTTAGGGGCGACCTGTTTAATTCAGTTTGCCTTAAGCAAATGGATGGATAGTCGTTATGAACCGAACTTGGGGAAAAACTACTATTGGATGATCTGGTATCCCTTTGTATTTTGGTTAATTACGATAACGGCAACGATTGTCGCCTTTCCTAAGGTGTTAGTACGTGGTGAAGAGAAGCGAGCGCGTTGGATTAGCCCAGATCGTGGAATTCGTTGAGTCGAAAGACTTATTTTGCTGAGTAAAGAGCAATGAAAGCAAATAGTTTGATTATTGATTTACGTCGTCAGCTTCCTTGGCATAAGCGTTATGCTTCTACCACGACGACTGCAATGATGTGGGGTGGGTGGTTATTATTATGGCGCCCATTTATTTTAATTTGGTTGCTGGTCGAATTTCAGAAAACGCATTTGGCGCAACGTCTCATGGCGGCTTTCAGTAATGGTGTTGAGCATGGTGCAACGGCTTTATTTGCATGTGCAGTAGCATTGCTGTTGTGGGGTTTTTTACCAGCCAAGCGTGTGCATAAAACGCATGTTGTTCAAAAAGGACTGGTCGATTACGCACGTTATTTCGAAATGCCAGAGCAACAGATTCAGAGTGGTCGCCAACAGAAGATAACAGTCATTCATCATGATGCGAATGGTAAAATTATTGGTATTGAATGATGTAGTCTATTGATAAATATACAGCACCTTAGTTTATTTTGAATTAAGGTGTTTTTTATTCTCTTAAATTTTAGGCATAAAAAAACCAGCTTACGCTGGATTTTTATTTGCACCATCAAACATTAGTTGAAAGATGGTGCCCGAGGCCAGACTCGAACTGGCACGCTTTGTGGGCGGGGGATTTTAAATCCCCTGTGTCTACCGATTTCACCACTCGGGCATGTGCGCAATAATAGAGGACACTTTAAAACTTGGCAAGAGTTAAACTTGTTATTTGCTTTCTTTTCAATCAATTCATGCATTTATCTGATGAAAAGTGAGCGATATGAGGGTGTTTTCATGATTCTTTCATCAAACTGAGATCAAAAGTTCATCTAAGCAGCGTAATTTCAATCATTTATAGTTATAAAACGAAGGTAGCTATCAAATGACAGCAAAAATTTCGAGACGGGCACTCATTCAAAACAGCTTATTTGGTTTTGGGGCATTATCTTTATCGGTTGGGATTACAGGATGTAATGATAGTTCTGACAAGGAATCATCGACATTACAGGTGAATTTTGAACATGGAGTAGCAAGTGGTGATCCACTGCAAGATCGCGTAATTTTATGGACTCGTTTAACCCCGAATGAGGCGAGCGCACGTTTGCAAGTGACATGGCAAATCGCAAAAGATCAAGAATTTAAACAAATCATTAAAACAGATAAAGTGACAACATCCGCATCACAAGATTTTACCGTAAAGGTGGATGCAACAGGCCTCATTCCTGATCAAAGTTATTTTTACCGTTTTATTTTTGGAGATAAGATTTCTCCAGTAGGACAGACCAAAACTTTGCCAACAACAACAACTAAAGTGAGTTTTGCTGTTTGTTCATGTTCCAATTATCCTGCGGGTTATTTTTACGTTTATCGTGAAATGGCAAAGCAAAATGTAGATGTGGTTATTCATTTGGGTGACTACATTTATGAATATGGCGCTGATGGTTATGCAACTGAAGATGCCGAAAAACTTGGTCGTACTTTGCCAGCGGATAACAATAAAGAAATTATTAAATTAGATGACTACCGCAAACGTTATGCACTGTATCGTAAAGATAAAGACTTACAAGCTGCTCATCATCGTCATCCATTTATTGTGATTTGGGATGACCATGAGTTAGCGAATGATACGTGGAAAGATGGGGCGGAGAATCATCAAGAAAATGAAGGTTCTTTCTTGGATCGTAAACTGGCGGCTCTACAAGCCTATTTTGAGTGGATGCCAATTCGTCCTGTTGATGACCAGCATGTAAAAATCTATCGCCAATTCGATTTCGGTAATCTTGTTCAACTCACTATGCTAGATACACGTATTATTGCACGCGATGAACAGTTGGATTATGCAAATTATTTAACAGCTACAGGCTTAGATATTACTAAATTCCAAGCAGACCTTACCAATCCAGCACGTACTTTAATGGGGTTCGAACAACGTGATTGGTTGCTTGGAAAATTACAACAGTCAACTGCAACATGGAATGTGCTAGGTCAGCAGATTTTAATGGCGAAAATGTTTATTCCAGCTGAGTTGTTACTTTCTTTGGCTGAAATTACATCTGGTAATCCAAGTGCTGACACGCTTACAAAAATGAATACGCAAATCACTGAGCTGGTAACACTAAAAGTTCGTTTGCAAAATAATGATCCAACACTTACAGAACAAGAAAAAGCACGAGTCCTTACCACTGCACCTTATAATTTAGATGCTTGGGATGGCTATTTCACTGAACGTGAAATTTTCTACGGTACATTAGCGCAGTTGAAAAAGAAAATTGTTGTTTTGGCAGGAGATACGCACAATGCTTGGTCTTCAAATTTATATAGTAAAGATGGGGCATATGTTGGTGTCGAGTTGGCAACGAGTTCGGTGTCTTCACCGGGACTTGAAAAATACCTCAATATTCCTTTGGCGCAATTGCAGCAGTTTGAATTTGCATTTAAAACATTAATTGATGAACTAAATTATTGTAATTTAAATCAAAGAGGTTACTTGGTCGTACAATTTGATAATGCACAAGTACAATCTCAATGGAATTTTGTAGATTCTATTAAGCAAGCAACTTATATTGTTGATGAAAGCAGACAGCATCAACTTAGTCTAGATGCGAATCTTATGCCAGTGAATACAGCACAGCAAGTGGCTTAGTTATGTAATGCAAAAAGCCAAGTTTCAATACTTGGCTTTTTATTTCTTTAAATTTTAGACATAAAAAAACCAGCTTACGCTGGATTTTTATTTGCACCATCAAACACTAGTTGAAAGATGGTGCCCGAGGCCAGACTCGAACTGGCACGCTTTGTGGGCGGGGGATTTTAAATCCCCTGTGTCTACCGATTTCACCACTCGGGCTTTACCAATGGAGGCGGAGGTCGGAATCGAACCGGCGTACACGGAGTTGCAGTCCGCTGCATGACCACTCTGCCACCCCGCCATCTCTTGGTGATGCACATATTAGCAATCTTTAGAAAAAAAACAATAGTGTTTATAGCGAATATGCACATAAAAACAACATCTAAAAGAATATTGGCGAAATTATCATGTATTATTTACACAATTGATTCATACCCACTTTGGAGATGCGCTGTGGCATTGGTTTTAGACGGTCGTGCATTGGCAAAACAAATTGAAACGGATTTGTTGGTACGTGTAGAAGCATTAAAAGCAAAATCGGGTCGTACCCCAATTTTAGCAACAATCTTAGTTGGTGATGATGGTGCATCTGCAACTTATGTGCGTATGAAAGGGAATGCTTGCCGTCGTGTGGGCATGGATTCTTTGAAAGTAGAACTTCCAAAAGAAACCACAACTGAACAATTACTTGCTGAAATTGAAAAATTAAATGCCAATCCAGATGTTCATGGCATTTTGCTTCAACATCCAGTACCTGAACAAATTGATGAAAGAGCGTGTTTCGATGCGATTTCTTTAGAAAAAGATGTAGATGGTGTAACTTGCCTTGGTTATGGTCGCATGGCAATGGGGGAGGCAGCCTATGGTTCTGCTACGCCAGCAGGTATCATGACGATTTTAAAAGAAAACAATATCGAAATCGCGGGTAAACATGCTGTTGTTGTTGGTCGTTCAGCTATTTTAGGTAAACCAATGGCTGCTATGTTATTGGAAGCGAACGCAACGGTAACGATTTGCCATTCACGTACACAGAACCTTGCTGAGTTTGTTAAACAAGCCGATATTATCGTGGGTGCTGTAGGTAAAGCAGAATTGATCCAAAAAGATTGGATTAAACAAGGTGCAGTTGTTGTTGATGCTGGATTCCATCCTCGTGATGGCGGTGGTGTTGGTGATATTCAACTGGTAGGTATTGAAGAAATTGCTTCTGCATATACGCCTGTACCTGGCGGTGTTGGCCCGATGACAATTACCACTTTGATTCGTCAAACGGTAGAAGCCGCAGAAAAAGCTTTAGGTTAATATTTTAGCCCCTCTGAATAGAGGGGCTTTTTTCAAGAATGAAAGAAATATGAGTTGTACTTTTCAATTTGCGAAAGCACCTGAGCAATTGCTTAAAGCTTTGCATGAAGTTATTCCAAACACTGATTTATTGGCACAGCAGTTACCTGAAACACCGATTTCATTGTGGTTAATTCCTCCAGTATTTCCCACAGATCGTTTGGATGATGAAGTCATCCGCCGTATTTGGAATGAAACACCGTATTGGATCTTTTGTTGGGCATCAGGGCTGGCGATGGCGCAATGGTTACTTGCTGAACCACATCATGTGAAAGATAAAGTTGTGCTTGATTTTGGGGCTGGCTCAGGTGTGGTTGCGATTGCTGCAAAAATGGCAGGAGCAAAGCGCGTAATTTGCTGTGATATTGATCAAATTAGTTTGGAATCATGTCGCGAAAATGCATTATTGAATAATGTTGAACTTGAATACCTTGATGATTTGTACAAGTCAGAACAAGTCGATGTACTGCTTGCTGCTGATGTGCTTTATGATCAATGTAATCGTTTCTTTTTAGACGAGTTTTTAAAATTCGCGCCAGAAGTTTGGGTTGCAGATAGTCGAGTTAAAAATTTTAGTCATCCTCAATATTTAAAAATAGATGAGCGGAGTGCGACGACTTGGCCAGATTTAGATGAGGCAAAAGAGTTTCGCAATGTGAGTTTTTATCGCACGAAATAGTAATTTACTGCCTGAATCATTTTTCAACTACGATATCAAAACTCAACACAAGCTCGTTCAACCTCATGCTAAAACATCAATGTGAAATCAAATTTGATTTGATGACGCATTTAGCGAATAAAGGTGATTTATGAGTTTTGAGCAAGTAGATGATGGGAAGCATGGTGTATTTAAACTGATTCAAGGTGATTTAGTCGCAGGGGAAATGGCTTATACATGGGCGGGTGATTCAATGCTGATCATTGATCATACAGATGTAAACGAGCGCTTTCGAGGTCAAGGCGTGGGGCGACAACTTTTAGATGAATTGATTGCTTTTGTAAGGGAGCGCCAAGTAAAAGTTATTCCTTTATGTCCATTTGCGAAATCTGTTTTTGATAAAGACGCTTCAATTCACGATGTTTTAAAAATATAAAAATGATGTGATGTGTGAGTCAAGAACGGCTCACACATCCTTTATTATTGAATTTATTTTATTAAGAGCAAGTATAACGAACGACTTTTAGCGTTGAAGGGCGGGTTTCAAGTGCCTGACGTGTTGCATAACCTTCGCTATTGTTTAAATCTGGAGAGTTCGATAGACCAAAAGTTGCGCGACTGTTTCCAATTTTTACGCCGTATTGCTCTTCTTGTGTTGGATTCACAATTTCATTCACACTCAGCACTGAAAGTTTGTAATTTTTCTCTACACCCAGCACTTGTTTGCAGGCATGTTGGAGCTTTTTCTCATCAATATCACGATTGCTACGACCAGCCAATGTATATGCAAGCGTTGCAGAAGTTGCTGTTTTACTTTCAATTTGATAACCGGTCACGCCGTTGTATTGGTGTGGGCTGCTTTGACATGCCGCGATCAAAAGGGTTCCGCTCATAATAAAAAATAAATTCGTTTTTTTCATATCAATGGTCCTGTTATTTCTGGTTCAAGTATCGCATAAAATAGATTTTGAATTGTGAGGATTCTTTAAAACAAAGGCTATTCATCGAATTTAGGTTCAAAGTTATAGAAAAGAATTTTCGTTTTCGAACAATTTTGCATATAATCTGCCAAGTTTTTTATTTAATACAGAAGTCATTGCTTTTTTGCAGTATTGGAGCCCGTTTTTTAACGGGCGTTTAATTTATTGCACTAGACGAAAGCAAGTCTGGATAGGTATGTCATGATCTCTACAGATAGTCAAAAAAAATATGTGGTTGCATTTGATCAAGGTACAACGAGTTCACGTGCGATCGTATTGGATCACGATGCAAATGTCATCAGTATTGCTCAGCGTGAATTCACGCAAATTTACCCACAACCGGGTTGGGTTGAGCACGATCCTATGGAAATCTGGGCAACTCAAAGCGCAGTATGGGTTGAAGCCTTAGCGCAAGCGAGTATTTCAAGTGACCAAATTGCAGCGATTGGTATTACCAACCAACGTGAAACTACCGTCATCTGGGATAAAAAGACAGGTAAACCTATTTACAATGCAATTGTATGGCAAAGCCGCCAAAGCAATGAGATTTGTAATCAACTTCGTCAAGAGGGCTGGCAAGATTACGTTCATAAAGTAACGGGTTTGGTTCTTGATCCGTATTTCTCAGCGACTAAAATTAAGTGGATTCTTGATCGCGTTGAAGGCAGCCGTGAACGTGCAGAACGTGGCGAGCTTTTATTTGGTACGATCGATACTTGGTTGCTTTGGAAATTGACCAATGGCCAAGTTCATGTAACTGACTATACCAATGCTTCACGCACGATGTTGTTTAACATTGAAACGCTTGAGTGGGATGATAAGTTGCTTGAAGCCTTAAATATTCCAAAAGCAATGCTGCCTGAAGTTCGAAGCTCTTCAGAAGTCTACGGTTATACACATACCATTAGCGGTCAAGAAGTTGGTATTCCTATCGCTGGTATTGCTGGTGATCAACAAGCTGCATTATTTGGTCAAATGTGTGTTGAAGTTGGACAGGCGAAAAATACCTATGGGACTGGCTGCTTCCTATTGATGAATACTGGAAAACGTATTGTTCAATCAGAGCATGGTCTATTAACAACGATTGCATGTGGCCCACGTGGTGAAGTGAATTATGCGCTAGAAGGTGCAGTATTTAATGGTGGTTCATGCGTGCAGTGGTTGCGTGATGAACTGAAAGCGATCAATGATTCGCATGATTCTGAATACTATGCAACCAAAGTCAAAGATAGCAATGGCGTCTATGTTGTACCTGCATTTACAGGTCTAGGTGCACCTTATTGGGATCCAACAGCGCGCGGTGCAATTTTAGGTATTACTCGTGGGGTCAGTATCGAACATATTATCCGTGCGACATTAGAGTCGATTGCTTACCAAACGCGTGATGTTTTGGATGCGATGCAGCAAGATTCGGGTGAAAAGTTACGTACCTTGCGTGTGGATGGTGGTGTAACAGCGAATAATTTCTTGATGCAATTCCAAGCGGATATCATGGGAACATCTGTTGAACGTCCTGCAATGAAAGAAACAACAGGCATGGGTGCTGCTTTCCTTGCTGGTTTGGCTGTCGGTTTCTGGTCGGATCTCAATGAATTAAAGAGTAGAATGACCATCGAAAATACTTTCACTCCTGAGTGTTCACAAGCTGAAACTGAAAAACTCTATAAGGGTTGGTTAAAAGCTGTTGGACGTACTCGAGATTGGGCAGAGGATTAAGTTAAAATAGCCCAAATTTTATGACGTAAAATAACATAGGACGAATGAGCATGAGCTTGATACTACGCCAACAAAAAACCCTCGAGTTAGTGAGAGAACGTGGCTATATAAGTATTGAAGAACTTGCTCAGTATTTCGATGTTACGCCTCAAACTATCCGTCGTGATATTAATCAATTGGCGGATGAAGGCTTGTTACGTCGTTATCATGGTGGTGCGGCGCATGATTCAAGTGTTGAAAATACTGAATATACAATGCGCGTAGGTCATATGCTTGAGGAAAAAAGGATCATTGCAGCAGCTGTTGCCGCGGCAGTACCAGACCATGCTTCTCTGTTTATTAATATTGGGACCACGACAGAAGCCATTGCTCATGCATTGCTGAATCATACGGGGTTAAAAATCATCACCAATAACTTAAATGTTGCGAAAATTCTAAGCACCAAAGAAGACTTTGAAGTCTTGATTGCTAGCGGTCGTGTTCGTCCTGATGGTGGTGTAATTGGACAGGCAACAGCTGATTTCTTCAAACAATTTAAAGCGGATTATGCTTTGGTTGGAATTAGTGGTATTGATGAAGATGGGACTTTACTCGATTTTGATTTTCAGGAAGTCTGTGTATCTCAGGAAATCGTTTCAAGTGCGAGACAAGTTTTTCTTGCTGCGGACAGTACCAAATTTGGTCGTAATGCCATGATTCGTTTAGGTTCGCTTAAGCAAGTGGATTGTATTTTTACTGATCAGCAACCTAACGAACAATATACTAAAATCATCCGAGATTTAGGAATCGGGTTAATTATCGCCAAATAAATATTCATTTTCGAAAAATTGTTACTTTTATTGGGCCAGCGAAAGTTTGGCTCAATTTTTTTATAGATTAATACAACATAACGCTTTATCAATCAGTCCTACAGTTAATTTTCATAATTTCATTAAATCATTTTCATTTTTTACCATTCATCTAAAAATGTCTATTAATTGGCATTTTTTTGGCTAATTTTAATTGTTTATTTTCATTTGATATGCTTTAATTTTCAATATTGAACAATAATGAAAATTTGCGGTGATTTATGCAAACTTCTCCTCAGTCAAATGACAAAGTTTATGACCTTGCGGTTATTGGTGGTGGTATCAATGGTGTTGGTATTGCTGCGGATGCTTCTGGGCGTGGTTTATCTGTGTTCTTATGCGAAAAAGATGACTTAGCAAGCCATACATCATCTGCAAGCAGTAAGCTCATTCATGGTGGTTTACGTTACCTTGAGCATAAAGAATTTCGTTTAGTGCGTGAGGCATTGGCTGAACGAGAAGTGTTATTGGCAAAAGCACCTCATATTATTCGACCAATGCGTTTTATCATGCCGCATCGTCCTCATTTACGTCCTGCATGGCTGATTCGTACTGGTTTGTTCTTTTACGATCATTTAGGTAAGCGTGAAAAGCTATTAGGTTCAAATAACGTTTATTTTAAAGAAGATAGTCCGTTAAAAGCAGCTATTACCCGTGGTTTTGAGTATTCAGACTGTGCTGTCGATGACTCTAGACTTGTTGTGTTAAATGCAATGCATGCGCGTGAAAAAGGTGCAGATGTTGTAACACGTACACGTTGTTTGTCTGCTCAACGTGAAGGTCAATACTGGATTATTGATTTAGAAAATGAAAAAGGTCAATTCCAGATTAAGGCCAAGGCATTAGTGAATGCTGCTGGACCTTGGGTTGCACAATTCATTAAACAAGATTTACAGCTGAAATCACCTTATGGTATCCGTCTAATTCAAGGTAGTCATATCATTGTGCCGAAGCTATATGAAGGTGATAAAGCATTTATCATGCAGAATGATGATCGTCGTATCGTATTCGCAATTCCATATTTAGACCAATACACGATGATTGGAACTACAGATCGTGAGTATCAAGGTGATCCAGCACAAGTAAAAATTACGCAGGAAGAAACAGATTATTTGATTAAGGTCAGTAATGAGCATTTCAAAACACAATTGACTCAAGCGGATATTGTTTCGACTTTTGCTGGTGTACGCCCATTGTGTGATGATGAGTCGGATAATCCATCTGCGATCACTCGTGATTATACTTTGGCTTTATCAAAAGAGTCAGAAGATCAAGCGCCGTTGCTTTCAGTATTTGGCGGTAAGTTGACGACTTATCGTAAGCTGGCTGAGTCGGCTATGCAGCAGTTAAAAGCATTTTTCCCTGAAATGAAAGGAAGTTGGACTGCAACAGAAGCTTTACCTGGTGGCGAAAATATGGAGTCAGTAGAGCAGTTAATTCTTGAAATTCGTGCTCAGGTCACTGATGCATCAGAAGCGCTTGCTAAACGTTGGGCTTCAGCTTATGGTTCACGTATCTGGGATATTCTGGGCGAGGCAAGTTCAGTTGAGCAACTTGGACAGCACTTTGGACAAGGTTTGTATGCTCGTGAAGTAGATTATTTATGCCGTTTTGAGTGGGTGGCGAACAGTCAGGATGTCTTGTGGAGACGTTCTAAGTTGGGTTTGAATTTTGCACCGAGCGAAGTTGAAAGTTTAGAAGCTTATCTAGCAAATAAACCAAATACCACAGTGGCTGCTTAAGCATTTAAAAAAAGCCCTCTTATCTAAGAGGGCTTTTTTTATTAGTATTTAAATTTAAGAGCTACCGTATAGTTGGCTGGTTCTCCGTAAAATGCCTGCCCATCAGTGAAGCTATTGAGGTATTTTTTATCGGTGACATTATCTGCATTAGCTTGAATGGTAAAGTTTGGACTAACTTCATAGCTCGCCATTAAATTCAGCAAGGCATAATCGCTTTGTTTAAGATAAGTCGAGTAAGTCGGATCAAAGCGTGTAATTTTGCTCTGCCATTTTACGCCAGCACCAACTTTTAATTTCGGTAATTGGGTAGGGGAGTAGGTTGTTAGTAAGTTGAAACTTTGGGTCGGATTGTAGGTTCGGGCTGCACCACCATTTTTTAAGTCTTGGAGACTAAATTGAGTGTAACCCAAAGATACATTGACTTGATCAGTTAATTGTCCTGCTAAACCAAATTCTACACCTTGTGAACGTAAGTCACTGATTGCAGAGGTACGATTAAGCGGATGGCTATCAGTTGGTCTAAGTGGGTAATTATTTTCTTCAGTTCTAAAGATAGCAAGTGTACCTGTAAGTTTGTTGTCTAACCATGCACTCTTTACTCCAATTTCATAGCTTTTGCTTTCAATTGGATCCGCTACTTTACCAGTTGTCTCATCAATTGAGGTTTGTGGACGGAAAATAGAGGTATAACTCATATAGCCTGTATACTCAGGCGTGAAGTTATAGGTAATACCAGCATATGGTGAAACTTTGCTTTCATCATAATTCATTGGCGCACTATAACTTGTCCCTTCACTTTTGGCTTGAACATAGTTCGCACCTAATGTGAGTTTGAGATCTTCCGTTAAATGTAAGCGTGTTGCTGCATAAACAGATTGATTGCGTTGCGTGTAATCTGCTGCATCTGAAAAAGCACTCCATGAAACATTGTTTGGTGTCCAGCTTGCCCAGCCTGTTGTACATTGTGCTTCATAGGTATTTGGTACTATACCTCTGGTACATGTTCCAATATTACTATCGAGGATAGTCCCAGATTTTTGCTTATCATTTTGTTCACTTTGAGAGAATGTATAGCCTAAAATTGCTTCATGCTCACGCCCTAAAAGATCGAACTTGCCTTGTAAGTTAAAATCAGCAGTTTGTAACTTGTTATGTTCTTTTCCACCCCAAGCTGTAAGATCTACATTTGAACCATCCGCATTTGGATAGCCATAGTAGTAAAGTAGCTGGCTTTGGCGTTCTTTTTCATTGTAGTTGTAACTTAGGTTAGCAGACCAAGTTTCGAAGAACTTTTGCTTTAACTCGATGAATGCATTTCGAGATGTATTGTCCCAATAAGCCCAGTCTGGGTTTGGGTTGTATGAGCGATCATAACTAATTTGTTTGCCTGAAGAATCCATCAGAGGTAAAGCACCCCAGTTATTGGCATTGGGCTTATTTTTTTCTTGGCTGGCCGCAACGGTCAATAGCGTAGTATCTGTAAGATCGGCTTCCAATACGCCTGCAATACCATTTTTCTCAGAAGAGTAGCGATCTAAATGTGAGTCGCCAGTTTGTTCAAAAGCACTGAGGCGACCTCGAATATTACCATTAGGTGTTAAGCTACCTGATACATCGGCTTCATAGCGTTGCGTATCCCATGAACCATAGCTCAATCCAGCATTCGCTTGAAACTCTTTGGTTGGACGCTTACGAATATAGTTAATAGTCGCACTTGGATCACCGAAAGCATTGGTCAGTGCATCTGCTCCTTTGATCACTTCAATACGATCATAAAAGAAGCTATCTGGATTGGTGTCATTATAATTCCATACACTTGAAGGGAAGCCTATGTCATCAACGAGAATGTTGGAGATTTCAAATCCTCGTGCCATATACACTGAGCGTTCGGTTTCAAGTGAATTAACGGTTACGCCTGGGGTGTTGTTTAAAATATCTCTTGAGCTAGTCAGTCCGAAATCATCAATCTGTTGACGTGTTACCACATTGACCGTTTGTGGAATTTCTTTGGCTTCAATATTGAGTTTAGTTGCACTTGAACTATTTTTAATGTTGTAAGCTTTAGTTTTTTCACTGCTGTCGTCATTTTGAGTGGCTTGAACTTTAATCGTTGGGAGTTGTTGTGTCTCATCATCGAGTGCATAACTATATGAACTAATACTAATTAACGTTGAGATAGCTAAAAACAATCGACTACGTTTGAACAGAGGGGAAGAACTCATACCGACAACCATATAAAATAAATGAGAAATACTATTATTATCATTATTGTTAATATTTGTTAATTTTGCAATTTATTTCCTCTAAAGCTTAATGGGAATAGTTGTGGTTAATTAGGGGATTAATTGATAATTTCGAAAAGCCATAAAAAAAGGCCGCCGTAGCGACCTTTTAATTTTTCTTAATCCCTCTTTGTGCAAGAGGAAAAATGAATTAAGCAGATTTTACTGCATTTAATAATTCATTTTGACGATCTTTAAGTGCTTGAGGTAAGCGAGCACCAAGTTTAGTGAACAGCTCAGTGTGGCTTTCAATCTCTTTGATCCATTGATCTTTGTCTTGAGAAGTTACTGTATCAAACTGTTCTTTAGAGAAGTCGATACCAGCCCAATTCAACTGTTCATATGTAGGAACTAAACCGATTGGAGTTTCTGTCGCTTCTGCACGACCTTCACAACGATCAATAATCCACTCAAGAACACGCATGTTTTGACCAAAACCAGGCCATACGAAGTTGCCTTCAGCATCGCGACGGAACCAGTTTACATTGAAGATTTTTGGTAATTTATTACCAGCAGCTTCAGCTTTAGCACCAACTTCTTGACCAAGTTGTAACCAATGGCCAAAGTAATCAGCCATGTTGTAACCCGCAAATGGAAGCATTGCAAATGGGTCACGACGAACGATACCTTGTTGACCAACAGCAGCAGCAGTAGTTTCTGAACCCATTGTTGCAGCTTTATAAACGCCATCAACCCAATCAAAAGCTTCAGATACTAAAGGTACAGTGTCTGCGCGACGACCACCAAAGATGAACGCAGAAATTGGTACACCAGCTGGATTTTCCCAGTCAGCATCGATAGATGGGCATTGACCTGCTGCAACAGTGAAGCGTGCATTTGGATGTGCAGCTTTTTCACCATCAACGTGTGGTTGACCTTTCCAGTTGGTTAAGTTAGCTGGAACTTCTTTAGACAGACCTTCCCACCAAATTTCGCCATTGTCTGTAACAGCTACGTTTGTATAAATTACATCTTTATGAAGTGTCGCCATACAGTTTGGGTTAGTCTTGGTATTTGTACCAGGTGCTACACCGAAGAAACCAGCTTCTGGGTTGATCGCATATAGACGACCATCTTCACCTGGTTTGATCCAAGCAATATCGTCACCTACAGTTTCAATCTTCCAGCCTTCATAGCCTGCTGGTGGAATTAACATTGCGAAGTTTGTTTTACCACATGCAGAAGGGAATGCTGCTGCGATGTAGTGTTTTTCGCCTTGTGGATTTGTCACGCCTAAAATAAGCATGTGCTCAGCTAACCAACCTTGTTCACGACCCATTGCTGATGCAATACGAAGTGCTAAGCATTTTTTACCAAGTAAAGCATTACCGCCGTAACCAGAACCGTAAGACCAGATTTCACGGGTTTCTGGGTAATGAACGATGTATTTTTCGTTGTTGCAAGGCCAAGCAACATCTTTCTGACCATCTTTAAGTGGAGCAGCAACTGTGTGTACACATGGGATGAATTCGCCATCTGTGCCTAGCACGTCATAAACCGCTTTACCCATACGAGCCATTTTAGTCATGCTAACAGCAACGTAAGGAGAATCAGTTAATTCAATACCGATGTGTGCAATGTGGCTACCTAAAGGACCCATAGAGAATGGAACCACGTACATTGTACGACCTTCCATTGCACCATCAAATAAACCATTTAATTTTGTACGCATTTCTGCAGGAGCAACCCAGTTATTTGTTGCACCAGCGTCGTCTTGTTTTTCAGAGCAGATGTAAGTGCGGTCTTCAACACGAGCAACGTCAGAAGGGTCAGAATTTGCAAGATAAGAACCAGGATGTTTTTCTTGGTTAAGTTGTTGCATGGTGCCGTTAGCGATCATCAAGTCGATCAGACGTTGATATTCTTCTTCGCTTCCGTCACACCATTCGATTTTTGCTGGTTTGGTTAATTTTGCAATTTCTTCCACCCATGCAATAAGCTTAGGGTGACGAACGAATTCTGGTGCGTTCACTTGGGTCATGGTCATGCCTTTTTAAAGTGTGTACGACGTACAATTCTATTCATTGGTTTACAATGAAAATAGATGAAGTAAAAAAAGTGGCTGTATTAAAGCACAAAATCATAAAAAAAATAAGACTATTGGATCATATGGCAGGTTAATGAAAAGCTGTATATTTTTTCTTAAGTTATTGTTTTTAAGTTTTTTGTCAGTTTTTTTTAGGCTTATATGTTTTTTTTATGCATGTTATTTTTATTAAAAATTTTATTTAAAAACAACTGTTTATTTGATTTTATTTTTTTGAGAATTATTATTGATAAATTGAATAATCATCATCCAAAATTTACATAAACGGGCTTTTATTTGTTGATTTTATGCACAAAAATATGGAGGCACAATTTCAAAGGGTGAACTGAGTGAATCAAAATTTGCGCCCCTTATCGATTATCTACAATCAAAAATCTGGATTTCATGCTGCGCAACAAGATGAAGTCTATGAACGCTTAATGACGTTTTGGACGCAGCATGGTTTTGAAATACAGGTTTTTGAACTAAATCAAAAGGTTGATTTTGACGAGATGATGAAATCTGTGCTTTCACGTCATCAACAGGCTGATTTACGTGGTGTTGTGGTGGCTGCTGGTGGAGATGGAACATTAAATGCAGTTGCGAAAAGATTAATGCATACCAATATTCCGATGGGGGTTATTCCATTAGGAACTTTTAATTATGTTGCCCGTGTTTTAGATATTCCAATTGATGTCTTTGCGGCAGCAGACGTGATTGCAACGGGTAAATTTCGTGAAGTTCATGTTGCTACAATTAATGATCAGATTTATCTAAATAATGCTAGCCTTGGGCTTTATCCTTTATTTATCAAAAAACGAGAACTATATAATCAGCACTTCGGGCGTTTTCCCTTAAATGCATACACTTCAGGACTTGATGTGTTATTGCGTGAACATAAGTCTTTGAAACTGTCTATTAATGTTGATGGGCAGAAATATCCAGTCGCGACTCCCTTGATTTTCTTTGGAAATAATCAATTGCAATTGTGTGATATGAAATTAAGAATTGCTGAATGCGCGGCCAATGGAAAACTAGCTGGTGTAGTTGTAGCCAAAAGTGATCGGTTTAGTTTATTGAAAATGTTATTAAAATTAATTCAAGGGAAAATAGAGCAAACGCCTGATGTTTATACTTTTTGTGCAGAAAATATTACAGTTGGCTGCAAAAAAGATAAAGTTACGGTTGCGATTGATGGAGAACTTATGGAGTTGGAGACACCACTAAATTTCTCAGTTCAAAAATCATCTTTAAAAGTTATGGTTCCAAATGTTATTACACCTCTCTGATTTGCATTTTGGAACTGAGCGAGATGTTTGTCTGGATGCAATACGAAAGTTTTGTAAACAATATCGTCCAGAAGCGATTGTAGTGAGTGGTGATTTAACACAACGCGCTCGATTTAATCAGTTTTATGCATGTCGACAGTTTTTAGACTCGTTGTCGATTCCGTACTTAGTTGTGCCTGGTAATCATGACATTCCGCTTTATCATGTCTGGAATCGTTTTTTTTCACCATTTGTTCGTTATCAAGCTTTTTTTGGTCGTTTAGAAACGACTATGGAAACAGAGCATTTTTATATTGTGGGAATGAACAGCATTCGTCGTCGTTACCATACGCGAGGACATATTTCTTTAGAGCAAATTCATGAAACTTATGAAAAACTCAAACATGCTCCTGCCCATAAATTAAAACTAGTGGTATTTCATCAACCGTTTTATACATTTCCAAACGATCATGGCGATAAAGATTGTCCAGTGCTTGGGAAAATGGCTTTAGAGCAGTGGGGTAAGACTCACCTTTTTGGTTTATTGCATGGGCACTTGCATAAAGTTGCTGTCCACGATTTAAATCAAATTTTTCAATTGGGTTTTGAATATCCTATTTTTGATATCCATGCTGGGACGGCAACATCAAATCGATTACGTTTTGGATTTTCTAATAGTTTTAACGTGATATTGGATAATGGTGTGATTGAACATTATTGGTTTAATGAGGATAAAAACAGCTTCGAAAAGCACTGATTTCCAGATAAATGCAATGTGATTGAAATCAGTGTTTGAAAAAGCATCAAAAAATAGATTTTTTTTCACTTTTCCCCTTGAAGCCTTTTTTTTCATCCCCAAAAAAGTGGCATATCAAAATTTGTTATGGCGTTTTTGACTTGTCATAACAATTTATCAAAAAAGACTAAGTCTGATGGAGTTAATTATGAGCAACATTCGTCCATTACATGATCGTGTTGTGATTCGTCGTGTAGAAGAAGAAACGAAAACGGCTGGTGGTATTTTACTTCCAGGTTCTGCCGCTGAAAAACCGTCTCAAGGTGAAGTAATTGCAGTGGGTAATGGTCAGATCACTGACAACGGTGTTCGTGCTTTAGACGTTAAAGTTGGCGACAAAGTATTGTTTGGTACTTATGCGGGTACAACAGTTAAAGTAAGCGGTGAAGAACTCTTAATCATGAAAGAGTCAGACATCTTAGCTGTGCTTGAAGGCTAATCGACACATAACTCACATTTATTATCAGATTAAGTATTTAAAAAGATTCGGAGTTTAATATGTCAGCTAAAGACGTAAAATTTGGTGATTCAGCTCGCTCAAAAATGATTGCAGGTGTAAACGTACTTGCGGATGCAGTAAAAGTAACTTTAGGACCTAAAGGTCGTAACGTTGTTATCGATCGTTCTTTCGGTGCACCACACATCACTAAAGATGGTGTAACTGTTGCTAAAGAAATTTCTTTAAAAGACAAGTTTGAAAACATGGGGGCTCAACTTGTTCGTGAAGTTTCTTCTAAAACAAATGATATCGCAGGTGACGGTACAACAACTGCAACTGTACTTGCACAAGCAATCTTAAATGAAGGGATCAAATCAGTAACTGCTGGTATGAACCCAATGGATTTGAAACGTGGTATCGATATCGCAGTAAAAACTGTTGTTGAAAATATCCGTACTAACGCTAAACCAGCTGATGACTTCAAAGCAATTGAACAAGTGGGTTCAATCTCTGCAAACTCTGACACAACTGTTGGTAAGCTTATTGCGCAAGCAATGGAAAAAGTTGGTAAAGAAGGTGTTATCACTGTAGAAGAAGGTTCTGGCTTCGAAGACGCTTTAGACGTTGTAGAAGGTATGCAGTTCGATCGTGGTTATATCTCTCCATACTTCGCGAACAAGCAAGATACGTTGACTGCTGAACTTGAAAACCCATTCATTCTTCTTGTTGATAAAAAAATCAGCAATATCCGTGAATTGATTACCGTATTAGAAGCTGTTGCTAAAACAGGTAAACCACTTCTTATCATCGCTGAAGATGTTGAAGGCGAAGCGCTTGCTACACTTGTTGTAAACAACATGCGCGGTATTATCAAAGTATGTGCGGTTAAAGCACCTGGTTTTGGTGACCGTCGTAAAGCAATGCTTCAAGATATCGCGATCTTGACTGGTGCGACTGTAATTTCTGAAGAAGTGGGCATGTCTTTAGAGCAAGCATCTCTACAAGATCTAGGTACTGCACACAAAATTACTGTATCTAAAGAAAATACTGTAATCGTTGATGGTGCTGGTAATGCTGAGCAAATCGCTGAGCGTGTACAGCAAATCCGCGCTCAAATCGAAGAGTCTACTTCTGAATACGACAAAGAAAAACTTCAAGAACGTGTTGCTAAATTAGCTGGCGGTGTTGCAGTGATCAAAATCGGCGCAGCAACTGAAGTTGAAATGAAAGAGAAGAAAGACCGTGTAGATGATGCGCTTCACGCTACTCGTGCAGCGGTAGAAGAAGGTGTTGTTGCTGGTGGTGGTGTTGCATTAGTGCGAGCTGTAAATGTGTTAGATGGCCTAAAAGGCGCTAACGAAGATCAAACAGCTGGTATCAACATCTTACGTCGTGCAATCGAAGCGCCACTTCGTCAAATCGTTTCAAATGCAGGTGATGAGCCTTCAGTTGTAATCAATGCAGTTAAAGCGGGTGAAGGTAACTTCGGTTATAACGCTGCAACTGGTGAATATGGCGATATGTTAGAAATGGGTATTCTTGACCCTGCTAAAGTAACGCGTTCTGCACTTGAACATGCAGCTTCTGTTGCTGGTTTAATGTTGACTACAGAATGTATGATTACTGACATTCCAGAAGATAAACCAGCTGCTCCAGATATGGGCGGTATGGGTGGTATGGGCGGCATGATGTAATCACATCATCGTCTAAGTCGTAAAAAATCCCTGCAAATGCAGGGATTTTTTACGTTTCTAACATAGAAAATATTCTGAGAAAACGTTACTAATAAATTAATTCATATTAAAAATACATGAATCATACTTAAATTTTTATAAACGGTTTTTGGAGAAATAAATGTATAAATATTGCCTGTATATTCTGAGTTGTGGATTATTTATTCCCCATGCACAAGCAGAAAGTCTCAAAGATTCTTTCATTGGTGATACCAAAGTGTTTGTAAATATTTATGGGTTTGCTGCGGATATTGATGGAAAAATTGGTTATCAAGGAATGAATTATCATTTAGATCAACCATTCAAATATACGCTAGATTCATTAGATAAAGCATTAATGGGACATTTTGAAGTTGCTAAAGGTAAATGGGGCGTTTATTCAGATATTCAATACGTGAAGACTGAAGAAGAAAAACAGGTTTATTCATATCCGATTGCATTATCAA
The DNA here is from genome assembly GCF_043102985.1 of Acinetobacter sp. YQ_14. Taxonomy (NCBI): domain Bacteria; kingdom Pseudomonadati; phylum Pseudomonadota; class Gammaproteobacteria; order Moraxellales; family Moraxellaceae; genus Acinetobacter; species Acinetobacter sp. YQ_14. The sequence continues at coordinate 355,461 of NZ_JBICJJ010000024.1, read as the reverse complement.
CAAAAGTGAATTTAAGTAATTTAGGAATTTATTATCGAGCCTATGAGCAGTATCCGCAGGGAAAAGGTTTGGTGATTGAACCTACTTTGGGATTTAACTATACGGATTTAGAGGGGAATTTAGGCGCTTTGGGGAAAGTGGTTGCTGTAGGAAAAGATTGGTTTGAATACTTTGGTGGTGCGCGTTTGCGTTACAATACTGAATCTCCTTGGAACATTGCTGCTCAATATACTTATGGCACTGAACAAACACAAATTGCTCAAGCATATGTAGGATATCGCCAGAAAATATTTTCAGCACCTATCAACTTTAGAGTTGGATATCGTTATGTATCTCAGGATTATAAAAGTGGTAGTTTTAAATGGGATACTGAGCAGAAAGGCCTTGTAGTAGGGATTGGCTTCGCATTTTAGATCATTTTTATATCTGCATATATTTAACAATATGTTAGATATATGCCGAATGTTACGAAAATTAACCTGTAAAAATAATTAAAAAATAAATTTATTTAAGCTTATATCAAGTATTTTTATACCCCAATTGGGGAATGGATCACAAAATTATGATTCAGTAATGTATTACCTACTGACAATGTTTAATACATTCCCTTAATAATTCCTAATATTTATATATCAGAAATCATTAATGGAGTATTTAAGAAAAGTGTAGGAGTGAATATATGAATCAATTATGGAATAGATGTTTACATCAAAAAAATTATGGTGATGGAAACAAAGAATGCAATAAACTTTATGTACCTAAGCTTTCAATATTGGCTGTTGTTCTAACAGCAACCATGACGGGGAATAGTGCATTTGCATTGATAGAAGAAGATGTAAATGCTCCAAATTCTGTACAAGCGCCTAATGTGTTTGCTGATAGAGTTAATGCAAATCAAAGGATTGATACTAAAAGTTTAAATATTACTGAATTTGGTGGGACAACTTATACACAGTTAGGTGTGAAAAATAAACTCTTTTCAACAGAAAAAGAGGGCTTTATTAGCACTGGGAAGGTTGATGCTAGAGAGCTCAAAGTTAATGAAGACTTACTTGTTGGTGATGCAGATATTGATAATGGTCAGTTTTCTGTGGGTAAGGAAGGTATACTTTTATCATCAAAGGGACGATTAACAGATGCTTCTTTATATAATGCAGATGCAGCTTACACAAATATTAATCATTTAGCAGAAGCCACTACTGATTATCAAGCTGTCAATTTAAAACAACTTAAAGAGCAGGATGCTCAAACATTAGCTGATGCCAAAACATATATTGATGATACGACGACGACATTAAGAGCAGAAGTTACAGCCGAAACCGAGCGTTTAGATCAGGAAATTGCAAAGGTGACAAATGGTGATGCTCAGACATTAGCCGATGCAAAAGCATATACAGATAATACGGCAACAACATTACGTTCTGAAGCTGCAACCGAGTCTGCTCGTTTAGATAAAGCAATTGCAGATGGAAATACATCAACTTTAGCAAATGCAAAAACTTATACTGATAATACAGCAACAACATTACGTTCTGAAGCGGCAACTGAATCCGCACGTTTAGATCAAGCAATTGCAGATGGAAATGCGTCAACATTAGCATCTGCGAATAAAACGACGGCAGATATGGCTACAGTGATTCGCAATGAAGTGAAGGATACCAACGCAAAAACATTAGCAGATGCCAAGGCACATACAAATAGTATAGCAGCCACAACCTTAAACAATGCTAAACAATATACAGACCAAAGCAGTTCATCTGTTTTAGAACAGGCGAAAGCATATACGGATGCAAATGCAAATGGTTCGCCATTTGTAGCACTGCAAAGTAATGATGGTGATGAGTTAGCTAAAGCAGAAGGGATGCAATCTATCGCAATTGGCGTTGGTGCTGTTGCACAAGGTGAGCAGTCAATTGCGATAGGTGTGGGAAATCAAGTCACTGGGAATCATTCGGGTGCAATTGGTGATCCAAACGTCGTCAGTGGCAATGCTAGTTATGCTGTGGGTAATAACAATACAGTAAATGGAGATAATACTTTCGTTTTGGGTAACGATATAAATACTAATGCAACCAATGCAGTTGTGTTAGGAAATGCGTCCACATCTGATCGAGATAATACGGTTTCAGTGGGCTCTGTTGGTGGTGAACGTCAGGTTATTCATGTAGCTGCCGCTACAGCAGATTCAGATGCAGTAAATCTTAAACAAATGAATATGGCGGATACGGCAACTTTAGTATCTGCAAAAATGCATACGGATAATACCGCAACAACATTGCGCCATGAGGCAGCAGTAGAAAGTACACGTGTCAACAAAGCTATTGTTGATGGTGATAAAGCAACTCTGGCCAGTGCTAAAGGCTACACTGACACTCGTGTAGCTACTTTTGATCGTAGTATTAATCAATTAAACAATCGTGTTAATCAGTTAAATACTAGAGTTGATGATGTAGAGCGTACAGCTTACCGTGGTATTGCAATTGCATTGGCAGCTCAACAAGCTGTACCTAGTATTCAACCAGGTCAAGTTGCTGTATTTGGTGGTGTAGGCCATTATGAAGGTGAAACTGCCGGTTCTATTGGTGTCGTAACATCATTTACTGATCGTATTTCTGCTAGCGGGGCTTTGGGTTTCGCAGGTGGTAATGAATTCGGTGGTCGTGTAGGTGTTGCTTACGTTTTTGGCGGTAAGTAATAGTAAAAAATACTTAAGAAAACCTGAGTTTATAAATAAATTCAGGTTTTCTTTTAAAACAGTTCATTTTTAAGGTTGTTTCTACCCAGTAAAGAGACAACCCCTTTTTTATTTAAATAAAATAATTACCCAAGTAAAGAAAATAATGGCTAAAGAAACAAATTGAGCTGCGCTCCCCATATCTTTCGCATTCTTAGACAATTCATGTTTTTCCAAAGAAATACGATCTACAACAGCTTCGATAGCTGAATTAAATAACTCAACGATAATTGCTAATAGGCAAACAGCGACCATTAATGCTTGTTCTAACGCCGATACATGAACAAAGAAGCTCAATGGAATCAGAATTATATTGAGCAAAATGACTTGTCTAAACGCGGCTTCATGGCTAAAAGCGGCCTTGAATCCAGCAAGTGAATAGCCTGTCGCGTCAAAGATTCGTTTAAGACCATTTTTGCCTTTATAAGGAGAATAAAGAGACATAGTGAAAGGAGAAAGAAAGGGGGATAAGCCTATTATAAAATTAAAAATAGGATTCGGGATTGGCAATACATCGCAACAATGCACCAAAATTTTAGTGCTTATTGCAATATTGTATGCAAGTTAAACAGATTTGAATTGTCAATTTTGCCTATGCTAAGGATAATAAGTGCTGATTTTCTATAGGACAGTTCTGCATGAAAATTATCGCAGATGAAAATTTGGCATTTACCGATTATTTCTTCGCGGAATTTGCAGAAATTCAGCATAAAGCTGGACGAACACTTACACATGCTGATGTTGAAAATGCTGATGCATTGCTAGTGCGATCAGTCACAAAAGTAAATCATGATCTTATTGATCAAACAAAAATTAAGTTTGTGGGGAGCGCAACGATTGGGACTGACCATTTAGATATTCAAGCTTTAGAGCAAAAACATATTCGATGGAGTAATGCCGCGGGTTGTAATGCTCAAGCCGTAGCTGAATATGTAATTACTGCTTTATTGCATTTAAATATTGATCTATTAGAAAAAAATAAAGCCTTTACTTTAGCTATTATTGGTCTGGGCAATGTTGGAAGCCGTCTTGCTGTAATGGCACAACTCCTTGGTTGGCATGTGATCGGTTATGATCCATATGTACAACTTGATGGAATTGAAAATGTCGCTTTTGGGCAGCTTTTAAAAAGAGCTGATGCGATTTCAATCCACGTACCATTAACAAATTCAGGTGAATATCCAACACAGCATTTATTTAATCAAGCTGCCTTTGCTCAAATGAAAAATTCAACAATTTTAATTAATAGTGCGCGTGGAGCTGTGATTCAGCAATCTGCATTAATTGAAAATATTGAGCAGACAAAACGCCAAGTGGTATTAGACGTGTTTGAGTTTGAGCCAGAAATTTCACAGCAATTACTCGATCAGCTCGCTCTGGTAACGCCACATATCGCAGGTTATAGCTTGGAAGGTAAAGCGAGAGGTACACAGATGATCTATGAGGCATTTTGTAATACCTTCGGTTATAAGGCATCGAAACGATTTGAAAGCCAATTGCCTCATGTAGAACAGTATTTTGAGCAGCGTGATTTAAAAACTGCGCTCAAACAGCATTTGACTCAAATTTATAATATTGCTGAAGATGATCGACAACTTCGTGCTTGTGTTGATGCGGGCAAGGTTGAACAAACAGCGTTTGATCTACTGCGTAAGAATTATCCATTGCGCCGTGAATGGGCTGCACATGGAGGACCTAAAGCGTGAGTGGGGCTATGAATCGTTATCAACCGACATGTTCTATCGATGCACTCAAAGCACGTGCAGCAATGTATCAAAAAATCCGTCAGTTTTTTGCTGAGCGTGGTGTTTTGGAAGTGGAAACTCCTATTCTCTCACAGGCAGGCGTGACGGATGTTCATTTAGCATCAGTACAAGTGCAGCGTCATATTTATGGCAAGTTAAACACGCAATATTTGCAGACTTCACCTGAATTTCCAATGAAACGTTTATTGGCCAGTGGTAGTGGGGCAATTTATCAAATCTGTAAAGTATTTCGTGATGATGAACATGGTCGTAAGCACAATAGTGAATTTACAATGTTGGAATGGTATCGGCCAGCTTTAGATTTAAAAGGATTAATGCATGAAACAGCTGATTTACTGGGGCTTTGCCTATCACACCGTTTTGGTGAAGTTCGTCCTTATCTTTTAAGCTATAAGCATGCATTCCAAGATCGTTTAGAGATTAATCCTTTACAAGCAAGCTTAGAGCAGTTGAAGAGCGTAGCAAATCGAGTTGGATTGAATCTTGATCTAGGTGATGATCGCCTAGCGTATATGGATTTATTATTTTCCCATTTTGTTGAGCCGAGCTTAGGTTTTGATGGGCCTGTTTTTCTGACTGATTTTCCTCCTGAAATGGCCTCTTTAGCGAAGGTAAAACAAGATGAAGATGGGGAACTTGTTGCAGCGCGTTTCGAGGTTTATATCGAAGGTTTAGAACTTGCCAATGCATATGATGAATTGTTAGATGCAGATGTTTTAGCCGCTCGTTTTGAAGCCGATAATACTGAGCGGTTAAAGCAAGGTTTGCCAACAATTCCGACTGATCAGAACTTATTAGCGGCTTTACCTAATATGCCTGAATGTTCAGGAATAGCCTTGGGAATAGATCGTTTGTTGATGGTCTCGATGAATAAGATGAAGATAGACCAAGTGATTGCATTTCCAGCTGAAATTGCATAGTAAAAAGATCTTTAAACTATTTATAGAAACTGCATTAATAGCTGGATCAATCCAGCTTGCCGATTGGTTTTGGTCTTCTTAAAAATAGATTTTAGATGTTTTTTAACCGTATCTAACTGGATTTCATGAGAGAGCGCAATTTCTTTGGTCGTTTTGCCTTCTAGTAATTGCTCACATATCTTATGTTCCACAGGTGTAAACATAAATAATTGTGTATAAAGCTCTTTCTGATATTTAGGGCGGTGTTGAAGCCCAGAAAATGTTGCAAGTAAAACGGGACGTAATCCAAAAATTTTATGCGTCTTTTCTGGGCTAAGTAAGTCTAATGTTAGAAATAAATCATCGCTGAGCATCATGATTTTCGTCTGTACTTTACAATCAAGTTGTCTATGATTTTTATAATTTCTTTCTAATTCTATTAGGTTTTGATCAAACAGCTGCTGATGATGTTCATTCAGGCTAAAACGACGCTGTTTAATTTGAATCAGCTCATTATTTTCAAATAATTGTTCTGCTTCAGCATTTATCTCTAAGATATCACCATTTAGATTAATAATCGCAATCGGCTGCTTCATCTTTTGGATCAATTGTGATCCGAGAAGCGTCATTGTAGAATATTCAAAATGATGTCGATATTGCTGAATTTTTTGTTGTAAAACTGGCAAAATCTCATAGATCGGTTGTAATTCTGAACAATTTAAGCTACCTCGATCTTGGCTACTGAGGAAAGCTAAAATAACACAAACTTTTTGATCATATATGACTTGAATCGCAGAACAGAATCTTAAATCTAGGGGTTGTAATACTTGTTGATAGACTTCAGTTCGGGTGATTTCATGTTCTTGAAAATGTTGTGAACAATGCATCCAACCATTCATTGGTGCTAGTAACATTTTTTTTAAGCGAGGGTCATCATCTATGGCTAGACGGATTTGTTTTAAAGCGGCTTGTTCGAGTTGATTTTCATCAAGATTTACGCCGTGATGGACACTGAAAGACAGAGCTTGTACTTCCAGATCAACGGCTAAAAGCTGTGATGCTTGAACATTAAAATGGAGATTGAGCTGTTCTAGAAAATTAATCCAATCATCTGCATGTTGAACCTTATTCAATATTTCGGTAACGACACAGGGCTGGATTAGATTCATCTTAGAAATCCCATAAAAATGAATAAAATACATTTCCCTATATAGTATATGGGTTTTACGGAAATGAAATCTACGAAAAGAAAAATTGTGATGTTTTTTGCAATTATCTGATGGAGTAAATCTTATTTTAGATGCTTAGTAGGAGGTTTAGAATACCTAAGCCCATTGCAATGAGCTTAGGTGGGAAACTGATTAACAGCGACCTTTTTTCGCTTGACCAGGAGGACAGAAATTACCTGAACCACCATGATTATGATCTGGATCAACGACAACACTGCCGTGAGGTGTATGTACAGCACAACCTGATAATCCAACAAAGAATAATGCACTCAAACACAATAAAGTTTTTTTCATGATTTCATCCCAATCTTTATGTTTATTCCATAAAAACTTTAAGGGTATATTCGATTTTCTACTAGATAAAAAATGAAATTTTTAACTGATATTTGTATCAATCACGATATATAAAAGCCTCAAATATGAGGCTTATTTTCAATTGAATTTATTTTCAGATTTTAAAAAGGTAATTTAGTCAGTTGATTAAGGAAGTGTGGAATGACTCTAGGCTCTAATAAGATTGTCACGACGACACCATAAGCAGCTCCCCAAAGGTGAGCGCTGTGATTGATGTTGCTATTGCCGCGTTTCCCTGACCAGATGCTATAAGCGACATATAAAATTGCAAAAATAATCGCGGGTACTGGAATGAAAAATACAAAAATTAAGTTCCAAGGTTGAAACAGAATATAGGCAAATAAAACTGCAGATACGGCCCCAGAAGCCCCAAGACTTGCCCAACGTATATCATTTTTATGTTTCAAATAGCTTGGTAATATCGCAAAAATCAAACCACCAAGATAAAACAACACAAAGCCCATGTCGTAAAAAAATTGACGATAAAAACTTTCAATGATATTCCCAAAAAAGAACAGGGTAATCATATTAAAAAGTAAATGTGTACCATCAGCATGGACAAAACCATGGGTAATGAAACGATCAAATTGACCACGTTGCATTGCAGGAGGCCAAAAAATCAGACGGTTCATCACTGCCTGATTGGAGAATGCCAATAAAGAAATTGCAACTGTGATAATGATAAGAGTCACAGTATGGCTAAAGGGTAGATGTAACATAAATGTTTTAAATTGATCAGTGTCTAAGCAATAATGCCATTAAAAACTTAATAAACAATGATCTTGCATATAATTCCTACAAAAATGGTTGATTTTTTTTAATTACCCTCCATCTTCGGTTAATATAACGACATCAGCTTGAGGATTATTGTTATGTCGACTGAGAACACCAACACTGCTGTCGCAGAAGAAATTCCAAACCTTTTGATTACTCCCTCTGCACAAGAGTATTTACGTGATTTATTAGCAAAGCAAAATACTCCAGGAATTGGCGTTCGTGTTTTTGTAGAGCATCCGGGTACACCACGTGCAGAGTGTTGTATGGCTTATAGTGCACCTGAAGAAGTTGTGCCAACAGACTATAAGCAGGATTATCCAGACTTTCCAGCCTATGTAGATGCACCATCAATTCCATATTTGCTTGATGCTGTAATTGACTACAACAAAGATCGTTTTGGTGGACAATTAACATTCCGTGCACCTAACTCGAAGGTTCCACGTGTTGGTCCCGATGCTTCAATTGAAGAGCGTATTACTTATGTACTTCAATCTGAAATTAACCCGAGCTTAGAAGGGCATGGTGGTAACTGTAGTCTTGTTGAAGTTCAGGATGATGCAGAACACGGTCTAACTGCTGTATTAAAATTCGGTGGTGGTTGCCAAGGTTGTTCAGCGATTGATGTAACTTTGAAGCAAGGTGTTGAAACCACATTAAAGCAACACGTTCCTGAGTTACAGCGTGTCGTTGATCAAACTGACCATAGCCAAGCAGAAGGCGCATATTTTAAGTAAAAAAACTTGAAATATCATCTATTGGAAAAGGCCCTTTCGAGGGCTTTTTTCATGTCAGAAAAATATCAGTAAATATTTTTCTTTGTTTCATAACAAGATGTAGGAAAAAAAAGATGAATATATAAATAATAATAATTATCATTTGTATTGAGTTTTATTTATTTTTTGTTAGAATTCTCCTAAATTTTTTAAGCAAATCTTAAGGTTTGTCATGTTTAGGTGGGAATATGTCCAATAAATTAGCTCGTCAATCACTACTCGCCATTTCTGTTCTTGGTAGTATGATGGCAATCGCGAATGCGAACGATACTCAGACAAACGAAGTTACTCAACTAGAAAAAATTGTGATCACAGCAAGTGGTTTTGAGCAAGATATTAAAAAAGCTGCTGCTTCTATTTCAGTTCTCACACAAGAAGAAATTAATAAAAAAGCTTATCGCGATGTTACTGATGCGTTGAAAGATGTACCTGGGGTTGTGGTCACGGGCGGTGGAAGTTCAAGTGATATTAGTATCCGTGGTATGGGGAGTGCTTACACAGTCATCATGGTTGATGGAAAAAAAGTAAACACGCGTTCTGTAAGACCAAATAGTGATAACTCTGGAATTGAACAGGGATGGTTACCTAATATTGGTGCGATTGAGCGAATTGAAGTGATTCGTGGTCCAATGTCAGGCTTATATGGTTCTGATGCCATGGGCGGGGTAATTAACATTATTACCAAGAAAAATACCAATGAATGGACTGGATCAATTAAGCTAGATACGACATTACAAGAAAACTCAAAATCAGGAAATATTTATCAAACCAATGCATATATTGCAGGGCCTTTAATTGCAAATCTTTTATCTTTCAAGGCCAATGGTTTATATTCGCAACGTGATGAAGATGAAATTTATGGGGGTTATAGTGAGCAAAAAATTCGTGCAGGTGGGGCTGCATTAACACTTACGCCAAATGATCAACATACTTTTGATTTGGAATATCAACGTTCAATTCAAAATCGTGATGCAACGGTTGGCAAGAGTATTTCGCCAATTCAAACAGGCAGAAATCCACCAGTAAACTCACTCACAGATTATTACCGTACAGAATACAGTTTGACACACCGTGGTACAGTTGGTGCAGTGGAAACACATTCTTATATCCAACGTGAGGAAAATGAAAATCCATCACGTAATATGGAAGCGATTAATACGACATTTAATACAATCAATAAAATTAATTTTGATCGTCACAGTCTCAGCTTTGGTGGGATGTATTTAAAAGAAGAATTAGAAGATAAGGGCAATCAATTAAGCATCGGTGGTTCTACACCTGTTTCGAGCTTAGATCGTTATAGCTGGGCACTATTTGCTGAAAATGCATGGAACATTGTGGATGATTTCACTTTGACAACTTCATTACGTCTAGATGAAGACGAGAAGTTTGGTGATCATTGGAGTCCAAAGGTTTATGGCGTTTGGGGTTTAAATGATAACTGGGTGATTAAAGGCGGTGTATCTACAGGCTATAAAACACCAGCATTGCGTGCAACCGTTGCTGAATGGGGACAAGCAACAGGCGGTGGACAAAGTAAGGGAGTTATTGTCGGTAATCCTGATCTAAAACCAGAGAAAAGTGTGAACTATGAAGTGTCATTTAACTGGGATAATTTAGATAACTTAAATGCTGGATTAACACTATTTAATAGTGAGTTTAAAGATAAGATCACTGAAGTTAGAACTTGTCAGGGTGAAAATGTTGGTGCGTTAGAGTGTGATTGGTTAGGTGAAAAATTTGACTTTGTTAGCTTACGTGAGAATGTTGATAAAGCGAGCATGCGTGGTGCTGAATTGACGTTTGGTTGGCAGGCTCTACCAAATGTAAATGTATCTGCAAATTATACCTTCACGGATACAGAGCAAAAAAGTGGTATTAATAAAGGAAAACCTTTAAATGAAATGCCAAAGCATATGTTCAATACAACTGCTGACTGGGAAATTAATGATCAATTCTCAAGCTGGGGACGTGTCAACTATCGCAGTAAAACATCTGATTATTTGAGTCGTACCGCAATGGCAAAAGGTAAACCTGCTTATACGATGGTTGATGTTGGATTGAACTATAAGCCAACACAAAACATCGCAGTTGCAGCAGGTGTTTATAATTTATTTGACAAAGAGATTGATAAAGATACCTATAACTATGTTTTAGATGGTCGTCGTTATAATCTCGGTGTGACTTATAGCTTCTAAGTTGATTGCAAGAAAGGTAAGGTGAATTTGCCTTATCTTTCTTGTTTTAAAATACTCATCACTTGTTCAGAATAATAAAACTTTTCTAAATAAGAATGTGCTCTTTCTCTTAAATAACCTGTTTCAATCACTTGCTTTAAAACTGGCTCTAATAATTTGCTTAGCTCATTTTGAATTAAGTCTTCATCGATATTGAGATCACGTAACAATAGATCAAAGCTTCGCTCTTGATTGCGTGCATACCATGCATAAACACCGTCATGAACTTGCTGTTTTAAATACGGTGTTTGACGAATATGCTCCCAAATTTCATGTCCCATACCTACGGTTTTGGGTAAATCCTGAACTTCTAAATAATTACGTAAAACTGATAATGGCATGACTTTAATTTTATGCCAAAGATTTGCCTGAAAATGATATAGTTTTTCATCATTAAAGTGTTGATTTAAAACATTTTCACTCATTTGGCTAATCTTCAAAATGTTCTTTTGTAAATAATGCCCGATAGTATCATTTAGGTTTGAGTCAGTGACTGTTTCTAAAACAGATTTCCCCATTTTCATAAAGTGACCCACACCAGGTACACGTTTAGAGATAACAGAGTTATCTAAATAGTCTTGAATTGAGTGTTGGATCAGTTGAGTGACTAATGCTGAGAACGCAGGATTATTGACAATCGTTTTAATGAGCCGTTGACGATGACCACTTTTACTCGCAACGTATTGCGCGATTGAATCAATGGTCAGTACAGGAATTACATCTTCGATTGTAGTTTGATCATTTAACGGATGAATTAAAGCAAATCGGATATGTTCAGCAATTTGTTCGACTAAAAAAGAACTCGCAGGCGTTGCTAAAATTTGTTTTTCGATCAGATCAATAATCTGTTCAAATGACCAAATATGCTGAAGTTGTTGTAAACGCAACCAATGATAGAACTGCTTTAACTCATGTTGAATAGTTTCAGCTTGTGCAAATTCATGATCTAAAAAATCAAGTTGTGCATCAATCAGTTGTTCTATCATTGGATGTTTAGACATAAAAGCTCAAATAATGATTTAAATTATGGTGATGGGGCAGTTGCAGGTTTTTGCGCCTGAATCTTGCTTAAAAATGGTAAATATTGCTGAACCACCAATTGATCTGCTTCTAATATTGGCATGTGACCAACATTATCCAAAATCACTGGGGTCTGTGCATTTTTCAGCAGGGATTTTAACTCAGGTGCTACTTCAACATTAATAATTTTATCTTGTTTGCCCCATAAAATCAGTGTTGGGGCATCAATTGATTTCGCAAGTAAAGCAAAAGAGTCAGGCGTAAAGAGCTTATTGAGCGCAATAATTTGATCAACCATCTTTTGTGTTTCTTCAACTTGCCCAATCATCATTTTTTCTTGTGCTTGCGCAATTTCTTTCGGAATGAATGGTGGCGAGTACATCGCTTGTTGCATTAAGTAATTAAAATCACCTTTCTTGCTCACAATCATATTTTTAACTTGAGCTGGATCTTTTAGGTAAGGTGTGGTCGCTGACTTATAAACACCTGCTGCATCGATTAAAAACAGGCTTTTCGTTTCGAATGGATACTGACCAGCGTAGAGCATTGCAATTGAGCCACCTAATGAATGTCCTGCGATATGAGCTGGACCTGTAAGATTTGCAGCTTCAATAAAACGACGTAATTTTTCTGTGACGTTTGGAACAGAATAATCAAATTCTTTAGGGACTTTTGTTTCACCACTGGCAGGCAGATCAGGAATGATCACATGATAATTTGCCGTTAAAGCATGTGCCACACGATTCCAGTTATCACGACTTCCAGCTAAGCCGTGAATTAAAAGAACAATTGGCTTACCAGCTTGTCCGCCTTCGCTGTATGACCACGTAATATCGCCAACTTTTAAAGTTTTGGTTTGTAAGCCTGCCCAAGCACGTTCTTGTTGTAATAAATTTTGAAAACTCATTTCAATTTCAGCAGCTTGTGTAGTTTGAATTGCCATCGCCCCAAGGCTACAACTGAGTAAAAAAGCTGTAAATGTTTTACGAAATGGTATCGGTAATAGGGTATTCATCATCATTGTTCTATCCTTGATTTATTTTTAAACCAATTGATTATTGTTGAAGTTTCCAGCTGAGTCATTTGCATAATCTACAAGGGTCTGGAAATTCTTGCCAATGAAATGAGTAAATTTCCACTATTTCCTTGATGAAAACGACAGCCTTTAACTTGAGAGTTTTTATTTTTGTCAGTGACTTTCGAACATGTCCACATTAAACTATTTTTTCATGTCAATCATAGATGGATTTAAGCATGCTCACCGCCCAAGAAACGCTAGAACGATTAAAAGCTGGTAATGCTCGTTTTGTGAAAGGGGAAGCAACCCAACAGAAACTACTCTCTCACCAAGAGCGCGCCGAAATGGCCAGTGAACAAAATCCTTTTGCAATTGTTTTAGGATGTTCAGATTCTCGAGTACCAGCTGAAATGGTATTTGACCAAGGGTTAGGGGATTTATTCGTTATTCGTGTTGCGGGCAATGTTGTTGCGCCATCGCAAGTCGGAAGTGTTGAGTTCGCAGCTGAGCGTTATGATTGCGCCGTTGTTGTTGTATTGGGTCATAGCCACTGTGGTGCGATTCAAGCAACGATTGATACCTTAAAAAATCCAGATCAACCACCATCATCAAATCTAATGTCGATTGTCAATCGTGTGCGTCCTTCTGTAGAAATTTTAATGCAGACTGAATTAAAGGATGATTTGAAAAAATTGTCTGCACATGCTGTTCGTTCAAACGTATTTGCATCAGTGAATCAATTACGTCACGGTTCAGCTGTGCTTGAAAGCTTGATTGAAAAAGGCAAATTGATTGTAGTGGGTGCTGAGTATTCTTTAGAAACTGGTGAAGTGATTTTTTTTGATTTCTAACGACTCATAGATTTCGTCATAAAAGGTGCTTATAAAGCACCTTTTATGTATGGGTAGGCGAGATTGAGTAGAATCGGTTGAGCTTTCGCATTTGGATGGGTTTGATCGTTTTGGATCAAACTTTTATTTCCCGCTACACCTTCAAGAAAAAATGGCAGTAGCTTGATCTTATATTGCTGACTTACAACTTTATAATTATTTTCAAAGGCAGTGCTATACGCTGTTCCATAGTTTGGTGGTATCTTCATACCAAACAGTAAAACTTTGGCTTTTTGTTTCTGACTGAGTTGTACCAATTGCGCCAAGTTTTTTTGAATCATTTGCGGTGGCTGACCGCGTAAACCATCATTACCGCCAAGTTCGATTACAACAATTTCTGGTTTATAGGTCTGTAGTAGTTTTGGCAGTCTCGCCAGCGCACCACTTGTTGTTTCTCCACTGACACTTGCATTGACCACTTTATGTTGTTTCGGATACTGTTGGTTTAAGCGTTGTTGGAGTAAATGAACCCAACCTTGTTTTGCATCAATACCATAACCTGCACTCAGGCTATCACCCAAAATTAAAATAGTCTTTGCAGAAACCAATGTTGGTACTAAACATAGAGTGATTGTTCCAAGCGTTTTTGATACCGACAAGATAACTTTAGATATTTGCATAGCACTTCAAATTTGTCCTAAAGGATACGTGACATCATGCCACAAGCGATTATTTCTGCCCAAAAAGTTACACAAAATATTCAAATCAATCAGCAAAATCTCACCATCTTAAAAGAGATTGATTTAGAGATTTATGCAGGTGAGCAAATTGCCATTACAGGACGTTCAGGTTCAGGGAAATCGACTTTACTCGGTATTTTAGCAACACTAGATCGTCCGAGTGACGGTGAATTATGGGTGTGTGGAAAGGCTGTGCATTCGTTGACTGAAGAGCAACGAGCGCAGGTTCGCTTGGAGAATATTGGTTTTGTTTTCCAATCATTTCAATTGTTGCCACAGCTTAGCGCATTGGAAAATGTGATGTTACCTTTGCGTCTACAGCCTGATTTTCATTTTAAACAAGCTGAGCAAAAGGCTTTGGCTTGGTTAGAGCGAGTTGGATTAAGTCGTCAGGCTCAACAAACACCTAAAGTTTTATCAGGCGGTGAGCAACAACGCGTTGCGATTGCACGAGCATTGATTGCTGAGCCAAAAATTATTTTTGCAGATGAACCTACAGGCAACTTGGATGGGCAAACAGCGGAAGAAATTGAACAACTATTATTTGATTTAAATCATGAGTTGGGCACAACTTTAGTGTTGGTAACGCATGATCAAAATTTAGCAGCGCTGTGTCAACGTCATGTCACACTTGTGGATGGTCAGATTCAAGAAATTGTAAAGGCTGAGGAGAGAATATGAACTCGATCCTGAAACCTTTACTGTTACAAAGCTTTCGCACAGGTGGTTTATATTTACTGATCATTGCACTGTCAGTGGCTATTAGTGCGACAACCGCTTTAAAGTTCAGTAATACTCAAGTTCAGAATGCAGTAACGCTTCAAGCTGCTGAAATGCTGGGTGCAGATCTCGTTCTATCTGATAATCAACCGATTCAAGAAAATTGGCATGAACAGGCAAAAAAACTCAATTTAAAACAGGCTTCGGTCACGCTGTTTGGTTCAATGGCGCATACTCAAGATCAATTTGTCATGGTGAATGTCAAAGCCATTGATGGCGCTTTTCCGCTTCGTGGGCAGCTTGAGATTGCACCAAAAGCTCAGCAAATAAAACAAGGAGAGGTGTGGTTGAGTCCCCGTGCGATGGATCTTCTCGCCGTGAAACTGGGGGATAATGTTGCAATTGCTGATGGTGAGTTTAAAGTCACAGGTCTGATTGAACATGATTCAAATCAAGAGCTTGGGTTCTCAGGTTTTTCTCCAACCGTAATTATTCATCAAGCTGATATTGCTAAAACCAATGCAATTCAAGTTGGTAGTCGTATCGAATATCGCTTATTGATGGCTGGAGAACCAAATGCTGTCGATGCTTATAAGAAGATATTTAGGCAACAAATTGACCCTGAATCCGATAATCAAAAAGTAGAGTCACAAGCAGAAACAGCCGAACAAACATCACTTAAGTTACGAGATGCAAGTCAATCCAATACAAGATTGATGAAGCCCATAGAGAATTTAGATACTTTTCTACAGCTTGCCAATCTTTTGACGATTCTGCTATGTGGTATTGCGATTGCTTTAACGAGCCAGCGTTATGTACAACAAAACCAAGATCATATTGCACTGATGCGCTGTTTAGGCGCGAGTAAGAAGCAGATTTTATCGGCTTACATTATTTTGCTTGGGATTGTGAGTTTGATTTCGATTGCACTTGGTAGTTTGATTGGGATTGGCTTGGGATATGGATTGTTGCAGTTAATGCTACAGTTGATTCCTCAATTGCAGCTGAGCTTTGCGGTAAGTGATTTACTCATGGCTTTGCCTATCGCCATTTTTACCAGTGTAATGGTGTTGATCGGTTTTATTCTGCCAAGTATTTGGGAGCTGTTAAACACTCCGCCTATTCGAGTCATTCGTCAACAAGAACGTTCTCGTAAGTCCTATGTGGCGATGTTCGCCGTGGGGATTTCCAGCCTTATTGTTTTCAGTTTGGTATTGAGTGATAACTTACAGTTAAGCCTTTTGGTTTTAGTGGCGATTCTTGTGCTATGTACTGTGCTTTTTGCGATGATCTGGTTGCTGTTAAAAGCCATTAAACGATTAAAGCATCCTTTGTCAGCTTATGTACGTACACCGCATCAAACGGCATTACAAATCACGGCATTAGCACTTGGTTTAAGTTTAATTACGGTTTTAAGTGTATTAAGAACAGATTTATTACAACGTTGGCAGCAACAATTACCAGAAGGAACGCCAAACCAATTTGTATATGGTTTACCTCCATTTGATATGCCTCAATTTAAACAACAGCTTGAGCAGAATAACTGGTCTTCAACACCACTATATCCGAACATTCGAGGGCGATTAATTGCGAAGAATAATCAAGCATTTTCTCCTGAGTTGATTAAGCAAAATAATTCACTTCGACGTGAATTGAATCTGACGCAAGCGAGTGCATATCCGACGGACAATGTCATTACACAAGGCAAAGCAAATTTCAGTGCAGTAGGGCAAGTTTCTGTTGAAGAAAAATTAGCCACTGAGTTAGGCATTAAAATTGGTGATCAATTACGCTTCAGCTTGCCTGAGGGAATATTAGAAGCCAAAGTAATTAATCTTCGCTCAGTGGAATGGGAAAGTTTTAGTCCCAATTTCTTCTTTATTTTCTCTCCTCAAACCATGGATGAGAATGCAGGAAGTTATTTAGGCAGTTTTTATGTTCCGACAGTCGATCAGCCAAAAATGGTACAGCTCATTCAGCAATTTTCCAATACGGTATTTATTGATGTTGGGCGGATATTGGATGAAGTTAAACGCTTGATGAATGTATTGGTTCAGATCGTGACGGTATTGGCTGTGCTTGTTGGCATGTCAGGTGTGTTGGTTTTAATTGCCTGCTTAAATGTATTAATGGATGAGCGCCGTAAAGAGGTTGCATTATTGCGTTCATTTGGTGTCGCTAAAAATAAATTAAAGCGGATGCTCAGCTTAGAGATTGGTTTTATTGGTTTACTTGCTGGTATTGTGGCGTGTTTATTTGCAGAGGTAATCAGTGCAATTGCAAGTTATAAGATGCAAATGGCAGTCCAATTGCATCCAGAAATTTGGTTTATTTTACCTTTAGCAATGATGCTGGTATGTACTTTAATTGGACGATATCGTCTGAGTTATTTATGCGATATTCCGCCATTACAAAGTTTAAGAGAAATCAATCAATCTTAAAAAGTCAGTTGATTTTGACGAAGAATCTCATCCCATAATGGGGTGAGACCTGTACTTAACTGCGTACAATAAAAATAGAATCCAGCAAGTAATACGCTACACAGAACCAGTGCAATCATTTGTATAGTAACTTTACGTTGAGTCTTTTGACCGAAATACCAAAGACTTGCAAGCAAAGCCCCCATGATCATGCCGCCGATATGGGCTGCATTGTTAATTCCTGAAACCGTAAAACCAAAGATTAGGTTGATCGCCATCACCATAACTAGAGATTTTTTATCTAACCAAAAACGTTGTCTTGGTAATGCTGGAAATAATGAAACAGCGGTCAGTGCTGCGCCCAGCCCCATGACTGCTCCTGATGCACCTGCACTGATATGAGGGAGCAAGCTTGGGTCAAAATGTTGTAAGAGTTGATAACCGTCACGAATACTCAGATAGCTAGAAAGTACACTTCCCATCAAACCCGCAAGAAAATACATACCGATATAATAGGAACGACCAAATAACTGCTCAGCGACACTGCCAAATATATAGAGTGCCCACATATTTAACATTAAATGGATCAATCCAAAATGGAAAAACATGCTGCTAAAAAGGCGTTCAGGCTCACCCGAAAAGGTGAGTGGTGTAAAATCGGCGCCCCAAGCGATTGCATCCATAGGGGATGGGTCGGTAATATTCACACCTGTAAGGATTTGCCAACCAAATAATCCAACATTGACCGCAATTAAGATTGCAGTAAACCACCATGTTTGTATTTGCAATTTTTGATTGATTTGTGGTGGAGTCGTTTCAGTCATATGTTTGAGCTAGCCATGAATATGAAAAATAGCTTAGCATGAATTGACGGGACGAGACATGGATCATATGTCATAACGCCGATGTCCGAAGGAGTGAAGCACTTTAATGAAAGCCTTTTTAGCACGTACAGTCATGTTGATTATTGGGGTAATTCTGCTCATCCAGCTATGGATTTTTTCTAGCTTGGTGTGGTGGAGAACACATCCTGTTCAAACAACAATGTTCATGCGGCTAGATTATTGGTCGGATTTCAAGCCTATTCAGCAAGAATGGCGTGATTACGATGACATTAGTGATAACTTCAAGCACGCAATCTTAGCTGGTGAAGATGCGAAGTTTATTCATCATCATGGCTTTGATTGGGCGGGTATCCAACATGCTTTAGAACGGAATAGTGAAAAAGGTGAAGTGGTCGCAGGCGGCTCTACGATCTCACAACAACTTGCCAAGAATTTATTTCTCTACAATCAACGATCATTCATCCGTAAAGGTCAGGAAGCCGTAGCTACTTGGATGATGGAGCGTATGTGGTCAAAGCGTCGAATCCTAGAGGTGTATATGAACTCTGTGGAGTTTGGACAAAATATTTATGGCGTTGAGGCAGCAACTCAGTTTTATTATGGAAAAAGTGCAAAAAGTTTAACGCGTGAACAAGCTGCATTTTTAGCTGCTTTATTACCGAATCCTAAATATTACCAAGACCATAGAAATGATCGTAAGTTGCAATATCGCAAACGTGTCATTTTAAAATATATGAATGGTACACAAATTCCTCAATAGTTCATTTTATTTAAAAAAAGCCTAATATTTTTGGGCTTTTTTACCAAAATGACATAATTTTGCAGCATACTTAAACGATCACTTGATAAATTAAAGCGATAAGGTTCGGTATGAATACTGCAGTGACGACAACAGCGCCAATAGAATATAGTTACAACGATCGTTATATAAATCGTGAACTTTCGATTCTCGATTTCCATTTACGTGTACTAGAACAGGCGGTTGATCCACTCCATCCCTTGTTAGAGCGGATGAATTTCTTACTCATCTTTTCGCGTAATTTAGACGAGTTTTTCGAGATTCGTGTTGCTGGCATGATGGAACAACTGACTTTAGGCAATGAAAGTCGCACTCCTGATGGTTTGACACCTAAACAAGTTTTGGATGAAATTTCTAGAACTGCACATGCGGCAATCGAACGCCAATATCGTATTTTAAATGAAGAAATCTTACCGAAGTTACGTGAAGAAGACATTTGCTTCTTACGTCGCGGTGAGTTAACACCTGCACAATCTGCTTGGATCAAAAAGTATTTCCAAGAGCAAGTAGCGCCAGTATTGACACCAATCAGCCTTGATCCAGCGCATCCATTTCCTCGCTTAGTCAATAAAAGCTTGAACTTCATTGTTACTTTAGAAGGCAAAGATGCCTTTGGTCGTCAAATTGATTTAGCCGTTGTTCCTGCGCCGCGTTCACTGCCTCGTGTTGTCCGTTTACCAGATGAGCTGACCGATGGTAAAGAACACCATGTCATGCTTTCTGCGATTATTCACGAGCATGTTTCTGATCTATTCCCAGGCATGACAGCAACAGGTTGTTATCAATTCCGTGTGACGCGTAATGCCGATTTAGCATTGAATGAAGATGTTGAAGATCTTGCTAAAGCGTTAAAAGGTGAGTTGAGTTCACGTCGTTTTGGCCGAGCGGTACGTTTAGAAGTAACGCATAATTGTCCAAAACATATTTATGAATATTTACTGGACGAGTTCGACTTAAACGAAGAGCAGCTTTATCGTGTTGATGGGCCAGTAAATTTAGCGCGTTTACTTTCAAATTTTAAACGTCCGCATTTACGTTATGACTCACATACACCTGTGATTCCAAAAGCATTCAAAAAATCGGAAAGCATTTTTGCTGCAATGCAAAAGCAAGATATTTTGTTGCATCATCCATTTGAATCATTTGCACCAGTCATTCAATTGTTACGTGAAGCAGCACGTGATCCGCAAGTGCTTGCAATCAAGCAAACACTTTATCGTAGCGGTGTAGATTCTGAGATTGTACAAGTGCTTGCCGAAGCTGCGCGTAACGGTAAGGAAGTGACCGCAGTTATTGAGTTGCGTGCTCGTTTTGATGAAGAATCAAATATCGAGGTTGCTAACGTATTGCAAGAAGCAGGTGCAGTCGTTGTATATGGCATTGTAGGCTATAAGACTCACGCTAAAATGATTTTAGTGGTACGCCGTGAAAATAATAAATTAGTACGCTATGTACATTTGGGAACAGGTAACTATCATGCCGGTAATGCACGTATTTATACTGATTATGGTTTGATGACGACAGATAAAGATGTCTGTGAAGATGTGCACCGTATTTTCCAAGAATTGACTGGTATGGGGAAAATGGCGAAGCCGAAAAAGCTGCTTCATGCACCATTCACTTTACATGCTCAACTGATTAACTTCATTGACGATGAAATTGCCAATGTAAAAGCTGGTAAACCTGCGCAGATTATTGTGAAAGTGAATGCACTGACCGAAGTTCAGCTCATCAATAAATTGTATGAAGCTTCACAAGCGGGTGTACAAATTGATTTGATCATTCGTTCGATTTGTTGTTTACGTCCGGGTTTACCAAACTTGTCAGAAAATATTCGTGTTCGCTCAATTGTTGGACGTTTCCTAGAACATACACGCGTGTTTTATTTTAGTAATAATGGTAATCCACGTATTTATGGTTCAAGTGCAGATTGGATGGATCGTAACTTATTCAACCGTGTAGAAGCATGCTTCCCGATTGAAGATCCAGTTTTGAAAAAGCGTATCTATCAACTAGGTTTATTGAACTATCTAAAAGACAATCAACAAGCGTGGTTGTTGCAAGGTGATGGTGTCTGGGAGCGCGCTAAACCTGTTGAAGGTGAAGAGCCACATAATGCGCAACAGACTTTGTTGGATGCGATTAAGTAATTAAAATTAGACATCTTATGGAGATTCTTCAACAAGATGTCTTTAAAAAACCGATCGATTTGAGATCGGTTTTTTATTGTCTGTTTAGTTACTTTTGATTTCTAAAACCAATTGATTTACTAGATCAGCAGCTTCGAGTTCCCGAATTTGAGCAACATTACTACCTGCCCAAAATGCACCATAACTAAAATCATGTTGTTGATTGGCAATCGCCATCAACTGTTTGGCTAAATCATATGTGTATGGGTAGGCAGGTACATTTGGTCGGTCAGGACGATCAATTTCAGTATGCCAAGTCCCGATCAGACCTCGTGCAGGGCGACCTGATAAGCTAGCACTAATTTGGGTAATATTTTGATTAAATAATGCTTTACGATATGCAGCATTCGCACTTGAGCTTTTACATTGAACAAAGGCTGTGCCTAATTGAACAGCTGAAGCACCAGCTTTCAACATTTGCTTTGCTTGTTCGCCATTCATGATGCCACCAGCAGCAATTACAGGTGTTGTGCAATGTTTAGAAATTAGCTGCACCAGATCTAAGGTTTTGATTGCAGCATCAAAATGTTGATTAAATATTCCTCGATGTCCACCTGCTTCGATCCCTTGAGCAATAATCAAATCAATTCCAGCAGCTTCAATTTGCTGCGCTTCGATCAAGTTAGTTGCAGATACCATTGTGATAATACCTACATCTTTTAATGCTTTAATTTGATGAGGATGGGGAATCCCAAAATGGAAACTCACTGCTTTAGGTTGCGTTTCTAAAACAATATTTAAGAAATCATCATTATCCAAAAAGCTTGGATAAATACAGTTCAGTTGTGTCGGTGGAGTTGTGCCAAATTTTTCAAAATGTGGAGAAATATATTCAATCCATTGTTGTGCGATGTCTGGATTGAGTGATTCAGATTGATGACAGAAAAAGTTTACTTGGAATGGTTTTTCAGTCAGCGCTTGAGTTTTTAAAATAAGCTCCTTAGCTGCCGAAGGTGTATTCGCGCCTAAACCCAATGAACCTAAAGCTCCCTGATTAGAAACTTCAGCAGCAAGTTCAGGTGTAGAAACACCAGCCATTGGTGCAAGAAAAATAGGATGTTTAATTTCTAATAATTCTAAAATTGTCATGTCATATATACCTAATTGGTTTTGATTCAACATAGCTTAAATATCAAAAAAATAGCAAATAATACTGGTTATTTCTTTTTAGAATGGAGATACATGCATTGTTTATCTATCTGAAAATAAAAAGATGTTTGGCTAATGAATTAACCAAACATCTGACAATATTATCGATTATTGATAGGCTAAAACCAGTAAGGCTTTAAATAGGCCAGCAATAATTGCTAAACCTACAAAACCCACGATCCATAAGCCGATAAACCATTTGATTTGTGATGATTTCATTGTCGTTCACCTCAGTGGTAGCCTTGATCGCCAACACGGACTTTATCTCTAAAAATCCAATATCCCCAAAAGGTGTACACCAAAATGATTGGGATCATGATCAATGCACCAATTAATGCAAAGACCTGACTGTCTCGAGGTGCAGCAGCTTCCCAAATGGTAACAGATGGAGGAATAATGTTTGGCCATAGGGTGATGACAAAGCCAGTGTAAGCCAAGAACATCAGCATCAAGGTATAAATGAAAGGTTTGTATTCACTTCTTTTTAGACAAGCTTGCCATGTCAAGAATGTAAAAATAACCACTAAAATAGGAACAGGACTGAAATAGATCAGTTGTGGAATTGCAAACCATTTTTCAGCAATAGTAGGTTGGCTGTAAGGAGTATATAAACTGACGGCTGCGAAAATAACGAACAGTGCAAAGATTAATTTAGGCATTAATTGGTACATTCTATCTTGTAAACCATCATCAGTTTTCAAAATTAACCATCCGCAACCCAGAGCGGCATACATGATCACAACGCCTAAACCTGTAAAGAGAGAAAAGGGTGTTAGCCAATCCAAACTGCCACCGACAAAGATCCCATTTTCAGTCTCTAAACCCTGAATGTAAGCACCTAAAATCACGCCTTGTAGAAAACTTGCTAAGGTTGAACCGCAAATAAAAGCCATATCCCATAATGCTTTTGAACGATTCGCTTTAAAACGAAACTCGAACGCAACGCCCCTAAAAATTAGCGCAATTACCATCAAGGTAATCGGCATATATAGCGCAGATAAAACAGTTGCATAGACAATTGGAAAGGCTGCAAATAATCCAGCGCCTCCCAGTACCATCCATGTTTCATTGCCATCCCAAACAGGTGCAACGGTATTCATCATGACATCACGCTCTTGTTGTCCATGAATAAATGGGAACAGGATGCCGATACCAAGATCGAAGCCATCCAAAATGACATAGATCAATACGCCTAGCGCGATAATCATGGCCCAAATGAGAGAAATATCCATCTTTATTCTCCTTTCGTCTGATCTTTGGTTTCGAGGCTATCCTCAACCGCACTGAGTGGGCGCATTGGCGTTCTAAAGTGTCCAACACCACCTTGTTCTTCAACAGGGGTATGAATGAATTGAGGGCCTTTGTACATGAGTTTCAGGATGTAATAGATACCTGTTCCAAAGACAACGGTATAGACCAATACAAAGATAATCAGCGTTATACCGACTTGATTTGCAGAAACATTGGACAAAGCATCCTCTGTACGCAGGACTCCATACACAACCCAAGGTTGGCGGCCAATTTCAGTGGTAAACCATCCAGCAAGTAACGCGATATAACCCGTTGGCCCCATGATTAAGGCGAATTTATGAAACCATTTGTTCTCATAAATACGTTCTTTTTTGCGCAACCATAAGCCAACCACAGCCAGTAAAACCATCAGTGCTCCTAGACCAACCATGATACGGAAGCTCCAGAAAACTAAAGTTGAATTTGGACGATCTTCAGGGGCAAACTCTTTCAACCCTTTGACTTCACCATCGAGACTATGGGTTAGAATTAAGCTACCTAAATAAGGAATACCCACAGCATATTTAGTGGTTTCTGCTTGCATATCAGGAATACCAAACAAATAGAGGGGCATTGGTTCATTGACATTTGTTTCCCAGTGACCTTCCATCGCCGCTAACTTAGCTGGTTGATGCTTTAAGGTATTCAAACCGTGATGATCGCCAATTAAGACTTGCGCAGGTGCTGCGAATAAGATCATCCACATCGCCATAGAGAAGGATTTCTTTACTAACTCATCTCGACGACCGCGAATTAAATGCCAAGCCGCTGTTGCTGCGATAACTAATGCAGAGACTAGAAAAGCTGCAACCGCCATATGTGCAAAGCGATACGGGAATGATGGGTTAAAGACAATCGCAAACCAATCTTGAGGCACAATGATGCCATTTTCGATGCTGAAGCCTTGTGGCGTTTGCATCCAACTGTTTGAAGACAAAATCCAAAACATGGAAATACAGGTGCCAATTGCCACCATGAATGTTGCAAAGAAATGGGCTTTTTCACTGACTCGTCCCCAACCAAACAGCATGATTCCTAAAAATCCTGCTTCAAGGAAAAAGGCGGATAATACTTCATAGGTCAGCAGTGGCCCTGTAATACTTCCTGCAATTCGAGAAAACTCACTCCAGTTTGTTCCAAACTGATAGCTCATGACGACCCCAGAAACGACACCCATACCAAAGGTCACGGCAAAAATCTTGAGCCAATATTTATAGAGGTCTTGATAGATTGGATTATGACTACGTAGCCATTTCCATTCTAGAACTGCTAAAAAACAAGCGAGACCGATTGACGTTGCAGGAAAAATAATATGAAACGAGACTGTAAAGGCAAATTGGATACGTGCTAACTCTAACGCTGTTAAACCTAAGTCCATAATGAGTCCTCCAACGGATAATTGAATCGTTGAAAAACTAGTTCAACAGACACTTTTTTAGCGATGTGTTTGTCTCGCTCTTGCTGTTGATCAGCAAAAGAAATTCGATAAAGCATATAAAACTCACTTTCTCAATAATTTAGTTAAATAAATGATTACATTGAGAAAGCAAAAGGAGGGGCTCGACCTTGGGGGATGAGAAATAAACGCTGTAATGAGAAAAAGAACGCAATAAAAACTTGATATAAGTGTAAAAAGCGGACTTGTAAGCGAACAAAAACTTCTTTAACCCCAAGGGTTGGAGGAGCAACTAAATGACCATAAAAGAAACAGAATGGACATTGATGGTTAAAGTCGTGTTGATGCGAATGATGTGTCGAATCAACATGTACATGATCACTTGTTGCGTGATTATGTTCTAAATGATTTTGATGTGATACATGTGCTGAGTGAGCAGTGTGTTCATGTTTCATTTGGGAAGACAGATGCGTTACAGTCTCACAAGCTGGAGAAATTTGATATTTCTCTGGCAATAGAGGCTGCAAGAAGACAGCTATCTGTAATGCTATTGTTGCAAAAGCAAACAATATCCCAAGTCGATGTATCAAGACACTTCTCTACATTGGTATTTCAAACCAGTAAGTTGAGATTTCAAGTAATTCTTACTGGCTAACTCAACTTTCGATTAGTAGTCATCATACACCTAAATTTTAGAAAAATCTTACTTATAAATTACATATATTATTATTTTTAAATGTGATTTATTACATAATGATTTTGCTATAGTTTCTTATAGGGGTTGAACGTTGAATAAAGAACCGACCCATGCTGAAAATGCCATTGCTAAAATTCCCCACATAGTGATTCGTAAGCTGCCTTTGAACATTGATGTTCTCGCAAAATAACTCGATAAAGCACCTAAAATCGCAAGGGAAATGACACCTGTAATTAATACAGAATGCGCTACCCATTCATGCGAACTGAGTAGAATCGCTAACATGGGGAGGGCTGCACCACATGAAAATGATGCAGCTGATGAAAGTGCTGCTTGCACAGGGTTTGCTGCGGTATTTTCATGAATACCGATTTCATCACGTGCATGTGCACCAAGCGCGTCATGAGCTGTTAACTGTACTGCAACTTCATGGGCTAGTTCAGGGCTTAAACCACGCGAAATATAAATTTGAGTTAATTCTTTTAGCTCGGCATGAGGGTTTTTCTCAAGTTCATGGGCTTCTGAGCGTAGATCAGATTTCTCAATATCTTCTTGTGATTTAACAGAAATATATTCTCCAGCAGCCATAGATGTAGCACCAGAAATTAGCCCAGCAATACAGGTAATTAAAAGTGTATGTGAGCTAGCGCCACTAGCTGCCATCCCCATAATTAAACTAGTTACAGAGATAATTCCATCATTTGCACCAAGTACGGCTGCACGAAGCCAGCCAGAACGCTGCATAACATGAATTTCAGAGTGGTGAGAATGCGACATAATTTTACTCTTATATAAAATATTGTTGGTTATCTAAAAAGTGATGTATTCAAGTGTTATTTTAGTTTTATCAATGATTCATCAACTTAACTTACTTATAAAATAACTTATTTTAACGATACCAGAACAGCTGTTTAGTTATAATATGTGAATAATTCGCCGTTTTAACTCTTTGTTTAATCTACTATTCGTGGTAGTTGCGCTGAGTGCTTTTAGTTGAGATATAAGATGAACTATTCCAAGAAAAAGCCCATAACTTATTCATTATTAGCTTTCAGTTTAATGTTTCCTTTTCAATTTGCATTGAGCGCAGAGACTACTTTTGTCAAAGAAGGTGATGCTGAGTATAAGCCAGGTAACCCGATTTATGATCGTTGGGATCGGTTTTATAAGCTTGAGCCAAATCAGCCAGAACAGGCTGAAAAAGTTTTACTGGAGTTGAGCGAGCTTACACCTCAAGATGTAAAGGTTTGGAAAAGCTTAACTTACCTACAAATTCGCCTAAATAAACAAGATCAAGCACTTCAGAGTGTACAACAAGCCTCAAAACTTGCCCCGCAAGATGACCAACTTAAATTACAACAAGCCTATCTGTTAAATCAGCTCAAAAAAGACAAAGATGCACTGCCGATTTTTAAAGATTTAACGACTTCAAATAATCCTGAAATTGCAAGCAAAGCACAAGAGGCAGTTCATAATTTAAGTGGTGGCACTGTAAAATCAACATTTAAAGATATCTATTTCGCGCCATCATATGAATCACGTTATGACGACTTTATTTTCCCATTAAAAATGCGTTATGGGAAAAACTTAGATAATGGGCGTGCGCAAGTTTATGGTTTTATAAACCTTAACCGAGATACAAAGTCTAAAGGTGGTGTTCGACCAGAAATTATCGATGAGAATGCTGTAACTGTCGGTGTTGGTGCCAATTACCAACCTTGGACATCAATACCACTTCGAGCTTATTTAGAAATCGGTGGCAGTTATGATCTGATTGATCGTAATCGCGATAAATTCCGTGAAAGTGTGGTCGGTGGTGTAACAGGTTATCAAGAGTGGTATGCCAATCCAGCTCTTGAGCAACGTACAGTTTGGAATGACTATTTTACTGACTTATATGGAAACATAGCGAGTTATTCCAGAGAGGACTATAACGTGATTGCTGATTTGAGATTACGTTCAGGTTTTAATGTATATCGAGGTGAAGCTGGTACGGTACAGGCCTATGGCAAATTACATGCCTTAGCCGATTCAAAAGGTGAAAACTACAATAACTTATTTGAATATGGAGCTGGTGTGGCATGGCAACCATTTAACTACATACCTGTGAAAATTCGTGTTGAACGTCTATATGGGAACTACTTTAAAGATGCTTTGGCGGATGGTACTGACAGCTATAACAATACCCGTACCGAACTTGTTTTTTATAAGGATTTTTAAGAACCATAACGCAATTTATACCATAGCGTAACAGCATAAACAGTCCAGCGGTTCATGTAATGTGGGCCGTCAAAAATATAAACTTTTTGACCTTCATAAGCTTTTAATTGTTCAGCGATTTCCCAAGGATATGCTGAACGAAATTGTCCATTTTTCTTTGGCCTAAATGCTTCTAATACAATAATGATATGTTCTTTACCAAACTCAAGTTGAAGCTGTTCCAAAGTCTTTCTTGCTTGTTCAGGAGTACGAGTTCCTACACCGACGCCATCCTGAAAGAACACACCAGTATGCTCAGGTAACCAACTTCTTAACCAAGAATCTAAGTGATGTGGTGTTTGCTCAGCGCTATAAATACTGATCCAGACTGGCTTGGCTAGAATATTAATCGCTTTAGCTAGATCGTCTACACAAATCCATGTTGGATCTGCTTCTACGGGGAAGTAATATCCTTTAAGCGGGTATGATTGAGTTTGCTCAATAATTTTTTTTGAGTGTGTTGCCAGATTTACAACATTTGCTCGTGCTGTTTTTTCATCATATTCACCAGCAAGACCTAAAATAATATTTTCTGCCCACGGTTTTTGATTCAGTTTTTTTAGGCTGATATTTTTTTCCCATTTGGGAATATCCATATCGAGATCAAACCAAGATTTTGATTCAACAATTGACCACTGCGGAACAAAAGTATTCACACCTAATAAGTCCCAATTTCCCTTGGGGGCAGTTGTGGCTAGGTCTGGTTGCCAAAACATACCTTCAATTTGAGGAGGTTGTATGTCAGGGCTACTGTGCATACAACCTGAGGCAATTAGCGCTGAGAGAATAAGGCCAATTATAATTGATTTTTTTTTAGTCGGCCTTGTTGTTATCATTGCGACGTTTTCGCCAATACCAGAATAGAATCACCATTATAATGATCGTAGAGATGGTAACAATCAAGATGAAAAATGAAGATTGTTGTACTAAAGGCGCTTTTTGATTACCAACGATGATTTTTTGCAAAATAAAAACTTGGCCATTTTCAGCAACTAAAATCTTGCTGGCATTATTTGGAATGTCATGCTGAATTTTATCCCAAAGTCGTGTGAAGTTCTGTGCTCCCTCTAACGAGTCTGTAATAACATCAAAACGTTGATCATGTGAACTCACCAAAAAACCACGTGCAGTTGCTGGTGCATATATCACGTCAGGGTGCATTAAAACTTGTTGTCGATATATATTTGGATTGACTTGAACGTTTAAGACTTCTGGTTTGGCATTGTCAAACTTCACTAGGTTTAATGGCACAGGATCATTGGTCATCAACATTTTCTTGGCTGTTTGACTAATTGCAATCGCCATTTCTAAACTACCAGGATGGCTATCTATTGCGATGGTTGGGTGAGTTGCAAAGCTTACTGAGAGTGATCCAACACCGTTTTTCATTTTATGCGGTAATTTTACGGTTGATTTTTGGGTATCAATCCATAATGAACCTTTTGCCGTCGGTAAACATTGTGAGTTTACAATCACTGAGTTTTCCAACTTCATGCTAAACGTTGTGTCATTAGAAATATTTTTAGCAAAGTAGTTGAATTGGCGATTGACTGGATCAGAAGCTAAGTCAGCAGTTTTTAAACTGCCTGCTAATCCACCATCAATCCACGTGGTGATATTTGAGCCTTCGAGTAAACCACTTTGTACCCGAAGTGCAATTTGACCTTGTAAGATATCGGTCGGTTGCCAAACAGCAGGGAAGTTTAAAAATAGATTTTTCTCAGCTTGGTTTAATCGAAAATCACTAATCCCTAGATCGGCAAGCGTTTTAATTTCTTTCAACTGTGCCCAATTAGGCGCAGCAATTTTATTTGGAAGATATGTTGCCGAAGTATCTAATTGATCTAAATAATTAGTATTGAGTAAGCCATTGATTGCCGATTTTAGTTTCTCAGGTTGGTCATATTGAATTTCTAAAGTAGGAATATCATCCTTTAGAATAATTTGAGCGAATGTGCCATTTGGTAAAGGTGTCGCTGACTTTTTCAGTTCAATAAAGAAATTAGCAGGTTGTTCAGGAGGTGAACTTTGTTCAAACCATTTGATTTGAGTAACTGGCGTCCATGCACTCACTAAGCGACCAAGCATCGAAGCTTCAGTTAAATTGGCTGGGTTATATTTTAAAACACCAATAAAAGGTGTTGGACGCACAATTTGTGGATTGAAAAGGGCATCAGGTAGGTCTTTTAGTTTATAAACTGGGCGATGACGTAAATAATCTATTTCTGAGTTGGTTAGGTAGGTAACTTGATCCACATCTTCACTACAGAATGTCGTGCGATTCGCTGCAGGTGAAGTTGATGGTGAATATTGTTGCAGAATAAAATCAAGGCGATGAAAGCCACTTTTACTCGCAGGAATATTAAAACTCAGTTCACCCGTGCCGTTAAGCATAGTGTTATAGATGAGTTTGTCATCATATTTCACCAGTAGAGATGTGTAGTGTTCAGTAGCATATTCACTGCTAAAACGAATACTTTGCCATTCTGAACCTTTTCCGATATAGAAATAGTGAGGCTCAATGGTGTATTTATTTGAGGTATCAATATTGTCAAAAGTCCAAGTATTCCATGTCTCTGCATTGGATAAAATCGGCAAAGAGAGTGCTGCGCTGGTTAAAAGAACTTTCAATACTTGATGATGTAATGGATTTTTTTTCATTTATTTTCTCTCTTTGCTACGTTCAGTTTTGTACCACTGTAATGAGTTTCCCTGTATTTTATTTTTCAACATATCGTATGCTGCTTTGAAAACGATGAATAAGAAAATTTGGGAATAGGTTACATAGGATAAAACTGAGAAGAAATACAGTTGTGGTTTTGCTCTTTCTAATGAAAGCGTGAACCACATTTGGGCAACATATAAGCAAAATGATAAGCCCCAAAGTAAGGTGAATGGACCCGCAAGTGTGATCCCTGCAATACCGAGTAAGCCTAAGCTTAATGTGATATGACTCCATATTAGTGCTGGCACAAACAGTACATAGCACATGATGTTATTAAAGATCTCGATCCCAATTGGAAAAGGTTTTCTTAATGCAATAGGTAAATATTTACTGGTTACATAAAAGTTACCTTGTGTCCAACGAGAACGTTGTTTGATAAATACGCTGAGTGAAGGAGGGTCTTGTTGCCAACCCACCGCGTAAGGCACCCATTTGATTCTTCGCTGACCCAAGAAAATCCTAAAGCTCATTTCTGTATCATCTACCAGCGATTTTTCATCGAAACCACCTAAGGTTTCTAAGGCATCACGCCAGATCACATAGTTGGTTCCCATCAATGTTGACAGCTCAAAACGTTGCCAGCGTCCACCTTGGAAAATCCACTGAAAGAAAATAAATTCAATCGCAATAAAGCGAGTCAAAATACTATCTCGCCAGTTCCGTGTTCGAACTTTACCGTTTACTGCAACCAGCTTTTTATCGGCAAGTAAGGTCTGAGCAAGTAAACGAACGCAATCAGGTTCAGGGGTGCTGTCAGCGTCATAAACAACAATTAATTCACCTTTGGCATGAGGTAAACCATTATTTAAGGTACGAGATTTGCCTTTACCTCCCATGCCTTTAGGTACATTGACGATTTTAATACAGGGATAAATTGCCGCCATGCGCTCCGCAATTTCCAAGGTGTTGTCTTTGGAACCATCATTGATCAGTAAGACTTCATAGGCATGAGCTGGATAATCTTGTTGGGCAATCGCATGCAAAGTATCTTCGATTACAACACCTTCGTTATAGGCAGGAATCAAGACACTTAAAAATGGCCATTGCTCGGGTACAGGCATATTTTCGAGTTCGCGTGCGGCATTTTTTGAGTATTTCCAAGCTTGATAACTGAGCCATGCCCAAAAGGCTTGGGGAATCCAAATACCCAAAAAACCAAATAAGAAAAGAACATCAATTGCGGGCATTTATTCTTCTCCTACGAATGATTGAAATAATCAGGATCAGCAATAAAGTGCATCCGAGTAATAAAGAAATCCATGAAATCGAGCTACCAAATGTACTTAATAAGCTTGGATAACGGGCAGAAAAGATATAATCGAGTGGAATTACCACGGTACTCATCACTATTAAAAAGTAACCCGATAGGCTGGTTTTTACTCCCTCAGGTGTACTTTGAAACTTGGTCTTATGTATTTTCCAAGAAATTCCAAGCTGTGGATATTCAATATTATTTAGAGACATATTCTCAGGAGGATTGATAATCACTTGATAACCTGAGCTTAATGTCGCATCTGTGGTCGCATTATAAAAATATTGTTGTTTACGTTGGATGGCACGAGCTGGAATATTTAAATCATCGTCTTGTGATTGGATGATATAACTCCCCGCAGGTTGTGAAATGATGTTTTCATCCCAGCCTGTTTGTACAAACGCAACCAATGGTCGTAAACCAATTGCGGTTGAAAAAGTCGCTTTGGAGGCAAAGTATCTTGATTGCTTCATTTGGTAGTAAGCAACAGGAATAGCACCTTCACTCACTGCTTTTTTAATTCTTATATAATCAATTAAACTAAAATATTCATTGGGTAAAATAACACCAGGCTTAATACCGTGTTCAACTAACTTTTGAAAACTTTCAGACTGTAATTGATCGGAAGTGAATACTGGCCACCATGTCGGAGGCTTTGAAAAAAAGTGCGGAATTGCCTGAGTAGATTGGATTTGCGTTAATGAGTCATCATAACGTCGCTCAATTTTACAATGATAATATTCTTGATAAAAATCCTGTAAGGTTTGATCTGGGAAATTAGCGGTTGCCACTAATATTCCGCAAATGTTTACGATCACTGACATTTATGCATCTCCACTAATAGGAGCAACGCATTCATTGTGTTGTTCAATTTGAAGCTTAAGCACGCTTAGTTCTTGTAAGCGTTGTACAAATAGAGGGGCTGAGAGGTCATCATCTGATTTATTTTCATGAATGACAATACTTCTAATTTCACTAAGTTCTTCACTAATGAAATGATAAATGACACTGTCTTGATCACTTGATAAAATCTCCATGATCTTATTCTGAGTTTCTTTCCAAATATCTTCACCTAACATTTCTCGGATAAGAACAGTGTTAGTGATATGTATGCTAAATACTTTATAATGATCTTTTTGAGTGAGTTTCAATAACTTGCGTAATTCAACCTGAAAATGATTTAAAGCTGTTAGCGGTAAAATATCATGTTGATAGTTTCGATCATAACTTTGAATATCACGATAAGTTTTAAGGGCGTTTTGAATATTATGACGTACTGCACTCATAAAAATTGGTGCCATTGGAATCACAAAAAGTAAGAGTAGCTGTCTTTCAATATAGGTTTGATTGGCTAAATCTAAGGCAAAATAAACAGCCATACTTACGAATGCTACTAAGCCTAAAATCAGTGCTAAACCGACATTTAAAAAAGCACCCGCGATTAATAAGAGCAATAGGAAAATCCAACTACCGCGATAAGTTGCAGGCAGCCACTCATATGCGATTATTCCCATAAAAATTTGAGAGGAGATAATCCATAAGACGAGGGCTGGAGCAGGATTTTTTTGCATAATAGTTTTAATTTTATTAAATTATTCTGTGATTAATTTAGCATTTTAGCCGTATGCATTCGATTGTTTTATGTTATTTATTTTTTAAAATAATTGTATAAAACAGTAACATAAATTTTTTATCTATTAAATTTATGATATACGAAGCAACTTATAAGTAAGTCTTAAATACTTCAATCGCTTTTGCTCTTGATGTCTTTAGATCAACCATAGGGCGTGGATAATCTAAGTGTTTTATTGCATTTTTTGCATAAGGTTCATGGATGGTTCTAGCATCTAAATGGGCAAGCTCTGGTACCCATCGACGGATATAGTCACCATTTTCATCAAATTTTTGTGATTGGCTGATTGGATTAAAAATACGGAAATAAGGAGCAGCATCTGTTCCTGTTGAAGCACACCATTGCCAGCCACCATTATTGGCTGCCAAGTCTCCATCAATCAACTGTTGCATAAACCATTGTTCACCTTTGCGCCAGTCGATGAGTAGATTTTTGCTGAGGAACATGGCACAGATCATGCGAACACGATTGTGCATCCAGCCAGTCGCTAAGAGTTGACGCATACCCGCATCAACAATTGGAATCCCTGTTTGCCCTTGTTGCCATCGTTCCAGTCCACTCGGATCATCATTCCATGTGATTTTTTGAGTAGATGCTTTAAATGGCTGATGCTTAGAAACTTGCGGGAAGTCAAATAAGATATGTTGATAAAATTCACGCCACAACAACTCATCTAACCATGTCTGTTGACCTTCAGACTCAATTAAAAAATCACCATGTTGTTGTCTGAACAACGCTTGAATGCATTGTCGAATCGAAATAATACCGATATTTAAGTAAGCGGATAATTGGCTCGTTCCAGATAGGGCTGGAAAGTCTCTTGCTGTTTTATAATCTGTGACATGATCTTTGATAAATTGATCTAACAACGATAAAGCATAAGATCCTCCAACAGGCCATTCTTTTAAATGGCGATCCTTGATTTGGGTCAAGTAAACTGAACGTAATGTTTCGATATCCGCTGTTGATGATTGAGCAATATCAATTTGTATTTTTTTCTGAGAAGAGGGTGATGGGTAGCATTGCGGTAGACCATGTTCTAGACGTTGATAGCAGGTTTTCTTAAATGCGCCAAAAACTTGATAAGGGGTATCTGATTGATTACGGATCGAAGCAATAGGGAATAGAGTACGATCATGAAAAAGATGAAACTCTTTTTTTTGTGAATTGAAAAAGGCTTGTACTTCCTTATCTCGTTTTAACTCATTGACACCGAATTCGATATTGGCAAAGATGTTTTCAATCTGAATCTCTTGCAGAAGTGCGTTGAAGTAATCAGGAATATCTTTCCAAAAATCAATGTTTTTTATAATCAGCGGAATATTGAGTGCGTTTAGTTGTTGTTCCAATTTTTGTAATTGGCGTAAATAAAAATCTATTTTAATTGCTGCATCATCATGTCGTTGCCATTGTGCAGGTGACAAAATGCAGATTGCAATGCAAGGACCAGCTTGAGTTGCATGCCATAGCGCAGCATGATCATGGATTCTTAAATCTTGGCGAAACCAAATTAACTGATAAGCATTTGACATAGAATGGCTGTATTAAAATTCAATTTAAAAGATTAACTATTATTTTATCTAAGTCTATGTGAAGAAAAAGCAAAGCCGAAGCTTTGCTTTTTTAAAATCTAATTCAAGAAATGAATTAGTGGTGGTGACCACCTACACCGTGTACGTGACCGTGATCTAATTCTTCTTGAGAAGCGTCACGGATTTCTACGATTTCAACTTCGAAAGTAAGGTCTTGACCAGCAAGCGGGAAGTTTGCATCAACGATAACGTTTTCGCCTTCGATCGCTTTAACTGTAACGATTTGAACGCCGTCATCAGTTTGAGCTTGGAATTGCATACCAGGTTGGATGTTGTCTACACCTTGGAACATTTGAGCTGGAACTTCTTGAACTAGGTCAGGATTGTATTCGCCGTAACCTTCAGCAGCTGGAACGTTTACAGTGAATTTCTCACCAACAGTTTTACCTGTAAGTGCATTTTCTAAACCAGGAATGATGTTGCCCGCGCCGTGCAAATATGCAAGTGGTTCACCTTGAGATTGATCAAGTGTTTCACCCTCAGCGTTTGTTAAAGTGTAGTGGAATGAAACCACGTGGTTATTTGCAATAGCAGTCATGTTATTTGATCCATTCAATCAATTTAGGTGTACATCATAAAGTGAAAAATAGGTTCTTTTCCACTTTTTGACACTATTCAACTATAAATGGGAACGAAATTTGAGATTTCAACTCAATACAGTTTAATTTTTGGGCGGACACGACGCGTCAGAAAATCTTTCATTGTTAACATACCTGCTTGGGTATAACCATGAATATTCGCTTGATGCAGTCGGTAGAGTGAGACGTACATGGTTTTTGCAATAAAGCCTTGAACGCTGACATCGCCGAGCAATTCTCCTACAGCTTGATTACGGCTCAATGAAACCAATGAACCTTTATCATTAAAGCTAAACATAGGTTGTGGCGTGCCTGCTATGCGAGCCGCCATTGCATCCACTAGAAACGTTGCTTGCTGACTGGCTACTTGAGCACGAGGGCCCAATGGTGGTTGACGTGCATCTAACTGGCAATTCGCGCAGTCACCAAAAGCAAAGACATTTTGATCGGAGTAGGTTTGTAGCGTCGCGTAAACCATCAAACGATTAATCTTATCTCGTTTGAAATCATCGAAACTTTCTAAAACCTTAGGTGCTTTTACACCTGCTGCCCATACTGTGATATCTGAATGGATGACTTCACCATGACTAAAATAGACATTTGATTCATCCACTTTTTGGACTTTATGTTGAGTCAAAATTTCAATGCCCATTTTTTTAAGCTGTTTTGCACTATGCGCAGCAGTCTTTTCATTTAATGCTGGCAAAATACGGTCAGATGCTTCGATCAGCGTAATTTTGACTTGTTTAGGGTCAATTTTCTTCAAGCCATAACGGTAGAAGTTCTTGGTGGTTTCAATTAACTCAGCAGCAAGTTCAACGCCTGTTGCACCCGCACCGACAATTCCAATATTCAAAGCGCGTACATCTGCTTGATTTTGCGCCTCGATATAAAGATGGAATAAATCTTGTTGGAAAATATCAGCTTGCTGGCGGCTATCTAGGAAATGACAATGTTCACGAACACCTTCTGTTCCAAAATCATTAGATACCGAGCCGACAGCAAGCACTAAGGTATCGTATGTGAGGTTTTGAATTTGAGGCGTGTGTTCTTTGGAAAGCTGTGGGGGAGAAATCACAATTTGCTTTTGGTCTTTATTGACCTTAATGAGTGTGCCGAGTACAAACTCGAAATGATGCTTTTCAGCGTGGGCAAAATAATTGGTTTGTTCTTCGTGAGGATTGAGAGAGCCAGCGGCTATTTCGTGAAGGAGAGGTTTCCATATGTGTGTGAGGTTTTGATCGACTAGGGTAATTTTAGCTTTCTTTCGTCTACCAAAACGTTCACCTAGTTGTGTTGCAAGCTCTAAACCACCTGCGCCACCGCCCACAATCACGATATGATGTAAGGTTTTGCTCATGATTAACCTAATTATTTTTGTGAAAGGATGGTTGGATTATGCCATCCTTTTTTCACGATTGTATGGTCAATCTTGATAAAAATAGTAGACTTTTTATCCTTGATTTAGAGGGTAAAGTTTGGCAACCTTAGAATCATTGGTTGAAAAAAATGAGAATAAATTAGAGAACCAAATCATAATTTTCTGGAAAATATTAGCCTCTTCAATATGCACATCATTCTCAATCTGAAAGCTGCGAATTAACTGATTATTTTGATAAATTGACACAGTTGCCAAGTTCATCACTTGCATCAATGGTGCAGTTAAATGCTGTTCATTCAACTCAATATTGATATGCGTATTTGTTGTTTGTAATGGCTCAACCGATGTTACTTGCTGGTTAGCATCCACTAAATGAATACGTTGTGTCGTTAAGTCAAAGCTATTTAAGTCGATGGGTGCCGTTGGAGCGTATAAAGAGGTAGTTACAATCGTGGGTTGTTGAGTTTCAACCTTAAACATTTTTAACGTTGATTTAATTACGGGTAACTCAGCGATCAATCTTTGTTGTGGAATAACTTCTTCGTCACGCGTATAGGTATAAGCTAGGTTCATAAGCTTATGCGCCACTTCCGCACGCTTTTCCGCACTTGGCGTACCTAGAACCACAACAATCAGACGGCGTTTTTCAACATGAGGATTAAGGGTTGGGCGTTCAGCAGTGAGTGCCAAATTATAACCCGCTGCTTTGGTATAACCTGTCTTTAAACCATCTGCTGTTGGATCCATTTTTAATGCAAGGTTAGTTGCATGATGGAAATGTTGGTTATAGCTAAAGCTTGGCATTTTTGAATAGTATAAATATTCTGGTGTTTGTTTCACGATTGCTTTTGCAAGCATGCTCAGATCAGCCGCAGTAGAGTAGTGATCAGTCATCGTGATCCCAGCTGGATTACTAAAGTGAGTGTCTTTCATACCAAGTGCTTGAGCTTCTTGGTTCATTCGAGCAACAAACTGAGGAACACTACCTGAAATCTTTTCCGCAAGTGTTACTGCCGCATCATTGGCAGACATGACAATCAAGCCTGCTAAAAGCTGATCAACAGAAATTTGTTCGCCCGTTTTTAAATACATCTGGGACTCATCCCACATGATGGTATTCACCACAGGCGTTGCCGTAATAACGTCTTCTTTACGTAATTTTCCAGCTTCTATTTCTTTTAACGCGATATAAGCAACCATCATTTTTGTCAGTGAGGCAGGGGCACGTTGTACATGACTATTGTGCTCTGAAATGATCTGTCCTGACTGAGCATCAATGATAGACCAAGCCTGTGCTTCAACTGATTCTGGTGCGATATTAAGTAAATTTGCATGCGCGAAGTTGACACATAGCAAGCTAAACAACGTAAAGAGAGAGAGGATGAATTTCACGTAAACACCTTGTGTTGCCGATCCAATGGCACGAAATGCGAAAGAAGCATCCTATGACTTTTTGGCTATGGAAGCTAGCGACTTTTGCTGACAATTACGACATCTACGCATGACTTTGTAAAAAAATGCTAAGCTGTGAGAAATTGTTCTTATTTTTACGATCTAAAGCTATGTTGCACTACCAAATTGAGTTCGACGATTATCGCCAACATCTTGTTCATGTCACCCTTCGTTTTCTAGCAAATCCTAACCAAGAACTTTGGTTGCCAACGTGGATACCGGGTAGTTATTTGGTTCGAGAGTTTTCAAAGCATATCGAATCAGTGAAGGCTTCTGATGAAGCAGGGCGCATACTGAGCATTAAAAAGACAGAAAAGAATCGCTGGCGTTTATTCAATACGGATCATGAGCTGATTACAGTTGAATATGATGTCTATGCATATGATCTATCTGTTCGTGGTGCTTACGTTGACCAAACTCGCTTATATATCAACCCAGCATGTGTTTGCTTAGGTTTACAAGATCAAGAACAAGCGCCTTGTGAAGTTGAGGTCTTCCTACCTGATGAGCTAAAGCATTTTCAGATTGCAACAGGTCTAACTTCAAAGAGCCTCGTCAAAGGTCGTTTCACATTAAAAGCTGAAAATTATGATCAGTTGATTGATAGTCCATTTGAACTTGCTGATCAAAGTCGTTTTTGTTTCGAAGCTAATGGTATTCCACATGAGTTTGTGATTTCTGGTAAACACAGTACCGATTTAGATCGTTTAAAAGCAGACATCAAGAAAATCTGTGAAACTGAAATTAACATGTTTGGTTCTGCGCCATTTAAAGACTATACCTTTATGACGATGGCGACTGGTAATAGTTATGGTGGATTAGAACACTGTAATAGTACGAGTTTAATTACGCCACGCGATGACCTTCCAAAAGCAGGCGAAGCTGAAGAACCATCCAAGGATTATCAACGTTTCTTAGGCTTATGTAGTCATGAGTATTTCCATTCATGGTTAGTTAAATTTATCCGTCCTGAAAATTTTGCCAATTATGATTTGCACAAAGAAGGCTACACCAGCTTACTTTGGATTTTTGAAGGTTTCACCTCTTACTATGATGATTTAATTTTATTGCGTAGCGGTGTGATTTCTCAGAAGTCATATTTAGATTTACTCAAAGCACAAATTGATCGTTATTTGCAAAATCCTGGTCGCTTTATTCAGTCAGTTTCTGAGTCGAGTTTTGATGCATGGATTAAATTCTATCGCCAAGATGAGAACTCAAATAATGCGGGAACGAGTTATTACAACAAAGGCAGCTTAGTCGCACTGTGTTTAGATTTAGGATTGCGTTTGCGTGGTTCGAATCTTGACTCTCTCATGCGTCGTTTATATGAAAATACTCAAAATGGGATGCAAGTAAATGATCGTACCATTGTTGAGCTATGCAATGAGTTGACGGGGGATAATTGGATTGAACAAATCAATCACCTCATCAATACTACAGATGAATTACCACTCGATCAGTTGTTTCCTGAGTTTGGTTTAAGTTACAGCATTAAAAATGACAAGGCTTTGCCATTTGGTTTAAAAGTGGCAGATAAGGCGGAAGGTGTTGTGATTCAACAAGTGCGTCGCGAGAGTGCTGCTGCTCAGGCAGGCTTATCTGCTAACGATGTCATTATTGCAATTGATGGTTTAAAGGCATCTGAAAAGTTGTTGGCGAAGTATGCAAAGCAACAAGGCACATTTACTGTGTTTGCTTTCCGTCGTGATGAATTGTTGCAGTTTGAAATTTCAGCTGGAGAAAATTCACTACCAACAGTTGAATTTAACATTGATGATCAAGTGAAGTTAGACGCTTGGTTGAAAGGCTGATTTAGTCAATGATCTAAATTCTTAGATCAAGATCTTGATCGAAAAGAGGGACTCGATTTAGAGTCCCTCTTTTTTTAAATTTAATTCCCACGATATGTTGAATATCCATAAGGACTGATGAGCAGTGGGATATGATAGTGTTCAAGTTTTCCATCAACAGAAAAGATGACAGGAACTTCTGGGAAAAATGAACTCTGTTTATTCTTTTGAAACCATTCACCTGTTTTAAACGTCACTTTATAAATACCTTTTTCAAAAGGTGTGTCCTGTGGATATAGTGCAGTGATTCGACCTTGTTGATTCGTCGTGCTTTCACTTAGTTCTTTCCATTGATTCTTTTCTTGTTTTTCTAAAATCACTTTTACACCAGCAGAGGGAAGACCATTCTCTAAATTGAGGACGTGTACGCTTAGCGGGTTTTGAGCAAAGCTAAAAGATGAAATAAAAATCGCTGAAAGCGGAACAAGCGCTTTAATCATGTTTCTGATCCTAAAAATAAAAAAATGATTTTAATCATTTGTTCAAAATTTAGGTTTACAAAATGTATATGAAACTAGAGTCGAATATTCGTTTCGATTTAAACAATCTATTATGAATAGATATTTCTTGTAAAAGATTGGACATATATTTATGTACAAATATAAGTTCAAAGATGAATGCACAAATTGGATAAAAAAATATTCATATTGTGGTATTTCGTAGCGAAATGTCGTTATCACGATATATTGCATTGACTGAGAAGTAATCAAAGCTGATACTCTCATGTTTTATTTAATCTAACCGGTTCGTTAGTGGTAAAGCTTAAGCTTTATACTATTATTTCGTAGCGAAATGTCATTATCACGGGATATTGCGTTGACTGCGACAAGATCAGGGCTGATACTCTCAGACCTTATTTAAGCAAACCGGTTTTAAAGGACTGGGTCAAAAGCTCGCTCCTCAAAAACTCAACCTAACACAAGGGGCTATATATGGCTGGTGGAAAGTCAAAAATCATTTACACACTGACTGATGAGGCGCCACTACTGGCGACCTATTCTCTACTGCCGATCATTGAGACCTTTACTAAGCCAGCTGGCATCGAGATTGTCAAGAGTGACATTTCTGTAGCTGCACGTGTACTTGCAGAATTCTCGGACTATTTAAGCGACGAGCAGAAAGTGACTAACAACCTTGCGGAGCTAGGTCGTCTCACGCAAGATCCAGATACAAACATCATTAAGCTTCCAAATATCAGTGCTTCTGTTGCTCAGTTGACTTCATGTATCAAAGAGCTTCAATCAAAAGGTTTTCCAATCCCTGACTATCCAGAAAACCCGACCACTGAAGAAGAGAAAGCAATCAAAGCTCGTTACGGTAAATGTCTTGGTTCAGCAGTAAACCCTGTTTTACGTGAAGGTAACTCTGATCGCCGTGCGCCAACTGCTGTTAAGAATTATGCTAAAAAACACCCGCACTCAATGAGCGAGTGGAAGCAATGGTCACAAACTCACGTTTCACACATGGAAGAAGGTGACTTCTACCATGGTGAAAAATCAATGACGCTTGATCGCGCACGTAATGTAAAAATGGAACTCATCACTAAAAATGGTGAAACCATTGTGCTTAAGCCGAAAGTTGCGCTTCAAGACGGTGAAATCATTGATTCAATGTTTATGAGCAAAAAAGCACTTTGCGATTTCTATGAGAAAGAACTCGAAGATTGTCGTGAAGCTGGTATCTTGTTCTCATTACACGTAAAAGCAACCATGATGAAAGTTTCGCACCCGATCGTATTCGGTCACTGTGTGAAAATTTACTACAAAGATGCTTTTGAAAAACACGGTAAGTTATTTGACGAATTAGGTATTAATGTCAATAACGGTATGGCTGGTCTCTACGAGAAAATTGAGACGCTTCCTACATCACTCCGTGAAGAAATTATCGAAGACTTACACGCTTGCCAAGAACACCGCCCTGCATTAGCAATGGTAGATTCAGCAAAAGGCATCACTAACTTCCATTCGCCAAATGACATCATTGTCGATGCATCTATGCCAGCAATGATCCGTGCGGGCGGTAAAATGTGGGGTGCTGATGGTAAGCAGTACGATGCTAAAGCGGTTATGCCTGAATCAACTTTCGCACGTATTTACCAAGAAATGATCAACTTCTGTAAATGGAATGGTAACTTTGACCCACGTACCATGGGGACTGTGCCAAACGTTGGTTTGATGGCGCAAAAAGCAGAAGAATACGGTTCACACGACAAGACTTTTGAAATTTCTGAAGCAGGTGTAGCAAACATCACTGACCTAGAAACTGGCGAAGTTTTGATGTCTCAAAATGTTGAGGAAGGCGATATCTGGCGTATGTGTCAGGTGAAAGACGCACCAATCCGTGACTGGGTGAAACTTGCTGTAACGCGTGCGCGTAACTCTGGTATGCCAGCAATCTTTTGGTTAGATCCATACCGTCCACACGAAAATGAGTTGATCAAGAAAGTTGAAGAGTACTTGAAAGATCACGATACAGATGGTCTAGATATCCAAATCATGTCACAAGTTCGTGCAATGCGTTATACGCTTGAGCGTGTAGCTCGTGGTCTAGATACGATTTCTGTAACAGGTAACATCTTACGTGACTACTTAACTGACTTGTTCCCAATCATGGAATTGGGTACTTCAGCGAAAATGTTGTCTATCGTACCGTTGATGGCTGGCGGTGGAATGTACGAAACAGGTGCGGGCGGCTCAGCGCCTAAACACGTACAGCAGCTTGTAGAAGAAAATCACTTGCGTTGGGATTCTTTAGGTGAGTTCCTTGCGTTAGCTGTTTCTTTAGAAGAGCTTGGTATCAAAGAAGATAACAATCGCGCTAAATTGCTTGCTACAACATTGGATCAAGCAACTGGTAAACTTCTTGACAACGATAAGTCTCCATCACGCCGTACAGGTGAATTGGATAACCGTGGTAGCCACTTTTATTTAGCAATGTACTGGGCTGAAGCTTTGGCTGCTCAAGACGAAGATGCTGAATTGAAAGCTAAATTTGCACCTCTTGCAAAAGCATTGGCTGAAAATGAGCAGAAAATTGTTGCTGAATTAAGTGAGGTGCAGGGTAAAGCTGCGGACATTGGTGGTTACTATGCAGTAGATACTGCAAAAGTAAATGCTGTAATGCGTCCAAGTGCTACGCTTAATGCTGCGCTTGAAACAATTTAAGTGTTAATACAGAACTAACAAGCTTGTTGGTAATGTAAAGAGACCGATGCGTAAGCATCGGTTTTTTATTTATAATATTAAATGGTTGAATTAAAATAGACCCAAAATACCAAGGAAATTAATTTAATAGGATATGACGTTGTAAAGATGAAAACTTCAAACGCTAATTAAAATTATAGAAGATTGTTTTGATGAAAATAATGGTTGAAAGAAAGAGTTGGAATGAAATCTTAATAAGTTGTACTTTGCTTGTAATTACTTATGGTATCTTGGCAATGCAAGTTGATATTTATCATAAAAACTTTAATTACAAATGGACTGAGAAATTTATTCATGAAGATTCTTCATTTAAGATATATAGTTCTTATAAAGTAAAAAGGAAAAGCTTTTTTAAGAATTATTATTTAAAAATATATAAAGGAGATCAACTTTTTTATACAGATGAATGTGCCTTATCTTTAGAAAATTACTGTAAATCTATAATTGAAAGTGGAGGCCTACCAATTCAAAATTTAAAATATAAGGAAGGCATAGGGGGATCTAATCAAGATGTTATTTATTATGTTCAGTCTTTTGAGATAATAAATAATGGGGAAAATAAAAAAATTGATTATTCTTTGGTAGATACTAGTCCTAAAAAGGGAAATAATATTTTTTTTATAATCATTGCTCTCTTATTATGTTTGGCTGCACATATTTGGATTATAAGGAAATGGCTTTTAACGAGGAAAAAGGATTTTACTGAAGTGAATCAATTGGAATATTGGATAGTTAAAATTGGATTGCCATTGAGTATGGTTGCGGCTTTCATCTTGTTTTTTAATAAATTTCAGTCTATTTAAGGTTTAAACATAAAGATTTGGAAAAATAAATATGTTATTAAGGAGCTATTTTATAGCTCCTTAATACTAATACTTTAAAAGATATTAACGACCATTACGGGTGCGACCGCGTGGTGCTTTGGTATTTGGACGCGTTGTACCATTGGTCTTACGACGTGGTTTTTCGCTCTCATCCATTTGCCAAATACGCTTAGTACCTGACTTTTTCTTTTCACCACCTTTAGCATCGCTATCTTTCTTCTTCTGGTGCATTGCCTTACCGCCAGTACCACCCGGTTTTTTCACATAAGAACGAGAGC
Source organism: Acinetobacter sp. YQ_14 (assembly GCF_043102985.1). Lineage (NCBI taxonomy): Bacteria > Pseudomonadati > Pseudomonadota > Gammaproteobacteria > Moraxellales > Moraxellaceae > Acinetobacter > Acinetobacter sp. YQ_14. The sequence goes on along the minus strand of NZ_JBICJJ010000024.1, from coordinate 310,549 downwards.
GATAAGGCTTATCTTCAGGCACATCTTTAAAATCAGGATATAGCAAAGGTTCGATTTCGGTTTGCTCGCCCGGTTGTAAACCCATACGAACTAAATCAATAGAACCAATCTTAGTACGAATCAAACGCAAAGTCGGAAAACCAACAGCAGCTGTCATACGACGAACTTGACGATTACGACCTTCACAGATTTGCAGCTCAATCCAACTCGTCGGAATATTCGCACGGTAACGAACAGGTGGATCACGCTCCCATAACCATTCAGGTGCATCAACCTTGATCGCTTTTGCAGGTAAAGTCATACCATCAGCAAGTTCAACCCCTTTACGAAGTTGCTCAAGTGCTTCTTCAGTTACATCACCATCAACTTGAGCGAGATAAGTTTTAAATTTCTTATTCACTGGGTTGGTAATGTATTGATTTAAACCGCCGTGATCAGTAAGAAACATTAGACCTTCTGAGTCAAGATCTAATCGACCTGCGAGACGTAAATCTGGGTCGTGAATAAAATGAGCAAGCGTGAGATGAGCTTCATCCTCACGGAACTGCGACAATACGTCGAAAGGTTTGTTAAATACGACTATTTTCATATAAATATACTACTTGGGTTTTAGGCGGCATCACAAAAGTAACGGTTTTTATTTATAGGGAAAATGTTGTTATTTCCCGTATAAATCGCAAACAACCTTTGTTTTGAACTAAACTGTTTCATGTAATAAAAAACGAAAGTATGCCATAGAAGGCATGTATAAATTCGCTAAATACATGAGGGAGAACCTGCAAAATGGGTTATCAGAAGATCGTGGTTCCTGCAGATGGTGACAAAATCACAGTGAATGCAGACCTGTCACTGAATGTTCCAAATCATCCAATCATTCCTTTCATTGAAGGTGATGGTATTGGTGTGGATATTACACCAGCAATGAAAGCAGTAGTAGATGCTGCAGTTTTAAAAGCTTACGGTGGTAAACGTTCGATCGAATGGATGGAAGTTTACTGCGGTGAAAAAGCCGATAAAATTTATGGCACATACATGCCAGAAGAAACATTTGAAGCTCTACGTGAGTTTATTATATCAATTAAAGGCCCATTAACCACACCTGTTGGTGGTGGTATTCGCTCATTGAATGTCGCTTTACGCCAAGAATTAGATTTATATGTATGTGTGCGCCCAGTACGTTGGTTTGAGGGCGTTCCTTCGCCTGTTCAACATCCTGAACTCACGGATATGGTGATTTTCCGCGAAAACTCTGAAGATATCTATGCTGGGATTGAATGGAAGGCCGACTCTCCAGAAGCCAAAAAAGTCATTAAATTTCTGCAAGAGGAAATGGGTGTGACCAAAATCCGTTTCCCAGAGGGTTGTGGCATTGGAATCAAACCTGTTTCGAAAGAAGGTACTCAGCGGTTGGTACGCAAAGCAATTCAGTTTGCAATTGATAATGACAAACCTTCTGTGACGCTTGTTCACAAAGGCAATATCATGAAATACACCGAAGGCGCATTCAAAGAATGGGGCTATGAATTGGCTCTTGAGCGTTTTGGTGGTGAGTTATTAGATGGTGGTCCTTGGGTAAAAATTAGAAATCCCAAAACAGGCAAAGACATTATTATCAAAGATGTGATTGCAGATGCCTTCTTGCAACAAATTTTGATGCGACCTGCTGACTATTCTGTGATTGCGACATTAAACCTTAATGGTGATTATATTTCTGATGCGCTTGCTGCTGAGGTTGGGGGAATTGGCATTGCGCCGGGTGCCAATATTGGTGGTGCAATTGCGGTTTATGAAGCAACTCACGGTACAGCTCCGAAATATGCAGGACAAGATAAAGTCAATCCGGGGTCGATTATTTTGTCAGCTGAAATGATGTTACGTGATATGGGCTGGGTAGAAGCTGCTGATTTGATTATCACAGGGGTTTCTGGTGCAATCTCCGCTCGTACTGTGACTTATGACTTTGAGCGTCTAATGCCAAATGCAACTTTGTTACGTTGTTCAGAGTTTGGTCGAGCGATCATTGAACATATGGAAGATTAACTTTTATTGAGTTAAGCAAAAAGAGCGGTATGATCCGCTCTTTTTTATTTTCAGCTAAGAATTCTTGACGTAATTTTTAGCCTACTATTTCAGTGGTTGTTAGTTTAGAAAAAGGATCTACATTTGGATCATTATTCCAAATATATTCTGCTTCTTCTGCACATAACTGTGCAACTTTTTCACCTTGAGTCTCGTGGATAAATGCAAGGATCATATCCATTCCCGCACTCACACCTGAAGATGTATAAAATTTTCCATCATTTACCCAACGCGCTTGTGCTTGCCATAACACTTTGTCATTTAGCTTTTTGACAAGTTCAAAGGCCATTTTATTCGAAGTGGCTTTGATTCCATCAAGAATACTTGTCGCAGCAAGCAGTGAGCTACCCGTACAAATACTTAGGACAGAGCCACTTTGAGAAGCCAAAGTTTTTAGCTTACCTAGGAATTCTTGATTTTTAATCAGTTCAAAAGTGACGATATCCCCTGGTACGACTAAAATACTTTGGCTATTGATTTCGATTGCCTTAAAAGCTTGAGTCTGAACTGTGACCCCATGTTTATTGGAAATTAATCCGCCATGTAGACTATAGAATTGCACTTGATAATGGGTTTGCAGTAAGCCAAAGAGTTCAACGGGCCCCATATATCGAGCGTCTCAAAGTCATCAAATACGATAGCATTCACTGGAATAGGCATTTTATTTCTCACAGATTTAATCTGCATAACACCATAAAGAGCTGCCTATTTTTCTGTGTGAATAACTGTATGGCTTATTTTTATTTATGCTAAATCATTGGACTTTTGAGCTGATCTGATAGCAAGCGATGCCTGAATTTAGAGGATTTTTTGAACATTCGAGCGACCAAGTATTTAAAAAAGTAGTTGTATCGAAAATTTAGAAAAAACTGTATCTATGATTTATCTACCAAACGTTCAAAATAATTGAAAATCAGAGAAGGTGCTGTGCCATGAAAATGTATCAAGTTGATGCTTTTACAAAAGAATTATTCAAAGGAAATCCAGCGGCAGTTTTTGTGATGGATGAATGGTTAGATGAACAGCTGATGCAAAATATTGCCATGGAAAACAATCTATCAGAAACAGCTTTTGTGAAAACGCTTGATGAGAGCAACTATGAGATTCGTTGGTTCTCTCCAACGGATGAAGTTGCATTTTGCGGTCATGCAACTTTAGCCAGTGCTTTTGTTCTTTTTAAGGATTTTACCACGGCGAAAACAATTCAATTTCATGTACGTGAATTGGGGGTTTTTATTGTTAGCCAAGATGCAGATGGCAAAATAAAAATGAACTTTCCGATCCGTAAAGCTGAATTAGTTTCTGAGTATCCACAAGCGTTACGTGATGGATTAACCAAGCCATTTAAAGCAGTTTATCGAAATGCTCAAGCTTATATTGTTGAGTATGAAACAGTGCAAGATGTATTGGACGAGCGGCCTAACTTGGAAAAACTCAAATTATTGGGACAAGTCCGTACAGCGATTACGGCATCTCAGCCAGATGTTGCAATTACAGCACGAGGAGAAGGGCAGTTTGATTGTGTATCCCGTTATTTTGCTCCAGCAATTGGGATTGATGAAGACCCTGTAACGGGTTCAATCCACACTGCGATTGTACCTCTTTGGGCTGAAAAATTAGATCAGACAAGATTAATTGCTTTACAAGCTTCTAAACGTGGTGGGATTTTAGAATGTGTTATCGCATCTGAAGATCGTATTGAAATCTCAGGTTATGCACGTCTGTATATGCAAGCTGAACTTACGCTTTAAGTTTTTAACTAAATCAATATAAAAACAAAGAAAAAAGCTGTTTAAATAAGCAGCTTTTTTCAAAACATAACTATTAAAGATGCGAATCATTCTCTACTATAGACTGTCATTTTTATTTAAATCACCAAAAATAATTGGATAATCTATGTTAATGCGGTTTAAGCAGCTTACTCTCTCTCTTTGTTTAATCGGGTTGAGTGCAGCGTCTTGGTCTCAGACGGTGCTCGTAAAAAGTGAAAAGAATATTGAGGAATATAAATTAGATAATGGTTTTAGAGTTATTCTTGCGCCAAACGATAAAGAAAATAAAGTTTATGTAAATACCGTTTATTTAACAGGTTCGTTAAATGATCCAAAAGGTAAAGGTGGTCTGGCTCATTTACTTGAACATTTGGCATTTAAAGGCACACAAAATGTTAAAGGTGAAGAGTTCCAGCGCCGTTTAGATCAATACACATTAATGACCAATGCCAGTACGGATTATTATTCGACTAAGTATTTAAATATTGTTCGCCCTGAAAAAAATGCATTGAATGAAATTCTATACCTTGAGTCTGAGCGTATGGATAAATTGGTGTTGCAAGAAAAGTTCGTTCCTTCTGAAATTGAAATCGTAAAACGTGAACGTGAAATCCGTATGGATCAACCTTTTGCTGTTTTATTAGATCAGATGTGGAAAGCCGCTTATGGCAATCAATATTTAGGTCGTTTGCCGATTGGTGATTTACCAGAGTTAAAATCTATAAAAATGAATGAGCTGAATCAGTTTTATAGAACATGGTATGCACCAAATAATGCAGTGATGGTGATTTCAGGAAAATTTGATAAGGCTGAAGTTTTAAGCAAAATCGACCAATACTTCAGTCCGATTGCTGCTCGTCCTGTACCTGCACCAGTTCAAGTGCCAGTCTTAGATTCAAGTAAAATTGAACAACGTCAGTTTACCGTTCAAAAGGGCAGTGACTTAGCCAAATTCCATATTTACATGAATGGAAAAAATACAGCATTACAACCAACTTTAGCCCTCGCACCTGCACTATATACAATGCAACCAAGTGGAGTGCTGTATAAGAGTATGGTTGAAACGGGTATAAGCACCGCTGTGCAATCGACAACATGGCTAGATCAAGATTTTAATGTTGTGTTTATGGGGGCAATTTACGCACCAAATCATGATGCTAAAAAGGTTGATGAATCTCTAAAGGTCGGGGTTGAAAATAGCCAACCATTTACTGAAGCTGAATTGCAACGTATTAAAAATATTACCCAAAACTCTGCTGATACTATTATGAATGATGCGGTGGCTTTAGGTTCTCGTTTAAGTGATTATGCTGTTTCATCTCATGGTCAATGGGATCAATATTTTAAAGATTTACAAGCAGTTCAAGATTTAAAACTTGATGATGCGAATAAAACACTAAAACAGTTTTTAGTGTCATCACATCGTATTTCAGGCGACATATTACCTACGCCTGAAGATCAAAAGAAAGCGATGACTTTAAAAACACAGGATAAACCAAAAACATTGGATCAAACTGCTGAAAAGCCTGAACCAATGAAAGATCCAAGCGTATATAAACAAGAAATTGCTCAGTTTGTAGCTCAGTCTGCACAAGAATTGCAAAAGAATGAGCAGAAGATCAAACGCGGTGAGTTAAAAAATGGGATTCGCTATGCTTTGTTCCCAACATCAACTCGTGATGATAAAACCTATGCGACGATTAGCTTAGACTTCGGTAACGAAAAATCATTATTTGGCAAAGGCGTTACTTTAGATTTAACCAGCTATTTAATGTTGCGTGGTTCTGAGAAGCATACCTTGCAAGAAATTACAGATAAAGCCATTGCTGCAAGTGGTGGTGCGTCAGTCAGTTCAAATGGCAATGGTTTTACGATCGTTGTTCAAGCGAAGAAAGATAAATTTGAGGATTTCTTAAACTTCATAATTGATGTCATTAAACAACCAAAATTCTCGCAAACTGAATTTGATCTAGCAAAGAATCAGAGCTTGTCTGTTTTAGATCGACCATATACCGAACCTGCGGTAGTGGCTTCAATGACACTCTCTAAAATTCTAGAAATTTATCAGCCTGGTGATTTACGTTATCACTTTGAACCTGAACTTGCGAAAAAAGAAATCAGTAATTCGACTCAAGCTCAAGTAAAACAATTCTATGATCAGTTCTTTGTTACTGATCATGCTCAGATTGCTGTAACAGGTGATTTTGATGCGAAGAAAATGCAAAAAACGTTGCAGAAAGCTTTTGGTTCTTGGAAATCAAAACAACCTTATGAAAAGGTAACTGGGCAATATACCGTCTATAAAGCACAGAAAGTTCATGCACTTTCTGAACAGCGTGAATTTGGTAGTTATCAAAGTATTTTGGCACTTCCTGTAGGTTCATATCATCAAGATGCACCAGCATTAATTGTACTCAGCCATATTCTAGGTAATTCGCAATTGTCTTCTCGTTTAGCGCAAGAGCTACGTGAGAAGAATGCATTAGTTTACGGTTTTGGTAGCGGCTTAGACTTAGATCCAGATGTGAATGATGGTACGCTAAGTATTACGGCAAACTATACTTCTGGTCGTTCTGATCAAGTTTCTCAATCTGTACATAAAGTGTTGAATGAGCTTTTGAGTAAAGGTGTGACTGAACAAGAAGTTGAAGCTGCAAAAGCAGACATTATGAAAAAACGTGTGACTTCTTTGGAAGATGAACGAAATATTCATGGGATGCTCACTGGTCAATTAGAGCGTAATAAAACGCTACTTGATCGTGCTACTCGAGATCAAGCACTTGCTAAATTAACCAAAGCAGATGTAGATGCAGTGATTAAAAAATACATCAAGTTAGATCATTTTGTTGAGGTGATGGCTGATCAATATGGACAGGCTCAGAACTCTCAATAATTTATTGAATATAGTGGGTTAGCTTTAGCTAGCAACCTTACTTAGATGCAAGTAGATAGATCGTTTCTTTCTGCTTGCATTTTATTATGCGTACAATCAATTGTTATGATGTTGATCATTATAAATAGAGGAACAAATCATGCTTTGGGCTGTGATCGCGGTCATTCTCGGATTGGTCTTATTAGTCTGGAGCGCAGACAAGTTTATTGATGGTGCTTCAGCAACGGCAAGTCATTTTGGTATGCCGCCATTATTGGTTGGTATGGTGATAGTAGGCTTTGGCACGTCTGCACCTGAAATTGTTGTTTCTGTGATGGCTGCGATAGATGGCAATCCAGGACTGGCATTAGGCAATGCTTATGGCTCCAATATCGCAAATATTGCATTAATACTTGGTGTTACGGTTCTAATTCAACCGATCATGGTGCATTCCGCTGTTGTGCGTAAAGAACTTCCTCTGTTATTGCTTGTGACAGGTATTTGTATTTTTCAGATCTTTGATGGTGTGCTTAGTCGAAATGATGCCATTATTATGCTGTTGATGCTTGTTTTATATATGGGCTGGACGATTTGGCAAGGAATGAGAAACCAAAGTGATGTATTAAGTCATGAGTTTGATCACCAATTACAAGAGAAAGAAGTCCCTTTAAAAACATCAATATTTCAACTGATTTTTGGTTTGATTGTCTTAGTGATTAGTTCACGACTATTGGTTTGGGGATCTGTGGAAATCGCTCAAGCTTTTGGTGTTAGTGAGCTGATTATAGGTTTAACCGTTGTTGCTGTTGGTACATCCTTACCTGAGTTGGCATCTTCTATTGCAGCGGCCCGAAAAGGAGAGCTTGATATTGCGATTGGCAATGTGATCGGCTCAAATATGTTTAATACACTCGCTGTGGTTGGGCTTGCTGGCATAATTCATCCTACGATAGTGCCGCCAGAAGTTTTACAGCGCGATATGGTTGTCATGGGCACACTGACATTGAGCTTGTTACTTTTCACGTTGAGCTTTAAAGGGCAAGGTCGGATTGGACGCGTTAAAGGTAGTATCTGGCTATTTAGTTTTGTTGCATACACATGTTATTTGATTAATACTGCATTTTAAATGGAAAAAGGCACTGAAATATTCAATGCCTTTTTCTTATTGAGGAATGAAATAGTCATTCCCGTACATTCGAATTAGTGATCATGCTTATGTGCGTGGAAGTCTTCGTTTTTACGGAAGCGAAGATAGTTTTCAAATTGTTCGCAATATTCATCAAAATTATCTTCTAACATCATTTGGAATTGTTGGAGTAAATAAGACATCACTTGTTCTTTCGCTTCACGCATTTCTTCGCCATCTTTAAAGTTATTGGCAGCAACCCACGTATTAAAACGAGCAGTGGCGAATAACATAGCCGCGCTCACTTGACCACGTAATTCTTCTGGCTTTGCTTGTTGACCTTTCGGTGGGTGACAGAAATCATTTGCTTGCTTGATAAACTCATCCGCACGCTCAAAAAACACCGCATTTAAAGCTTCTTCTTCCGTTACATCAGTGGCATTAATTTTTTGAGACATGGTATTTCCAAACAACAAATAAGACACATTATTATAGACAAAGCCTTGTCGAAACTAAACCTTTGTCTTAATCTAAAATAGCCTAAGCAATTCGGATCAAGATGATGCAAGATACGATCGCCATTCAAAGTCTAAAAACAGATATAGCTTTACTTCGTCAACATATTTATCCACCACAATACTTGCAGCATGTCGAAGGTTTGCCAATTTATTATGGATTGAAAGAAGAAGTTGAAGCGTATTATCGTCAATGGCAGCCTTTGATCGAAAGAGCACAGCAGTTGTGTCAGCCGTTTATGGAAGATGAAGCTGTGGAAGCGATTCATCTACCAAGCCATTTAAATCTACCCTTGTTTTTCTTTCATGTAGATCGAATTCGTATTAATAAAACGCGAGCTAAAGAATCAAAGACCTTTCGTGGTGTGGCTGCTTTGGTGGAGAAATGCGGGCAGTTTGATACAGATCAAATCTTTGCGATGCAGGAATGGTTGGGAAGTGATGACACGGCAGCTTTAGTCGCCCATCGTGAATTTATTGATTTACGAACTTATGTGTTTCAGCATGGACAAAGTGAATATACACGAACACGTTTTTATATGAATGGCGTGATTCTGAGTGTTGAGCCACATTTTAAATTAGTAGATGCACGGGATAAGCCACGTAAGCAACGTAATGATAGTTATAGTGATCCGATTGCAGATAATGGGATTTGGAAAATTTTTGGAAAGTATCGGTAAATGATTTAATTGAGTATTTTACTCGAAAATATGAGTGTCGGGAGCGTCATCTACAACCTGAGCAAGCCAAAGCGATTAAAGCTTTGGCACAGCGCAAGACAAACGAAGTGCGTAGTTCATGCTCAAGCAAGCTTTCACCTTGCGGTACGGCAAAGATTATTAATCTTTGCTATTCGTACCTCAGGTTTTGTAGATCTTACGTTGCTATAACCGCAACTCAGGTTTTACCTACTTTTCCCGAAATGAGAAACAACGTTTCGCAAGGTAGGTCTCCGAAGGTATCTTCTGAAATTGAATGAAAAGTCGGCATGACTCCGATATGAAATAAACTTAGAAAATGAAAATTTATTACCAAAAAGCGTCTTGAACAGATAGAGTTTTCAGCTTTTTATCTGCTTTCTTTGCAACATGCGGTTGTTGCGCTTTGACCCAACCTAATGCAAATAGAAATTCTGATTGTCCTACTGCTTGTTGCTCAAAGATTTTTTCAGCAACATAAAGATCATTATAAAAACCTAAATATTCCTGAATCGGCTCCAGTTTATCTAAAAATGGTTGGATATTTTTCTCAGGATAAAGACCTGCAATAAAGTCGATGCAGTAACGCAATTGTTTAACACGTTTACGAGTGCGATGTTGTTGCTCAACAGGAAGATCCAGAAACTGAGCCGAGTCTTTTAGAATTTTGGCGTACAATTTCGATAAGCTTTTTGCTGCCTGTTTAGATAGTTTGGCTTTATGTTCATTTTCACTATACAGAAAGTTCAATAATGATAAAAATAACTGAGTTGTTTTGGGATGGCTAAACTGTTGAGCAATGTCCTTTGTTTGATTGGCGATCAGCGGAAATTCAAAATGCGATACCTGTTGAACCAAAGGAATGACAGCGTCTTTGATTGCATCAAGATCACGAGATTGCCCTAGAGCTTGGAAAATTTCTGCCAATTGGCTTTCCCATGTTGGATCAATTTGTGTTGACCAATTGGAAAAATGTTTCAAAGCAGAACGCAAGCGGCGTAATCCAACACGCGCTTGATGGACATGGGTCGCTTCGGCTACACCATCTGCAATCGCAGCTGCATTAGGCAGAATATGGTTCAAGGTATTTTCAATAATCTGTTTTATTGCTTGTTCGGCACTGGCATTTGATTCTAAATTTAACGATTTAGCTTTGGTGGCAGGAGAAACTTTTTTGCCAATAGCCAATAAATTACCGCGTTCTGCTTTGCTTCTTACATCGAGCCATAACTGATATTTTTCTACCCAAGTTTTAGAGAAAAGAATTAAATCTTGAGCAGAACCTTGTTTCAGTTCAAATTCTACCTCACAGATTTTTGCTTGATCGGTAGGTGTACGGATTTCTCCGTCATCTAAGCAGACTTCTATTTTTGAGTTTTCAAATTCAAATACATGAAAGCTTCTTTGTACATCAGTTTGAAACTGCAAGATTAATTCTGGAGCATTATTACCCAAAATATCACGTAGGACACTTTGAACAGTTTGGTTATGTTTATAAAGAGATAGATCGAGTTCAGGTTCTTCTGCGCATTTACCCAAGAAAATATCTTCTTCGATACGCTGTAAATGATTTTTGCTCGCCGCTTTAAATGTCTGTACCCAATGTTCACCTTCTTGACGTAGACGAATCGCAACGTAATTTTTCGCAAGTAGGCGGTCTGCTGTATCGTAATACTTAGCTTGTAAACGAATTTTCTGTGCTTTTTGCTTATTTAAAGTTTGTAAGACATTTTTTTTCTTAGATTCAGGAAGTTGAAATTTTAACTCTATTTCCATGATGTAATGACTCCTGATCAATGAGACTGATAAATATAAAAATGAGTATAACCTGTTGATCTTAACAATCATTGTAAAGTTGTTTTAAGTTGGAAAAGGATGGTATGCAATGACTTTATTTTGAACAAAAAATGCATTAACGTGTGCTAAGCCTTAGAAGATTAGGATGATCATAAAATGAATGCGCCAGCAAATTTACCTCAGCCAGTGGAATTCTCTTTGCCTATTAAAAACTACAATGAGTTTTACCGTTTTTATTTAACTGAGCATCGAAATATTACGAGCCGCCGTTTGCATGTGGTAGGCAGTTCGATCGGTTTGTATTTCTGGAGTAAAGCGATTCGCCAACGCAAGGCAAAATATTTGGTTTATGGTCTACTATCTGGTTATGCTTGTGCATGGGTGGGGCATTTCTTCTTTGAACATAATAAGCCAGCAAGTTTCAAGCAACCTTTATATAGCTTTATTTCAGATTGGCGTATGTTGTCAGATGTTGTACGTGGACGATTGAGTTTAGTTGATCGTCAGTTTGATAAGATTGATAGCTAATTATCTTTGTAATATATCTATTTACATAAGTTTAGATAGATATATTTTAAATACTTGATGAAGTACAAGCCTTAATTTTTTATTTAAAACACAAGCTAAGATTGACTTGCCGTTAACTGCCCTTCGGCAATAAGTTGCTCTGCCATTTCTTTGGTTTTTCTTAAACCAGGCATTCTATATTCAGTGTGACCATAGTCTTTGATTGACTTCCAACGGCCACCCCAAGTCAATCCTACAGATTCTGCAACTTCCCCATAAAGTTGATAGCCGCGCATTGCCCAAGGATCTCGTTCCGTAATCACAATTTTTCCATTGCGTCTAAATGCGACATCGGCAGCAAGCCCAAACTGGTGATAGCTTTGATAACCTTTAGCACGTGTTGTATTTGGATTGCCTGCTAGCATGTTTTGTCGACTTGGGCTGCGATAACCTTCCAGTAACACAAGGTCATACCCATGTTGTTCCTTCATGATTTTAAAGACCATAAGTAGACGTTGTTTATAACGAGGATTAATTTTATCCCATTTACGATCAACAAGAGGCGAGTCTAAATTACCATGTGAGTGTGTTATTGGAATCTCGATTTGAGATGCATCAATGCTCATATTATGTTGAGCCTGATATGCTTGCTCTAATCGAGTTGCTTCGACAATTGCATCTTGAACTAGTGTTTCATCTACTTCTGGTGGAGGACTAAGTATTTCTCCATCAAGTAAGGCATAAATTTGCGGATCAGTTTCTTTTAAATATTCTGCTTCGATTCGAGTAGAATCGATCGGCCGTGTAAATGCAAAGATCAGAATACTAGAAAATAAAAAGAAACCTGCAATTAAGATCCACCATTGTTGTAAATGCCAATCCGACTGGATTCGCGAAGGAGATGCCGCTTGATGCATATTTTCAGCAAACTGCATTGCATTTGCTAATCGCTTCTTACTATCAGGAATTAAAGACAGCAAACTTTGCTTAACTTTAAAACGCAATTCGTGTGACATTAATAGTGTTAGTGTAATGACAATACTGATGAAGCAGATTGCAATAAACCAAATCATTGTTTAATGGAGTTCGTTCACTGTAAAAGGTTTTTGCGTCACTTTAATTTGAACTGTTGCTTGAGGTGCTTCAACTTCTGGTTCGGTAACTTGTGATTTAGGTTCGTTTGTTTGGACAGGTTTCGAAATATTGTTATTTTGCGGTGAGGTTGTTCTGTTTGCTGTCGTAGTTGATTTAACAACTAAAGGTGGATGTGCCACTTTTTTATTTGGTTCATTTGCAAATGGTGAGCTTCTTTGTTCTGTCTGAGTTGTTGGTACTGTTGGCGCATGCTGGAAGAATTTATTTAAGTCATTACTGCCAGGTTGTACGAGATTATTGTCCTCTTCTGCTCCCATAGCATCATCATGAGTTGAGGTTACAGCAATTTCTTTTGATGATTCTTTTTGCGTTTCAACTGGTAATGAAGAATGTTCTTGCTCCGTTTGGATATTATCTACTTCTGTTTTGCTTTTCTGTTGCGTCATAAAGAAAACAAAGCCAATCAATAAAGTACAAGCTACACCTGAAATAAATCCAATCAAAACATAAACGATAGGAGATAGACTTTTTTTCTTATTGGTTTGTAATAAGCGTAAAGAAGTTGGTTTTTCCTGAATCATGCGCTATCAACTAAGGTAAATGGATGGTGATATGTGCTTCTTCAGCTGGTGCTGAAATAACATTCTGATAAGGCGATAAAGCACTTTGATTTTGTTTTGACAACATAAATCTCAGTCCAGAAAATGTCAGTACACTGAATATTAATAAGAAGATCAAAATCCACAAAAACGGTAACTCATGATGGATAATATTTTTAATTTGGTCAGGGATCGCAGCAAAAGGTGAGAAAGCGGCTTTTTTCCCTTTTAAATAATCAATTTCATCACCGACACGAGCAACTAGATGGTTTAGACTTTCCACTGATTCCAAACGATACTTACCTTGAAAACCAAGAAGTAAACAGTAGTGAAAAACTTCTAGCGATGCTAAACGTTCTTTTCCTCGACTACGAAGTTGTTCGAGGATTTCAAAAAAACGATAGCCAGCCAGTTGTGAGCCAAACAAACTGAGCTGCAATGGGCTTATTAACCATGTGTTTTGTAGATTAAAGTAAGCAGCATCTTGTTGTGTTGCGATAGTTTCATCGATTAAAGCACAAAAGGCATATTTCGCATCGTGAATATCATCAGCAGGGAATTGTAATCGTTTCGCTTGTTGTTCGAAGCGATTGAGTAAGTCCAAAATCTTTTCGCGAAAATCATTGGGATTTGAAGGAATATATTTGTTTCGGAGTAAGAAGACCAGATAAAAACCATCATGCAATAAATCAATTAAATTCGTTGCTTGAGTTTTATTTAGCGTCTGATCAGAACTTGGAAGTCCTGAACCAATTTTACCATCATCAAATAAAGACGGGATGCCTGTAGGATGTTGCGTCATTGCTATTCTCTTAGGTATTCATTACAGCAATCAGTTCAATGCTAATGTCTTGAAAGCCCGCAGGGACATAGACACATATCGTTTCTGATTCAAGCATTCTTTGATACAGTTCATGGTGTGGCTCAATTTCAAAATAGCTCACCCCAGAGCGCACTGGAATTGCGGTAGGAACTTGCATTAAGTGATGAATTGGTACAGCTGGAAGTGCAGCAATAACCCGTTGCTCAACGTCAATGGTACTGCCAACTTTGAAGCGCAAAGGAACGATTTGAATGAGTTCATGGGTTTGCATCATGCTGCTAGAAACAGCAATATATAACCGTGTATCACGGGTAATTTTGTCTGACTCTAGACTACCGACCCAATAAGATGGTCGAGTTTCTTTTAATGCAATATTGAAATAACGACTTGAAATAATAGTGTCTAACAAGTCTCTTAAAATAATATCCAGTTTTTGAAAGCTGTCTTGCAGCTGTTGATGTTGGTAATGTGGTAAATGATCAACATCATAAGCAGTTGAAAATGTCAGCAGTGAACCTGCAAGTCTCAGCAATTCAGCGAATAAACGTTCAGGATGCACCAATGGATATTGTTGAAGATGATTTAAACCTGCATAAGCGGTATTTAATGCATTAATTAACCAGAAAGAGACAATATCACCGGAACGGAACTCAATCAGCTTTTGTTCATTCTCACGATTATTACTTTGGATCGTTTTAATTTTTGCCTTAATGACATTCAGTGTACGTTTTAGATTTCCAGTTAAAGACTCAGAAGCCGCAATATGTAAAATGGGTGGAATGAATTTTTGATCAAGTTCAAAGCTGCCAGAACTTTGACGTTTTAATTTCCCAATCGCTAAATATAAGAAACCATCCAAATTTTGGCTGGGTTGAATATGTGGTTCGAGTAATTTGAATTCAGCTCTACGGCGTAATAAATTGAGTTCTGCAGGACTTGCATCTGTGAATAAATCATGAGTTTCCGTTAAATAATTATGATAACGGCTTGATACGGTTCGAGTGTCATCTGCAATATTCTTTTTGTTTGCTTGTAACATTGGCAAAGCCAAATAAACGATCATTTCACCCTGAAGATTTAAATCGTCTAGTAAAAGCGGTTCAGGTAACAGATCTTGGGCAGGGGCGTGGTAGATTTCACCGTCCTGCCAAATAATTTCTACATCTTCTAAAGCAAGTACGTGTGTAGAAAGTTGTATTGAATCAAATTTTAGTTTCTGTACGCCATAAGCATGAGGAATCATTGCTCGAACAGTATGATTCAAACGCTGCTCATGATAGGTATCTTGGATCTGGAAATGTTGAGGGCGTAAAAATAATCCTTCACCCCACAATACTTTTTCTGCTTTAAACATCTTTACTTACCAATCTTTATTCATATTCATTCTTTGGTTGAACACCTAATGTGTCTTGCAACATTTGCAGCGGATGTTCATCCTTAATTACATGTGTTAACCATTCATGAAGTGGCATCTGACTCCATTTAATTGTTTTTTGCAGCATATAACTAACAGGGCTATGAGGTTCATTTTTCTCAAAGTAAGTTGCAATATCCTGTAATACTCGCATTGCTTGTTCACGATTCTCAATGTGGGATTGAATTTGAGGCTGAAAAGACATTTGGTTTTGAGGAATGCTTTGTTGAGTCAATATTTCGGTTGTTGTCGGTGCCATTATTGTTTCAGTCACAGTTATGTTTTGCTGAGAGGTCTGCACAAAGTTCTCTGTTTTATAAATTTTTTTCAGACTGATATGAATGTTATCTAAATTTGAATCTATTGAAGCAAAACTTGGTGAGTCTAAGCCTAATAAGTCATCCAATACTTGTTTTAAAACAGACCATTGCTGGAGTATTTCATTAAAATATTGGTAATTTTTGATAACAAAATTTTTATCGGTATTCGATACAGCTTGTTCAAATAATTCTAACTCTGTTGAATTTTGTGAACTCTCATATTCATCGCTCTGTTTGCGACGAATATTTTCATGATAGAGAAAGTTGTCATAATCTAAAAGATGATAGAAAGGAGCTTGATTGATTAGTGGGACTTTCTTAATTAATAAAGGAAGTTGATTAATTAAGCCTTGTAATAAACCTATGCGTTGATCTAAGTCATCATCTTCTACTTCTGGATGTATGCTTAACCAATATTGCTCAAGGAGTTGATGACTTAATTCAAGACTTTTCGAGATCCCTTCAAAACCATAAAGATTGGCCCAAGCTTCAGAGAGCCAAGTAAGTAAGCGAATATCTTTACTTTTGGATTGAAGTAAATCGACTGAAGTAGATGCGACAAAATCCCAATCCGCTTGTTTAGGTTCAGTAACCCAATCACCTTGATCTAACAGTAGGTCATCTTGAGTTTTTGCTTTTTTAATTGCATGAAACTCATTGGAAAAAGAAAAATCCTCACCACACGGCGCTTGCTCGTAAATTGGGGTGAGGAGAGATGATATATCCATGTACATAACAATGTTGACTCAATCTTTAAATTACTAAACGTCAGCTTTAGTTTTCTTACTAGTGCGCTTTTTAGTGACTTTCTCTGCTGGCTCTAATTGATAGCTAATATCATCATCTTTAATATCAATTATGATACGTTTAGGGAGTTTATGTTCAGCTAATGCCACTAAAATCTCAGTCGCGAGAGAAGGTAATACACTTGAATTCAAAATGTTATCGACATTACGTGCGCCGCTATCAACTTCTGTACAACGACTTAAAAGTAATTCGACGAGGTCATCAGAATATTCAACTGCCGTTGCATATTGGTTTTCAATACGTTGAATAATTTTGCCAAGTTTATGTTTAATGATTCGAACAAGTAGGTCATCATGTAATGGAAAGTATGGAACAATTCGCATACGTCCAATAAAAGCAGGTTTAAATTGTTTATATAAACTTGGTTTTAGATGCTCAATCAGATCCTCAGCATTTGGCCAATCTTCAACAGGCTGGTTTAAACAGGCTTGCATAATCGCGCTTGAACCAGTATTTGAGGTCAACAAGATCGTGATATTTTTAAAATCAATAATACGACCTTCTCCATCTTCAAGCATACCTTTATCAAAGACCTGATAAAAAAGTTCTTGAACATCACTATGTGCTTTTTCTATTTCATCTAATAGAACCACGCTATATGGGTTTCGGCGTACAGCTTCAGTTAAGACACCACCTTGTCCATAACCGACATAACCTGGAGGTGCACCTTTTAAAGATGAAACAGTATGTGCTTCTTGATATTCAGACATATTGATCGTAATCAAATGTTGTTCACCACCATACAGTTCATTTGCAAGCGCGAGCGCAGTTTCTGTCTTACCTACACCACTTGGACCAACCAGCAAAAAAACACCTTGTGGTTTATTGGGATCTTCTAATTTTGCTTTAGAAGTTTTGATTCCTTGTACGAGTTGTGACAGGGCATAGTCTTGCCCCATAACTCGTTCTGCTAATTTATCTTCAAGGGTTAAAATCTGCTTAATTTCATCATTGACCATATTTCCAACAGGTATACCAGTCCAGTCAGAAATAATTTCATTAATGATGCGTGCATTTACACGTTCAAATACCAATGGTGCTTGGCCTTGCAGTTGCTCTAATTCTGTCCTTAAAGCCTCAATTTTAGAATGTGCTGATTCATCCTCAGATTGAGTATTTAGTTGGTTAATTTCTTGTACAAGTTTTAATTCTTGCTGCCATTTTTCCTCTGTTGCCTGAATATCTTGATCTAAAGTCGCAAGTTGCTGTTTAAGTGACTCTAATCGTTCATGATGAATTGGGAAATGCTGATGTTCTTGAATTAAAATCTGTTGCTCAAGGTTTAAGTTGTGTTGCTGTGCTTTAAGTTGATCTAGAAGAACTGGCTGAGCATTCTGGGTTAATGCAACACGGGCTGCTGCCGTATCTAATACGCTAACTGCTTTGTCTGGAAGTTGTCGACCACTAATGTAACGATGAGAGGCTTGAACCGCAGTAATTATTGCTTGATCATCAATATGTAAATTGAAATGATTTTGCATGACTGGGATCATGGCACGTAGCATATCAATAGCAACTTCTTCTGTGGGTTCTTCAACTTTGACAACTTGGAATCTACGGCTAAGTGCCGCATCTTTTTCGAAGTATTGTTTATATTCAGCCCAAGTTGTTGCGGCAATCGTTCTTAACTCACCACGTGCTAAAGCAGGCTTAAGTAGATTTGCAGCATCATTTTGTCCCGCTTGACCACCAGCACCGATTAATGTGTGCGCTTCGTCAATAAATAAAATAATAGGATGTGTTGATGCTTGAACTTCTTGAATCACTTGTTTTAATCGGTTTTCAAATTCACCCTTTACGCTAGCGCCTGCTTGTAATAATCCCATATCTAAAACATGGATATGTACATTCTTGAGTGCATCTGGAACCAGACCTTGAGCAATTTTTAAAGCTAAGCCTTCCACAACAGCCGTTTTTCCTACGCCCGGTTCACCTGTCAAAATTGGATTGTTCTGACGACGACGCATCAAAATATCCAGCATTAAACGAATTTCGAATTCACGACCAATCACTGGATCAATCAATCCCTTTTGCGCTTTTTCGGTCAAATTGATTGTGTACTGATCTAGGGCTGGCGTCTTAACAGGGATCGGAGCATTTTGAGATTTATTCTGTTGCCCATCTATTGAAAGGCTATTTTCTATTTGGGTTTGTTCGCTACTTTGTTCACAAATATCAAGGAACTTGTGTTTCATTGTATCTATTGGGAATAGCTCAAATAAACTTGAAGCTCTCGCGGCAATTTGTTGCAAATCAGGTGCAGTTAGTAATGCAACAAGCAAGTGGCCGCTGCGAATGATAGGTGTTTGTTCCGCAGAGGCTAATAACCATGCTTGTTCAAATAATTTAACGATAGATTTTGCAAAAATAGGGGTTCTAGTATTTCCTTTGGGTAAGGATAGAATGGTTTCTTTTAAATCATTAATTAATGCTTCGTAAGATATATTATTTTTCTTTAATAAAATAAGTAAATCATTGGGTTCTTTTTGATTTAATAACTCTACAAATAAATGTTCTATTTCTATTTCATAATTTAATTGGTTAATACAATAATTTGCAGATTTTTCTAAAGCTGAACGAGTAGGTTGGGATAGTTTTGTAATTAAAACCTTAAGATTACTCATTTACGACTCACAAGTTTTTCGAATACCAAGCGCTAGTTCATAAGTTTTGGCTTGATATGTTTGTTATGTTAAATATATATTTTTTGAATAAAATCAAAAACTTATCTAAACCTTGAAAAGGTATACAGATTATTCTACTACAAAAATTGTCACATTTAAACAAAAATTGCATCAGACTTATTAAAAAAAATTCTATCAAAAAAATAATAATGTTAATAAACGTAATTAGTATTGACTTTCTGTGTGATTTTTTTGTTAAATTCGCCGAAATGTTCTGTGTGTATAAAAATTGACGAGTAAGAGGGTTTTTTAACAATAATTGTCCACTCTTCAATTATAAACTAAATAATGATGAGGCATATTTTGAAAAAAGGTATTTTAATATCAACTCTTTGTATAACGATTTGTCTAGTAGACAGCTCTGTTTATGCTGGAGATCAAGAAATTAAGCCAATTAAATTAAAAAGTAAGTGTATTAGACACAACCCATTAGCTGCGAATCAGACGGATCATGAGTTATTAAATATTTACCAACAGGTGTGTGATAAAGACAATGCTTCGCGAGTTAATGATTTGTTAGCTCAAGCGGCCATGCGTATGTATCAGTTAAAGCAACCCATGAATGCATTGCAGTTAGCAAATCAATTGCAACAACAAAACGTGCGAGGCGCGACACTCACAGATGTAACTTTTCTTGCAAGTGTAGAAATTGCAAATAATGCTTTAAAGCATATGCGTTCTGAAGAAATGCGTTATCTCAGTAATGACTCAACTTATCCGCCTGCAAAGCAATTGAGTGACAATATTCGCAGTGCAATTCCGGCACCAGATACATCAACAAGTAAAGCAATTACTGATGAATCACTTCAAAAAGAAATTCAACAAACTACGAATTCTCGCCGTACCTCCAATAGGCAGAAAACTCGGAATACGCAATCAACCCGAAAAACAGTAAATCAGGTCAACACGACTACAAAACGTCAGACAACAGTGACCCCAACTGTTTCTAAACAACCAAATACTGTTCAAAAGACAGGTTCGAATCCATTCGATTCGTTGAAATAACAATCAGAGGTATAGAGTTATGGCGAAAAGAGAAAGTGTACAGAAGAAACTGCAACGCATTCGACCACCACGCGTCCAGCTAACATATGATGTTGAAGTTGGGGATGGGAAAGAGTCAAAAGAATTACCTTTTGTTGTTGGTGTAATGGGTGATTTCTCTGCGGCTTCTGAATTAGAAAAAACCAAATTAAAAGATAAAAAATTCATCAATGTTGATTTAGATAATATTGATGAAGTTATGGAATCTTTAGCGCCTAGAGCTGCTTTTCAAGTCGAAAATACTTTGACTGAGGACGGTGGTCGCATGTCAGTGGATTTGACATTCAACTCAATGGAAGATTTTAGACCTGAGCAAGTTGTTCAGCAGGTTGATCCATTACGCAAATTAGTTGCTGCACGTGAACGTTTAACAGATCTTCGTAACAAAATCTCTAACAGTGAGCGACTAGAAGATTTGTTGGATGAGGTCTTACAAAATACAGATCAAGTACGTCAATTAAGTGCGGAGGCTGAAAATGAGTAATGCACAAGCCTTAGCTGCAACAGCAGTAGCCGCAGATTCTAATAATTTATTAGATTCAATCGTTGAGCAAAGTCGCATCGCACGTAATGATGATGAGCATGTTCGCGCTAAAAGTTTAATTGGTGAGTTGGCTAAAGAAGTAATGGCAGGAACAATCACTGTTTCTGAAAATATGACTTTGTCTATTGATAAACGTATTGCTGAAATTGATGCATTGATTTCAAATCAATTAAGTCAAATTATGCATCACGAACAATTTCAAAAAATTGAGTCTACTTGGCGTGGTCTTTATTATTTCTGCCAAGAAACACCATCTAATCCAATGATCAAAATTCGTATGTTAAATACGACGAAAAAAGAATTGGTTAAGGACTTTCAAGGTGCAACGGATTTTGATCAAAGCACATTGTTCAAAAAGATTTATGAAGAAGAATATGGTTCATTTGGTGGTGCGCCATACTCTGCATTGATTGGTGATTTCGAATTTGATCGTACGCCATCTGACATGTATTTATTAGAACAAGTATCGCATGTTGCCGCAGCAGCTCACGCGCCGTTTATTTCAGCAGCCAGCCCAAGTATTTTAGGTCTTGAGTCGTTTACTGATATTGACCGACCTCGTGACGTATCTAAAATTTTTGAAACTGCTGAATATGTTCAATGGCGATCTTTCCGTGACAGTGAAGACTCTCGCTATGTTGCTTTGACTATGCCACATGTTTTAGGTCGTTTGCCGTACCATCCAAAAGAAGGAACAGCGACAGAAGGCTTCAACTTTGCTGAAGATGTTTCTGGTGAAAATCATCATGATTATCTTTGGATGAATGCTGCTTATGCATTTGGTACGCGTTTAACTAATGCATTTGATTCGCATGGTTGGTGTGCTGCGATTCGTGGTGTTGAAGGTGGTGGTTTAGTTGAAGGACTTCCTGTTCACACATTCAAAACTTCAGACGGTGAAGTGGTATTTAAGTGCCCAACTGAAATTGCAATTACTGACCGTCGTGAAAAAGAGCTAAGTGATCTTGGTTTTATTCCATTGGTGCATTGTAAAAATACTGACTATGCCGCTTTCTTCGGTGCCCAATCTACGCAAAAACCGAAGAAATATGACAACGATACCGCAAATGCGAACTCAGCACTTTCAAGCCAAATTCAATACATCATGGCAGTGTCAAGGATTGCTCATTACTTAAAAGCAATGATGCGTGACAAAGTAGGAAGTTTTGCATCAGCAGGAAATGTTGAAGCCTTTTTGAATGAATGGCTTTCTCAATATGTATTGCTTGATGATGGTGCTTCTCAAGAAGCGAAGGCGCAATATCCGCTTCGTGAAGCATCAGTAAAAGTTGTAGAAGATCCTGCTCAACCAGGTCACTACAAATCAGTGGTCTTTTTAAGACCGCATTTCCAGCTGGATGAGTTGTCCGTTTCTTTGCGACTCGTGACTGAACTACCGCAGTCCTCAAATTAAAAATGAGATCAGCTAGATAATAACTTTAAATAAATAGAGGTAATTTTTAAATGAAAGATATATACGTTGAGTTTCGCGGCAAATATAAAGTGGATGGTGAGTCTCGTGACTCTGAGCACAAAGGTTGGCTAGAAGTTAACTCTTGGTCGCACAACATCCGCCAACCAAAATCAGCTACTTCGAGTAGTGTTGGTGGCCATACTGCTGAACGTGTTGAACACTCAGACATGATCTTTGTTAAAGATTTAGATGCAACAAGCCCTAAACTTTGGGAAGCATGTTCTGCTGGTTATACATTTGATGAAGTACAAATCGATTTTTACCGTGCAAATGGTGATAAGCGCATCAAGTACTTACAAATCAAATTGAAGCATGTGCTTGTATCAAGCGTGACACCAACTGTAAATGAAGAAGGTGTACCAACAGAAGCATTTGGTTTGAAATATGCTGCTGTTGAGTGGACATATAATCAACAAGATATTAACGGTACTGCGAAAGGTGCTGTTACTAAGAAATGGTCACTTTCTAATAACACAGCTTCATACGCTGCGTAATAGATATCGTGATTTTCTAATAGAGGTTAATTATTCATTAGCCTCTATTTCTCCCATATTTTGTTTTGTGAAATGAATCTAGATCATTTATATCCTTATGGATTTCGATCAACGTTATTTGATCGTTTAGTTCCTGAGCATGAAGATTATTTAAGAGGTTTATCTATTCAGCAATTACGAGAATCTGTTGCTCGTGATTTAGAGGATTTACTTAATAGTCGTATTGCACAGTTTGATGAAGACATGGATGACTATCCATTGGCAAAACAATCTATTTTGCAGTTTGGAATTATTGATTTCGTAGGACTCTCAACAGCGAATCCTTTGGATCGGGATAAAATTTGTCAGTCTATCGAACAGTCTATCGCTGCGCATGAACCACGGTTACGTCAGATTAAAGTTGAGATGTTATTAGATGGTCACAATATGGGATCACTATGCTTAAGTATTCAAGCGTACTTAAACATTCACCCATTGTACGAACCTGTTTTTTTCGACGCTTTACTGAAACCGACAACACAGCAATATGTTATTTCTGCTAGAACTTAGTGTGAGCGTACCGTGATAGAACAACTTTTACCGTATTACGAAAAACAATTACAAGAGTTTGGCCAGCAATCTAGAGAGTTTGCGCAGAAATATCCCAAAATTGCGCAACGTCTGTCATTAAACCAAGAACAAATTGATGACCCACATATTGAGCGGCTTATTCAAGCTTTTTCACTTATTGCTGCACGTATTGATAAAAAATTAGCAGATAGTTATGACGTTTTTACTCATTCCTTGTTTGAGGTTATGTTCCCTCAATATCTACGCCATTTCCCTGCATGTACAGTAGTTAGTTTTGAAGATATAAATAAAATTAAGCAACTTACAACAGCACATATCATTCCTCAAAAAACCACATTGAAATCTCGTAGTTTTAAAGGGGTACAGTGTGAGTTTAATAGTACGAATACGGTTCGATTATTGCCGATTACATTAACAAGTTTAGCGTTCCAGACGTCTCCAAGCAGTCATATGCATTTAAATCAAAATGCATCACTTAGCTTAAAATTTGAAATCTTCAATGATACGCAGAATTGGGTTTTAGATGAAAAGTTATCAATTTATTTAGATGCAATTTCTAATTTCCCATTGCAGGTTTTAGATAGCATTTTTCGAAAAGAGACTGGTTTTTCGGTTCGTGTCGGGCAGCGGTTAGTCCAAATTGATAATCCTTTTGAAGTGATGGGGTTTACTGAGCAAGAAAGTTTGTTGCCTATTGATCAGCATACTCACCATGCTTATCGTTTGTTGATGGAGTATTTTTGCTTCCCAGAGAAGTTTAACTATTTAAACTTGGATCTAAGCCAACTCAAGACACTGGTAGGGAGTAGCAATCATTTTGAAATCTTGATTCATCTTAAGCTCAATTTAAATGATCAAGCCGTTGTTCGTAATTACTCCGAATTGAATGTCGCAAACTTCAAATTATTTACTACACCTGCGATTAACTTATTTGAAAAGCAGGCTGAACCACAAAAAATTTCTCATACACAATTGCAATATCCACTCATTACAGATGCTCATCATCCTGAGCTTTATCATGTTTATTCAGTTGTTGGAATGAATATGGTACGAGAAAAGACAAATCAGGAGCAGACACATCTTCCTGTATTGCCTTTTTTTGCAATGAGTCATTATCACAATGACAAAGTACAATTTTTCTATTCTTTGAATTATTTAACTTCCCGAAGCAAACATAAGCAAATGGGATATTCAATCATTTCAAAAGACCTAAAACCCTATGAAATAAAATCAGATTTCATCAGTACGAAATTACTTTGCTCAAATGGCGATTTGCCAAATGAAGCTTTGAGTCAAAGCAATAATATTTTAAATTTGAATGATAGTAGTCTGGCAAGACGCGCCCTGATTTTAAAGCGTCCAACATCTCCATTCTATTTTGATCAAAATAAAAATGAACAATGGCGCATCATTTCACATTTGTCTTTGAACACTTTGGCTTTGATGAAAGGGGATGCTTTGAGTCATGTTAAAGAATTGCTTGCTTTGTATAACTTGCCACATTCAAAAGAAAATATTTTGTTAATTGATGCGCTTAAAAGTCTGAGTTTCTCGACAACGAATAAGCTCGTTCATGCAAAGCCTTTTCCAATGTTTATTCGAGGTGTTCAAGCTGAGTTGACTGTGAATAGTAGTGTATTTAGAGGACATAGCTTATATATTTTCATTCAATTATTAAGCCATATTTTTAATCTAAAAGTCCAAATCAATAGTTTCGTCGATGTCGTGGTTAAAGACAGTATTCATCAGCAGGAGATGTACCAATGCGTTCAGAACGTTGGTGGCAAGACACTTCTGTAGTTGATCAGGTTTTTAATCGATCGAGTGCATTTGAGTTTATTCAGTCAACACGATTATTGCGTCATGTACCCAATAGCAGTAGCGTAAAAAATTGGTCGGCTGATTTTAAGTTCGACACTTCTTTTAGCTTAAGTTTTCCTGTGACAGAAATTGAAGAATTAAGTTATCAAGATGATCGTATTCATTTGACTAATTTGATTGTCGGTTTAACAGGAACACAAGGAGCTTTACCATATACGTATACCAATAAGGTAAAGCAAAGCTCAAGACAACAACGACTTGAGATTAAAGAATTTCTTGGTTTATTTAACCATAATCTCACCGCTAAATATGTAGATGCAAGTCTTACTTATAATTTACCTATCCGTTATGAAATAGAACAAGAAAATCATTATCTTGATATCTTGCATGCTTTGAATGGCTATGTTCGTGCTCAGCATCAACAACATGATTTAGATGAATATTTCGCTGAATTTTCTGGTTTGATGCAAGGGCAAAACAACACGGCACACGCTTTGAAAACCGTTTTATCCTGTGTTTTTAATGAACAAGTCAATGTTGAGGAATTTATAAAAGAAAAATTTAAGTTAGGCGAAGATCAAAAAACAACGCTAGGGGGCACAAACCCAAGTTTACTTGGTGTGAACACGTTTTGTGGTGACACGGTTGAGCAGATAGATGGCAAGATTGAAATCCAAATTGGTCCACTATCACGCGAAAAATATTTAGCTTTTTTACCAAATCAACCATTAAATAAAAAATTAAAAGATCTCATCCAAACTTGGTGTAGCCCAACTTTATTTATCGATGTTCGGTTGATTTTAGATAAAGATAACGTCAGTCCTCTGTGTCTTGATTCTAGCCATGAGTTGGGCTTGGGGCAGGGTACATTTCTAATGCCATCAGAACAACTGCATCATAACAAGGAAACTCGTTATGCACTTTTGGGAGCGGCATAATGATTAAGAAAATCCTTGCAACTTTGATGAGTTGCTTTGTATTGGTTGCTCTGATTGTGATTTTTTACTGGCGTGACATACAGTATCAACCTGAATCTGCTGATTTAATTAATTATTTTATTTTTCTCCCTCTTGTTATCACAGTTGTTTTACTTTCACCTTGGTTTGTTTATAGCGTTTACCAACATCGCAAGAAGAAAAAGCAGCAGGCATTGAGTCAACAAGATGAGGGGAGTGATCAGAAGGTTGATGTAGAACAAGTTAATCAACCTAGTCAATGGATAGCATTGAATGTATTTGCTGCGAGTGCTTATCACTCCTTTGGTGAAAATGATGCAATTGTTGAAGGGATCAAACAATTTACGAGCGCACAACTTGATACAGCGCTTTTGAATTTTCAAGGACTACCGATTTTATCTTATCGAGTTGCTGATCTAGATCAACAACTCGGACATGATGAAGAATCTGAGCAAGATTTTCTATCAATTCGTCAGCAACGTATTACCGCATTGCTTCAGCATCAAATTGAACAAAATACTGAATTCCTCATGCGGGTTTCTCAGCATTTAAAAGCTTCAAGTTTATTCTATGAAAGCCAAAATCTGTATGAATACCGTATGCATCCTGCTTGGACTGATCCAACGCATGATAGTGAAGAAGATCTAGAACCTCAGCAGGTTCAACAAGTTTATCGTATAGACAAACTCAATTTACATATTCTACTGTCTGAAGATCTCCTACATACGTGGAATGAACACGATTGTAATGAATATATTCAGACCATTTTTTATGATTTAGAAATCATTCCGCAAAAATTGCATATCGAATATCACTTTGTGAGTGCAGCATCTTCTGATCAGTATTTACTTGAACTATTTGATCGTATTCAAAAACAACCTCATGAAATTTCATGGTTGATTGCTGTCGATTCTGAAATTGATCAGGATGTTATTGATGAAAAGAGCTGGAGTGCGAAAGTGTATATTCCAGCTGAATTTATCAGTAGTTGTTTTGTGGCGCACCCTTGTCTAGAAATAGAGCAGTTTCAGCCTTTAAAAACTTTAAAGTTGGTTGCTCATCAAAATAATTTAAATCAAATATTTAAAGAGTTAGATATCCATGATTTACCGCAATATCAAGATGAAGCTCCATTTGTATTTGTTGCTGAAGATGGATCAGACATCAAAGTTGTAAAGAGACTTGAGCAGTTTTTTGGACAAAGTTCAGTTGAGCAACATCATTATTTGTACTGTAAACCTGCAGTTGGAAATACGTTAAATGTCGCAAAAGTTTTTGCAGTGATGCTTGCTGCTCAGCTTTCGGATCAATACGTTGCATTTGTTTATAGTCAAGATTTAAAAGCATTTTTTCAAACTTTCCCAGAGGTCTCAGCAGATCAGGAAAGTGTCGCAATTGCTGATTGATTAATTTTATTAAGAATTCGAGAACTCAATGTACATCATTTTAGGTTATCTATGGCAGTACATCACAAATCCTAAGGCAATCATTGCCTTATCATTATTTGTGGCGCTTATTTCCTCATATTCTTCTATTCCTCGCCATATCTTTTGGGCGTTGGCTGCGACTTATGCTTTGGGGCTAATTGTTTATGGAATTTATTGGTTAATACAAAGAAAACGTCATGCTGCACAAGGCGAAGAGCTTGCTAATGCGATAGAGCAAGAGGGCAACTCAGAAAATGGTCAACAAAAAGATAAAGCCGAGTTGCAACTGATCAATCAACAGGTTAAAGAATCAATTCAATTGATTCGTAAATCTAAACTGGGTGACAAAAAGGGCAATGCTGCTTTATACGAATTGCCTTGGTACATGGTGATCGGTAATCCAGCCGCAGGGAAGAGTTCTGCAATTTATAATTCTGGATTGAAGTTTCCATTTGAAGAAACACATCAAAAAATGGTATCAGCCGGTTTGAGTGGAACGCGTAACTGTGATTGGTTCTTTTCAACAGAAGGTATTTTATTAGATACAGCAGGGCGTTATTCAGTTTATTCCGAAGACCATTCTGAATGGTTAGGTTTTTTAAATATATTAAAGAAAAACCGTTCAAAAGCACCTGTGAACGGCCTTATTGTGATTGTCAGTATTGCTGAGTTGATTAGCCAAAGTCCTGAAAGTTCATTAAAACTAGCTAAAAATCTACGTGCTCGAATTCAAGATTTGACTGAAAAACTAGAAGTTGTGGTTCCTGTCTATTTAGTTTTCTCAAAAATGGACTTAATTGCTGGTTTTACTGAGTTCTTCGATTGCTATGAATCTCAAGAATACAATCAAGCTTGGGGTGCTACTTTACCCTATGAGCAAAGTTCATCTCATAATGCAGTTGAATTATTCGATAAGCATTACAGTATTCTTTACGATGGACTAAAAAGTGTTAGTACAACGCATTTGAGTCGTCGTCATTCACAAAATATTTCACCAAGCGTCATGACATTTCCACTAGAGTTTAAAACGCTAAAACCAGCGTTGAAAAGTTTTATTGGAACATTATTCGAAGAAAATCCTTACCAGTTCCAACCTGTATTCCGTGGTTTTTATTTCACTAGTGCTTTACAGGAAGGCGCTATTGAAAGTCCAATGACTGAAAATATTGCCCAAGAATTCCAATTACAGCAAATCTCAAATCAAGATCAGGATGGAATAAACTCTTCGCTTACACCTAATCATGGTTACTTCTTACAAGGTCTTTTCTCGAATGTGATCTTACGAGATAAGGATCTCGTTAAACAACATATTAATCCTGCTAAAAAACGTCAGCGTTATATTGCTTTTATTGCTGCTTTGGTGGGTGTGTCTTTGGTTCTGGGTGTATGGGTATGGTCATATCGAAATAATCAGCAATTGATTGCAGATGTTCAGGCGGATTTAGATAAAGTTGTACATTTAGAAAAAGCATCTGGACAACAATTATCAACCCAACTTGAATCTTTACTGATTTTGCAAGAGCGTTTACAACAGCTAGATGAATTTGATGCAAATCGCCCTTTAAAATTTAGTTTTGGTTTATATCAAGGCAATCAGTTACGCGAAAGTCTAAAGGCTGAGTATCTGAAAGGGATACAACAGATTGTTTTAACTCCAACACAGCAAAATATTGCGCAGTATTTACAGCGTGTGAAAAATAATGAGGCAACGCTCAAAGCCAATCATGCAAATGTTGAAATTAAACAAGTTGCCAAGACTCAACAATATTTAGAGCCATCTGATAGCAATCCTCAAGATGCCTATAACGCCTTGAAAGCATATCTTATGTTGAGCAATCCTGAATATATGGATAGTAGTCATTTGAGTGATCAGGTGTCTAGATTCTGGCGTTCGTGGTTAGATGTAAATCGTGGTGATATGCCGCGTGGTGAGATGATTCAAGATGCTGAGAAAATTTTATCTTATGCGATGTCTTTAACTAATCAAGAAGATTTCCCTATTTTAGAAACAGATGCGCAAGTCGTCGACCAAACACGCCAAGTTTTATTGTCTGTTATACGTGGTATGCCTGCGCGAGATCGTGTCTATAACGAAATTAAAATGCGTGCCGCAGTGCGCTTCCCTGCAGTAACGGTTGGTCAAATCGTGGGTGAGCAAAATCGTAATATTGTTTTGGGAAGTTATGCGCTACCAGGTGTATTTACTCATAAAGCATGGGAGGAATATGTAGAACAAGCAATTGATGATGCCGCAAATAAACCAACCGATAGTAAGGATTGGGTGCTGAACAGCAATCAATCTGATGATTTGACTTTCTCTGGTAGTCCTGAACAGATTCGTAAGCAATTGGTTGCGTTATATAAACAAGAATATGTAGCTGAGTGGAAGAAGTTTCTGAACGGAATTTATTACGCAAAAGCCGATCAATTCAGCCAACAAGTAAAAACGATTGATGTTTTGGGTGAACCTGAAAACTCGCCAATTCGAGCATTATTACAACGGATTGCAATAGAGACGAACTGGGATAATCCGATTGTGCAAGCTGAACTTGCTGTGCCTGAAAAAGGTTTTGTGGCATGGTTTAAACGAAAAGTTTTAAATAATACCGACGATAAAGCTGCTGCACAGGCAGTGAATAAAGCGCAAGGTGCGATCTCTCAAGAATATCAAATGTTCTATCAGCTAGTTCGTAAGCGGGATGATTTGCAAGATAAATCGTTGTTTGATGAGTACATGAACAATCTTGCTCAAGTGCGTAGTAAGTTTAATGATTTAAAAACTGCTGGTGAAATTGGACCGAGTGCGATGACATTGGTGAAACAAACCATTAATGATCAAAGCTCAGTCTTTAATGTAACTCAGAAATATGTTGATGAAAAAATGATGGTCGGTTTGAAAGACACTGACCAGCAGTTATTGCAAAAGCTACTGATGGGACCATTAACGCAATCATTTGCAAGTTTGATTGTTCCGACTCAGGATGAATTAAACAAACTATGGGGTATTCAAGCTTATCAACCATTCCAAGCGAATTTAAGTCAAAAATATCCCTTTAATTCAGGTGTTACTTTACAAGCAACAAGTAATGAAATTGCTCAAATTTTTGGTGAGACTGGAAGCATTTCTAGATTTGTTAAAGAAGCCTTAGATCCATTTGTCATACGCCGAGGATACGTTCTTACTTCAAAAACGTGGAAAGATTTAGGTATTAGTTTAAATCCACAATTTGTTATGGCTTTCCAGCAATATGTTGCACCAATCAATGGGATGGCGACAGGCAGTTTAGATCAGCCTGCTGCTGCGCCTACTTCAAATCAGTCTAATTTCCAATTTTATCCATTACAAAATCCACAGTATTTGTCTTACACGATTGATATCGATGGTCAGCGAATGGTCTTTGAAAATGGTATTCAGCAGTGGGTGAACTTCGTTTGGCCAAATAAGGGAGCGATTCCTGGTGCGCGCATCACGGCTGTAGATTTGGAAGGTAAGACGCATACGATTTTTGAAGAGCCCGGCGAATATGGGATTAACCGTTTGATTGATGCGGCACAACGCAAAGAACAAAATGGCAGCTTTGAAATGACGTGGACGAGCAAGGCTGAGCCATCTCTTTCAATTAAAGTGAAGTTCAGATTGATCAGTGGAAATAGCTCAGGAAATATTGGATCTAGTCGTGGATATGCTGGATTGAAACTGGTTGATAAAGTGGTAACAGACAAAGCTGTTCGTGTTGTTGCAGCGCAAGCAACGCCAGCTGGAGAGGGGGTGAAAGCACCGCCAGTTTTATCACCACAATCAGGAGCAGTACAGCAATGATAGGGATGATCATCATTAAGCAAGAGGTGCTGATATGCAGCAATTAAAAAGCACCCCATTGTATTATGGAAAGACACCTGCAAGAGGGGATTTCATTAAGTCCAAAGGTCAATATGCTTTGATCCAAGTGCTTGATCAGTGGATTACTGAAGCATTAGAGCTTGCAATGCGTACTCCTGAGTTTAAACAACGCTACGCTTCCTTACCTGCACTTGACTTCTTTATTGCAAATCCAGCCGAGCCAATGTTTTTGGCTGCAAATTTGATTGCAAGTCAAGACAGTTCTGGACGTGCTTTTCCAATGGTGGTAAGTCAGCTACTTGAGGTTGAACAACCATACCAAAACCTTTTGCAAGCGCCGTACATTTATAAAGCTGTTTTGGTGGATTTATTCCAAAGAAATAGAGTTCTTCGTAGTATTGCTGATACCAATATCATGATTGAAAAGTTGAATAATTTACCGAATGTTATTCAAGTATTTACATCCACTGAATGTAATAGCTTTTATGAAAATCATACGATGCACTCATTTGCTCAATTGATGAAGATCAATGTGTATGAATTGGCTCAAAGTATGATTGGTCTTGGACTTTTGTTACAGCCAATTTTAAATAATGGTACAAGCCGTTTAAATAAAGTGCTGATTCTTCCAATTAATAACCATATGTATTGTTATGAAATCGCTGCTTTTTGGGTAGGAATGATTGGTCGATTCTTAGGAGGTAGTAATACCGAGGTGTTAATAGGGATTTTACATCGCGATGAACCACTTCTGTTTATTGGCTTTCAAGGTGCAGACATCATGGCACTGAGTGATATTTTCACTCAGAACATGCAGAGTGAGCATTGGGTTTCTTTGATTCAAGCACAGTGGATTGATGCTTATCTTGAACAGAATGCAGGTCTTGCGACATTAGAGCAATCTCTTTGCCAGCGTCAATTGAGCCTAAATCAAGGTTTAAAACTTTTCAGACAAACTTTTTTAGATGAGTAACGATGAAAAATAATTCGAAAGTGATATTGACTACACTATCTTTTGGGCTAACAGTTTTAAGTTACAGTGCCGCGATTAATGCTGCCCCGATAGTCGTAGAGGGTGTTGTACCGAATGATGCAAGCAAACAGGCGATCTTAACTAAAATGCAGTCGGTTTATGGTGCAGACCAAGTCGTAGACAAAATACAAGTACGACCTGTTTCTGCGCCTAATGATTGGAGTGATTCTGTTACTCAAGTCATTACTTCTGATTTAAAAAAAGTGAAGCAGGGTCAATTGAATGTTCGTGGCACTCAGATCGAATTGACAGGAAAAATGACTGACCGGAATGAGATAACACCAACAACATCGAAATTTGAATCATTGGTTCAACAGCCTTATCGTTTTAGTGCACAACTTACAGTAAATCAAGCCGAGCAAAAAATTATTGACGATGCGCTTAAAAATCGCATCATCGAATTTGAATCAGGAAGTGCAATATTAACTGCGGCAGGTAAAAGTATTCTTGATGAAATGGCTGTCGCGTTAAATAAAGTAGGTACTAAGAAAGTCAAAATTATTGGTCATACTGATAGTTCTGGTGATGCAGCTAAAAATACAATTTTGAGCCAAGAACGTGCTGTAGCTGTACAAAGCTATTTAGTAAGTAAAAATATTGCGATTGATCGTTTGAGTACAGAGGGTAAAGGCTCTAGCCAGCCAGTCGCTGACAATGCAACTGCTGATGGACGTAGAAAAAATCGTCGAATCGAGTTTGAAGTACTTTAATTTATTGAAAAGTATAAGAGAGATATCCGCATGGCAACACCTTATATTGTTATTGGCTGTCCAACGACAGGTGGTGGGCAAGTAATTACTGGAAATAGTAGTTTTTTAGTTGAAGGTATTCCTGTTGCTTGTGTTGGCGATAAAGCAACTTGTCCAAAGCATCAAACAGTTGCCACAATTGTTGCGGGTGATCCCACAGTTCAAGTGATGGGTAAAGCTGTGGCAAGAGTAAATGATGCTTTGTCATGTGGTTGTAAGTTGTTGCCTAAGCAGAGTTTGGTGGTAAAGGGATAAATCTATTTTAAGAGATATTAGAGCTTAAAATACTTTGCTAACTAAGTATTCTAGCCGATACGTTTCCCTTAAATTTGAAAGAATGATTAGCTAAATGTCATTTTTAGTGTATCTTTATCAAGCGATATGTTTTTGGAAATATATCGAAATGTGAGGATAGAAAATGCTGATCAAAAGACATAAGAAACATACGATAGGGATGATTTTTGGAAGTTTATTAATAAGCTCTCAAATCTATGCAGCTGATTCAGTAACCATTTACGCTGCTGCCAGCTTAACCAATGCAGTAAATGAATTAGATGTGTTGTATGAAAAAAATTATAAGACGCAAGTGAAAACCTCCTATGCTGGGTCTTCAACATTAGCGAAGCAAATTGAGGCAGGTGCTCCAGCTGATGTATTTATGTCGGCAGACATACAATGGATGGATTACTTACAGAATAAACAAATCATTAACGCCAAAGATCGTATTAATTTATTAGGGAATCGCCTTGTGCTCATAACCCCTAAAGATCATCCTCTAAAACTTAAAATGGTTAAAGGGTTCGATCCAAGTAAGGTACTACAAGGTAAGGTATGTACAGGGGAGACCAATAGTGTTCCAGTCGGAAAATACGCCAAGCAAGCTTTAAACTCACTCGGATGGTGGGAAACGATAAAACCTCGACTTGTTGAAACAGAAGACGTTCGAGTGGCTTTAAATTTTGTTGCTAGGGGAGAATGCCAAGCTGGAATTGTTTATGCAACAGATGCTGCTATCAGCAAAGACGTCGTGATAGCAGGTATTTTCCCAGAAGACACTCACCCTCCAATTATTTACCCGATTGGTCTAGTTGAAAAGAATGCGGATTCAGTAAAGTTCTATCAATTTTTACAAAGTCAGCAGGCTAAAACTATATTTCAGAAGTATGGGTTTAGCGTATTAAAGTGATTCAGTCATGATATTAAGCCCAGATGAGTTAGAAGTACTGAAGCTGTCTTGCAAAGTGGCTGCAAGTTGCCTCATCTTTAGTCTGGTTCCAGCCGTATTCATCGCTTGGGTTCTAGCAAGAAAAGAGTTTTTTGGTAAATCTCTATTCGAAACATTCATTTTTCTTCCTTTAGTTTTACCTCCAGTGGTGCCGGGTTATTTATTACTACAAGTTTTTGGAAATCGTGGATTAATTGGGCAATATCTCGCACCTTATGGATTGGAGTTTGCATTTAATTGGAAAGGAGCTGTGTTGGCTTCCGCTGTTATGGGTTTTCCACTTCTGGTCCAATCGGTACGCTTAGCAATAGAGCTGGTTGATCAACGTTTAGAAATGGCTGCCAAAACTTTGGGTGCTTCTTCGCTTGGTGCTTTCATGCAAGTGACCTTGCCTTTAGCTAGTAGTGGAATTTTAGTGGGTGGAATTCTTTGCTTTTGTCGTAGCTTAGGTGAGTTTGGCGCGACCATCAGTTTTGTAGGTAATGTTGCAGGTGAAACACGAACTTTACCTTTGGCGATGTATAGTTTGATGCAACAACCAGATACTGAGACGGCTGTTTGGCGATTGATTATGATTTCATTGTCGGTTGCATTTTTTGCATTGTGGTTTGCTCAATGGTTCAACCGTTATCAAAGAAATAAACGTGGTTTTTCATCATGATTGATTGTCATATCTCGATCCAGCAAGGGCAGTTTCACCTTGATCAAGCTTATAGCTCTGCACATGCTGTAGTTGGTCTATTTGGTGCATCGGGTTCGGGCAAGACAACAATTCTTCATAGCATTGCAGGTTTGATTACGCCTCAATCTGGATGGATAAAAGTTCAGGGTCAGACGTGGTTTGATCACCTACATAAAATAAACCTGAGCACGCAACAGCGCCGTGTTGGTTTAGTTTTTCAAGATGCGCAGTTATTTCCTCATAAGAATGTAATGCAAAATCTGTTGTTTGGTTTTAAGTATATTCGACCAGAGCAAAGTCAGTTTGAACTCGACTATATTGTAGATTTGCTTAAATTAGGACATTTGACTGAGCGTATGCCGATCAAGCTTTCTGGTGGAGAAAAACAACGTGTTGCATTAGGACGTGCGTTGTTATATTCACCTCATTTATTGTTAATGGATGAACCGTTGTCTGCGCTTGATGCTGATCATAAAGCTGAAATTATTCCTTTTTTTCAAATGGTTAAAAATGAATTAAAGATTCCTATGCTTTATGTCAGCCATGACAAATCAGAGCTTGAACAACTGACCGAAGACATTTGGTATTTATAAGTAGCGTTGTAACAAAGCTAAAAACTTCTGCATTTCCTCATCATTTACATGATCTGCATCTTTCAGCACATGTTGTTTTAAATGTTGCTCTATGAGCTGATTCATTAAACCATTTACCGCACCTTTGACTGCGGCAACTTGTTGTAAAACTTCAATACATGAGCTTTCTGGGTTGAGTATGGATTTTTCAACAGCCGCAACTTGTCCTTGGATTCGTTTAACCCGATTTAAAATTTTCTTGTCATGATGGAGATGAGACATACTTTTTTTCCAAAAAAATATATACTGTAGGGGAGTATATTTTAAAGCTAAAACAAATGCAGCATAGTAACCTAGAAAGACGTCATTCACATCAGTTTGATCAAGGCAATCCTCTAGCGCAAAAGCGTATTTTAATTGCAACAATTTTGACTGCAATCATGATGGTTTTAGAAATCGCGGGCGGTTGGATTTTTAATTCAATGGCGTTATTGGCTGATGGTTGGCATATGAGCTCTCATATGTTGGCTTTAGGTTTAGCTTATTTTGCTTACCGAATGGCACGTCATTATGCGCATGATCCACGATTTAGTTTTGGTACTTGGAAAATTGAAGTCTTAGCTGGTTATAGCAGTGCAATCTTATTGATGGTTGTTGCTTTAATGATGGGTATTCAATCACTTGAGCGCTTATTTAATCCTGTTACGATTCATTTTAATGAAGCAATTCCGATTGCGATTGTTGGGCTAGTGATTAATTTAGTTTGTGCTTGGTTACTACATGAAGGTGGACATGATCACCACCATCATGATCATCATCATGGACATTCACACCATCACCATTCACATGATCATCATCATGATTTAAATCAAAAAGCGGCTTTTTTACATGTAGTCGCTGATGCTGTAACTTCAGTCCTTGCGATTATTGCTTTATTTGCAGCCAAATATTTTGGTTGGAATTTTTTAGATGCGCTATTAGGAATTGTCGGAGCATTATTGGTCGCAAAGTGGTCTTGGGGATTGATTCAGGAAACAGGGAAGACGCTATTAGATGCTGAAATGGAGCATCCTGTGGTCGCAGAAATTCGAGAGCTTATTGAATCATTTAAGGATGTTGAAATTACCGATCTGCATGTATGGAAAGTGGGTAAGGGTAAATTTTCCTGTATCCTTGGTTTAGAGACGACAATCGCTGATTTAAACCCTGATCGAATCAAAGCTGAATTATCGATTCACGAAGAAATTGTACATGCCTCAATTGAGATTCATCACATCTAATCGATAAACCACACTAGAGCTGACCCAATTCTAGTGTGGTTTGATTTTTTTAAATAAGTAAATATAGGGCTAAACCACAAAGCGCTGAGACAAAAATCACGTACAGGACGTTGATTTGAAATTTAAATAAAGCGATCAATGCGGCAATGGTGATGAGTGCTGCACTATAATCAAAAGCTTGTTCAAAGCCATTTGGCCAAAGTACATGATAACTAAAAAATAATGCCAAATTTAATATGACACCGACGACTGCTGCCGTAATGGCAGTTAAAGGTGCTGTAAATTTCAATTCATTGTGGGTGGATTCGATAATTGGAGCACCAGCTAAAATAAATACAAAAGAAAAAAGAAAAGTAAACCAGGTAACGATGATTGCACCTACAACACCAGCAATAAAGAGATGCTCTACACCGAATAAAGCTTGATTAAAAGCACCCACAAAACCGACAAAAGCAACGATCATGATTAATGGGCCTGGTGTGCTTTCACCCAATGCAAGACCATCAATCATTTGTGTTGGATTGAGCCATGCATAATGATCAACTGCACCTTGATAAACATACGGTAACACAGCATACGCGCCACCAAAGGTCAGTAATGCCGCTTTGCTAAAGAACCATGCCATTTGAGTATAGGTATGTTGCCAACCTAAGCTGAAGCTCAAAATAAGTATCGGCAAACACCATAAAATAGCGGCAATGATTAAAATTTTCCCGAGTCGAGACCAACTAAAGATCGCATGTTGGGGTAAAGGGGTATCATCATCAATGTGTGCAGTGCCGTAATTCTTTTGCTGATGTTGTTGAATATTTTGTTGATTAAATAACTGAGGATAATATTTGCTAAATACATATCCTAATGCCGCTGCACAAAAAATAATGAATGGAAAAGGAAGACTAAATACAAAGATGGCAATAAATGCTGCGACAGCAATTAACCATAAAAGGTGATTTTTTAAAGTTCGATGGCCAATACGATACGTTGCATGAAATACGATGGCTGTTACTGCGGGTTTGATCCCATAAAAAAGCCCCGCAATAATTGGAACATCACCAAATTGAATATAAATCCATGACAATAAAATCAGTAGAAAGAGAGAGGGTAAAATAAACAGTATCCCAGCAATTAGTCCACCAACGTTTCGGTGCATCAGCCACCCCATATAGGTCGCTAATTGTTGTGCTTCAGGACCGGGTAATAGCATGCAATAGTTCAGTGCATGTAAAAATCTTCGTTCTGAAATCCAGCGTTTTTGTTCAACTAGCTCGTGATGCATCACTGCGATTTGACCTGCTGGTCCACCAAAACTGATAAACCCTAGTTTTAGCCAAAACCAAAAAGCTTGCCAAAATGGAATTGCTGGCTGGATTGAAACATCATTGTACTGCTGCATTCAGATTTCTCAGTATATTCTTTTACTCATTTAGGTCATTGAAATAAATCACCTAAGTCAGATAGGACATTTTAGCGATTGAATAATTCAGAATGATGAATTGTTAAAGTCACTTCAATAGAGTTCATCAGATAATCTTAATTTCTATATATTAAAAATAAATAAGCAACGCATTTTTTCTTATTTTTAATCATAAAGCGTGGCGCATAACATAAGTCGATATTGTTGAAAGATCATCTAATTATGGCCATCAAGAACACCAAGCCGTTAATCGTTACAGCGATCGTCCTTGTGGCGATTGTTGCTTTTATTGTCTATCAAAATCAAAAAGATGCCGCACCCGCACAGTCTAGAAATAATAAAGCGGTGGTGATTGCCTATCAGACTGGTATTGATCCAACCAAAGTCGCACAAGCTAACGGTGACTATGAGCGAGAGAGTGGACAGGCGATTCAATGGCGTAAATTTGATGCGGGTTCAGATGTGGTCAATGCATTGGCTTCGGGCGACGTCGTGATTGGCAATATTGGCTCAAGTCCATTGGCTGCTGCAGCCAGCCGTGATTTACCGATTGAAGTGTTTTTGGTGACAGCAAAATTAGGTGGTTCTGAGGCATTGGTGGTCAGCAACAAATCAGGCATTAAAACGCCGCAGGATTTGATTGGAAAAACCATCGCTGTGCCATTCGTTTCAACCACACATTACAGCTTATTGTCCGCTTTAAAGCATTGGAATATTGCAGACAATCAGGTCAAGATCATCAATTTACGTCCACCTGAAATTACAGCGGCATGGGAACGTGGTGATATCGATGCGACTTATGTCTGGGAACCTGCTTTAAGCAAAGTCAAAGCCAGCGGCCATGTTTTAACTGACTCGAAACAGGTCGGTGAATGGGGCGCGCCAACTTATGATCTTTGGGTGGTCCGTAAAGACTTTGCCGAGAAAAATCCTGAGTTCTTGAAAGCATTCGTGAAGACCAGTTTGCAACAGATCGAAGCTTATAACCAAGATCCCAAAGCATTTGAGCAGAATGCAGATCATATCCAGAAAATTGCTGAATTGACGGGTTCTGATGCCAAAGACATTCCATTGTTACTTTCTGGAAATATTTATCTGGATGGTCAGCAACAACAAGCGACTTTAGCAGGTGAATTTGCCAAGAATATTTTTGATACAGCGACTTTCTTAAAAAGTCAGGGCAAGGTCGATCAGGTGAAGCCTGATTATCAGGGCAATGTCACGACTCAATTCTTACAGCCATAGGAGATCGAAATGAGCGTATTAGCTGCTGAGCATCTTCATTTAACTTTTCCAAAGCAGACGGTACCTGTGCTTCAAGATATTAATCTGAAGATTGAAGAAGGCACTTTGACTGTGATTTTGGGCGAGTCTGGCTGTGGTAAAACCACTTTGTTAAATATTTTGGCAGGTTTCCAAGCACCGAGTTCAGGCCAGATTAAACTGGATCATGAAGTCGTGACTGCGCCTGATGCGCGCCGTGCGGTGGTATTTCAGGATCATGCCTTATTGCCGTGGTTAAATGTCTCGGAAAATATTGGTTTTGCTTTGCAGCTTAAGGGCTTAAAAGCACAGGAAATTCAACAACAAGTCGATGCTATTCTGAAAATTGTGGGTTTAAGCCATGTTGCTCAAGCCAATATTTGGGAATTGTCGGGTGGCATGAAACAACGTGTTGGTATTGCACGTGCCTTGATTAGCCACGCAGCCTTTATTTTATTAGATGAGCCTTTTGCAGCTTTAGATGCTTTTACTCGTGAAACCATGCAGCAATTGGTTCTAGATTTGTGGATTGAGCAAAATAAATCGTTCTTCCTGATCACGCATGATATTGAAGAAGCTTTGTTGTTGAGTAATCAACTGGTGTTGATGACAGCTCGACCGGGCAAGATTGTGGAAACGTTAAAGCTGGATTTTGCAGATCGTTATAAGCAGGGCGAATCGATTCGAGCAATTAAATCCGATCCCAAATTTATTCAATTACGTGAACAACTGTTTGAACGTTTACGTGTGCAGAAACAGGCAGGGCATGAGGTAGTTGTATGACGGGTCAAGCTAAAAATACAGCCTATGAAGTGACCAAGCCAGTTGCACTTCAAGCATCGGATAAACAATCGGCTTCAGTTTTGAATGCATTAGGTGGATTTATTGCTCGCCATCGTAGCTTGGTATTGAGTTTATCGAGCGTATTGAGTGTCTTGGTGATTTGGTACCTGATCACTGCATTAAAAATTGTTCCAAGTTTATTTCTGCCGAGTCCACAATCGGTATGGCAAAAGTTCCTTGAAGTCAGCCAGCAAGGCTTTATGAAAGCGACCTTATGGCAGCACTTGGCAGCGAGTATTTCGCGCGTCTTGCTGGCACTTGTTGCAGCGATTGCGATTGGTGTGCCTTTAGGATTGTGGATGGGGCTGAATAAATGGGTTCGTGCAGTGCTTGATCCTTTGGTTGAGTTGTTGCGTCCAATTCCACCATTAGCGTATTTGCCATTATTGGTGATCTGGTTCGGGATTGGTGAAACCACCAAAGTGCTTTTGATTTTCTTCTCCATTCTTGCACCAGTGATTATCAGTAGTACGCATGGGGTGCTGAGTCATCAGCTTAATCGTGAACGTGCAGCCTTATCATTGGGTGCAAGTCAGTCACAGGTATTTTGGCATGTGATTTTACCGACCGCATTACCGCATATTTTAACGGGTATTCGCATTGGATTAGGTGTGGGTTGGTCAACATTGGTGGCTTCAGAATTAGTCGCGGCAGATCGTGGTATTGGTTTTATGGTGCAGTCGGCGGCGCAGTTCCTGATTACGGATACTGTCGTGCTGGGCATTATTGTGATTGCGATTGTCGCAGTCAGTTTTGAATTATTCTTACGTTGGTTACAGAAGCAATTATCTCCTTGGTATGGTCAACAGCTGTAAGTGCAAATGGTAAAGATGAGAGAGTTAGAGATGACGTTAAATATTGAAATGATTAAATCAACAATCGGTGCAATTATTCACGATGTTGATTTAAACACGGCTGATGAACATACCACCCAACACATTCAACAAGCATTGCTTGATCATCATGTCATTTTCTTTCGCAATCAGCAGCTAGCGCCACACGCGCAAGCTGAACTGGCACGTAGCTTTGGTTCTTTGCATATTCATCCGATCTATCCATCAGTCGAAAATGTACCTGAAATCATTGTATTGGATAGCTGGAAACAGGATTTACGTGACAATGAGCTTTGGCATACCGATGTGACTTTTAGCCAGAAACCGCCATTGGGTTGTGTATTACAAGCCATCAAGATTCCTCCTGTAGGCGGTGATACGCTATGGTCGAGTGGGGCTGCTGCATTTGCTGCGCTAGATCAAGATTTACAGACGAAGTTAAAGGGCTTAACCGCAACGCATGATATCCGCCAGTCTTTCCCGATTGAGCGTTTTGCGCATAATGATGTTGAGCGTCAAAAGCTGGAAGAAACCTTTAAGCGTAATCCGCCTGTTGTTCATCCTGTGGTGAGAACGCATCCAGTTACAGGTCAGCCAATTTTGTTTGTGAGTGAAGGTTTTACCACACGTATTAATGAGTTGGATGAGACCGAAAGTGCTGAATTGCTGCAGTACTTATTTGCGCATGCCACCAATGAGCAGTTTCATCTACGTTGGCAGTGGCAGGCGGGTGATGTGGCGATTTGGGATAATCGTTGTACGCAACATAAAGCTTTATTTGATTATGGTGATGCGCATCGGATTATGCACCGTGCCACGATTAATGGTGATGTACCGTTTTATCAAGCAGCAAGTTAAAATTTAGTTTTGATAAAAAGCTTGGTAAAATCCTGAGCTTTTTTATTTTATAGTTTGATCCCTTCGGTTTTATTTTATAATTTGATCGCTTCGGTGGAATCTTACAGAGATCTCATCCTATTTTAGGATTTTCCTTCGGCTGGAGTTACTTTTTTGAAAAAGTAACCAAAAACTTTGTCATCCACAAAACCTGTTTACTTCCAACATCTCTTTAAATTAATTGCAGAAATAGCATTTGATTAATCTCACGCAGGTTGTGGATGACGTGTAGCACCAGTGATTTCAGGGATAAGTTCTTTATA
Source organism: Acinetobacter sp. YQ_14 (assembly GCF_043102985.1). Lineage (NCBI taxonomy): Bacteria > Pseudomonadati > Pseudomonadota > Gammaproteobacteria > Moraxellales > Moraxellaceae > Acinetobacter > Acinetobacter sp. YQ_14. The sequence goes on along the minus strand of NZ_JBICJJ010000024.1, from coordinate 268,216 downwards.
AAATGTTGGATAGCAAAAAATTAATCCAGAATTTTCAAAGTATATTTAATTAAGATGAGTCTCTTGTTTATAAACCGAAGGGGCTTGTCCTGTCCAACGTTTAAAGGCGCGTCGGAATTCACGTAATTCGCTAAAGCCCAATTGTAGGCTAATCTCACTCATGGATAGGTTCTTTTCCAGTAATTGTTTAGCTTTACGCTCCAAGACATTTTGTCGAATTTGTTGGAAACTCAAACCTTCAGATAATAATTTACGTCTTAAATGGCGTTCACTCATTTGCAGATGATCTGCTGCTTGTTGCATCTCAAAACGTTCAGGTAAATATTGTTCAATCAAATGCTCGACTATATGCACAAAGCCGACTTGATTGAGCTGATCAATTTCTTTTAAAGCCTGTTTACAGATTTGTATCGCCGTAGCGTAGTTCGCGGGGCTGTAATTTTTGAGATTTCGACTGAGCATGCTGCTTTTAAAATGAATTTTATTGCTGGTAGTATTTAACTGAACACGGCAGCCAAAAAGATATTGATAATCTTCTAAATTTGCGGTGGGAGCATAGTTAAGTTCAAGCCCAATAACATCATCGTGGTCACCTAGCATTGCATTTAAACAGGCAATTACACTACTAAATAATTCATCGTAAAAAAAAGCTTTGAGATCAAAAGTTGGGCTCGATTCAGTCACTTCTAGCGTACAAATATCATCGTGAATTGAAAATTCGATGTTCAACACACTACCTGAAACGCGATGAAATTCGAGTGCTATTTCCAGTGCATCGGCAACAGTCTTACAAGATTGCATTGCAAAGCCTAATATTCCCATCGAAATGAGGCCTTCACTACGACCCATATTTAAACCTAAATCAGGTTGGTCGTAGGTGGTAATTGCCTTATGAATCACATCACAGATTTGGCTAAAACGAACAAAGCCATTGCTTTGCTGCACTTGATTTAAATCTAAACCAGAATCTTCAAACCATTTTTTATAATCCCATTCTTGCTGTTCTGCATAATGGATCAAACTTGCCAAAATTGTAGGTGGTATGAATTGCTGTGCGCTTTCCGCATGAATGATTTGTTTAGGCATAAGTCCGTTTAGCCCCCCAAAAAGAAGATTCTTTAACCCTTTTGGGTATCTCATAATTTTGTTTAACTTTCAACATGCTTTATTGCAGTTAGAAAAAGAATTTACAAAGGATGTGCCAATGTATCAAGTTGGTTGGGATAAACAAGAAATCAAGATTGCACCGAAAGGCTATGCCATGTTTGGCTATGGTCAATGGTCACATCGTGCTTATGAGCAGCGAACTGCTTTGTATGTGCGAAGCTTTAGTATTGTGGATCAGCAACAGAGTCGACTGATTCTGTGTTGTTTAGATTTGGGCTGTATTACTCATGCGATGCGAAGTAAGACTGTCGCTCGATTAAGAGAAATGTTGGGTGCTGAGTTTGATGAAAATCAATTGGTACTCATGGCAACACATACCCATTCAGGACCGGGGGGCTGCGCGCATGAAGCCTTATATAATATGCCCACACCGGGATTTGTTCCTGAACATGTCAATGCAATAGTGCATGCGATTGTTCTCAGTATTCAGACTGCAATTGAAAATGAACAAAATACCGAAATCGGTCTTTCCACCCAACATTTTGAAAATGATACGCCTGTTGCATGGAATCGCTCGATCCGTGCTTATAACCGAAATCCAGAGGTGATTGAGCATTCAGAGCATGAAACGCATTTAGCAATCAATCGTGAAATGCAATTGATTGGTTTTTATAGAGAGCAGAAATTACAGTCATTTATTTCTCTGTTTGGTGTGCATGCCACCTGTTTAGGAAATAGTTTAGGTGCTTATGATGGGGATAATAAAGGTTATGCAGCGTCATTTTCAGAGCAGGATTTAATTGAACGCGGAATTGAAAATCCAGTCACGATTTTTGCTCAAGCGACAGCAGGCGATGTGTCACCGCATTTTCATGGCAAAGATCAACTCAAGATTCGCAACAAGATTAAAGGCGAGCAGGAATATTACTACGCTCAGCAAAATGGTCGTTATCAAAGTGATTTGGCATTAACTGGTTTGCAGCAACCAATGCAGAAAGTGCAAGGTCAGATTGATGCAATTTTTTCTTATGTTGATCTGAGTCATATTGATGTTCCTCCTGAGTTTGCACATGGCAAGAAGGATGCAAAAACCAGTCAGCCCTGTCATGGCGTATCATTTTTTGCAGGTACGCCTGTTGATGGTTTAGGTGCGCCAAAGCCATTGATCAAAGGAATGCAATTTCTTGCTGATCAATTTAAAAAGCAAAAATTAAAGAGTGACGCTGCGCATGATTTTACTGCTTATCAACAGCTGTACGCTTCACAAGGGCCTAAGCAGATTTTGCTTGAAGCTGACGCTAAAAAAATATTAGGTCAACCGATTGGTTTTCCTCCCAGTATTCTTGATCCATTGATTGCAGAGATGAATCGACAAGTCCGTGCTGGCGCGATTCAACAAAGCCCACTCGTTCCGAGTATTGTGCCGCTACAGATTGTTCGTTTAGGCAATTTAGCGCTTGTTTGCTGTCCGGGCGAGTTTACGACGATTGCAGGGCAACGCGTTATGGAAACAGTAAAGCAACAACTTATTGGTAAATCGTCAATTGATCAAGTTTGGCTTGCCTCATATTGCAATGATTACATGGGCTATGTCACCACGTATGAGGAATATCAACAACAAGCCTATGAAGGTGGGCATACCTTATTTGGACAATGGACTTTAGCCGCGTGTCAAAGCAAGTTTAAATTATTCGCTGAACAATTATTGTTAGATAAAAAATATCGTGATTATGATCAAGTGACTCGACCCAAACCAATTCCACTTCAAGAACTAGCAAAACGTACCAATCATGGAAATCTAAAAACTGCTGTGAACCAAGGAGAGGCTGTATGAGTGATAGGCATCAAGCGAAGTGGTCAAATTGGTCTGGTTTTCAAACGTCCAATCCGCAGCAAATTTTACAACCTGCAAACATCCAAGAGTTACAAAATATCGTTAGAGATCATGACAAGATCAGGATTGTCGGTGCAGGGCATTCATTCACGCCCTTAGTGTGTACTGATGCAACTCTTTTGTCTTTAGATCATATTTCAGGTGTCGCATCGACGGATACTAATCGATGTCAGAGCAGTATTTATGCAGGGACACGCTTATATGATTTAGACCAACATCTACAGCAGCAATCGATCAACCAAGCCTTGATGAATCAGGGTGATATTGATCAGCAAAGCTTAGCTGGAGCTGTTTCTACGGGAACACATGGTACAGGTGCAGATTTACATTGTATTTCTGGTTATGTTGAAGCTTTTGAGTTATTGACGGCTTCTGGTGAAATCCTGACATGTAGCCGAACAGAGCATCCCGAAATCTTTGCTGCTGGACGAGTTTCTTTGGGTAGCATGGGAGTCTTAACTAAGATCACCATGCAAAATCGCCCGCGTTATAAGCTTAAAGAACATATTGAACTTCGTCCTGTAGAGGACATGATGCAACATATTCATCAATGGAAGCATCAGCATCGACATATCGAGTGCTTTGTATTTTCGTATGAAAAGCAATTGATGCTGAAAACTTTAGATGAGACAGAGGAAGCAATTTTGCCTAGGAAAGAAAATTTTCCTTCGGATGATACTTTACTCACGATGTGCTCAGAGTTAACTAGAACATTTCCTTCATTGAATCCTTATTTACAAAAGCTATTGGGCATCTTTGTCAAACCGACCACCTATGTCGATTGGTCGAGCAAAATATTTCCGACGCCACGAAATACCAAGTTCAATGAAATGGAATATCAGATTCCAGTCAATCAAGGGGTTGCTTGTTTAGACGAAGTATTACATGCACTGCGAACACATAAAGTCGCGACCTTTTTTCCGCTCGAATTTCGTTTTGTAAAAGGGGATGATATTTGGCTTAGCCCTTTTTATCAGCAAGATTCAATTTCGATTTCAGTGCATCAATATCATAAGCAAGATCCACGTTTAATTTTTGATGTAGTTGAACCGATTTTGCAGAAATATCGAGGGCGACCTCATTGGGGAAAAATGCATACTATGACTACGGCACAGCTTCGGGCTTCATATCCAAAGTGGGATGATTTTATGGCTTTACGTCAGCAACTTGATCCAGAAGCCAAGTTTTTAAACCCCTATCTGGAAAAGCTTTTTTTAGGTTAGTTTTAATTCAGGTTCGACTTAAATATTGATTTAATTTATTGAAAAATAATTAACTTAACGGAGTCTTGTCGAGTTTTATTTATTTTAGGATAAGCCTCTTCGTCTTGCGCTTCACTAAAGCTATAGTCGCTTCGGCTTGCTCAGGTTGTAGATGACATTCCCTCGTATAAGATTTTTTTTAGGATCACGATTAAATAAAAAAGGTATAGCCATGTTGGATCATTATTTTAAACAACTCAATCTAGACCTGAAAAAACAGGGGATAGCGACACCGCAACTGATTGTTGATGAAGCGGCTTTAAAACAAAATATCCAACATGTTCAGATTCGTCTTGCTCATGCCAAACATTTAAGAGCACGTTTGGTGGTGAAATCATTAGCAAGCCTAGATTTACTTAAGTTGTTATCTGAGCAAATCAATACGCAACGCTTTATGGTATTTCACTTACCACATATTGTTTCGATCCTAGAAAATTTTGCTGAAGCAGATATTTTATTGGGTAAGCCGATGCCTGCCCACGCTGTACGTCATTTTTTTGATCAGCATGCGGAGTGGTCGAATGCCAAAATTCAATGGCTGATTGATAGCAAGCAACGCTTACAGCAATATCTTGAGATCGCTCAACTGTATTCTCTGTGCTTCGATGTGAATATTGAAATTGATGTTGGTTTACATCGTGGTGGGCTACAGTCGACACAACAACTGATCGAAATCTTAAAGCTGATTCAGCAATATCCGCAGTATTTAAAACTTTCTGGTTTGATGGGCTATGATGCGCATGTCACCAAAATCCCAGCTATCATTAAAAAACCAGAACTTGCTTATCAAGAATCACAACATGTTTACGCGGGTTATAAAAAGCTAATTCAAGAACAGTTTAATTCACTATGGTCAGAACAACTTTGTTTTAATGGTGGGGGGAGTCCAACTTTTAGTTTTCATACTGACAATAGTGTTTGTAATGATCTATCTTTTGGTTCAATGCTACTAAAACCGAGTGATTTTGACAGTGATTTTTTAAAGGCATTACAACCTGCATTGTGGATTGCTGCGCCTGTGTTAAAAGTCCTACCGTTTACCCAGCTTCCCTCTATGTCTTTATTGGATAAATTACCACATAAGCATAAGGCGCTATTCATCTATGGTGGATATTGGCTGGCTGACTATGTCTATCCTAACCAAGCGCATATCCATGCATTGTACGGGCGTAGTACTAATCAAGAATTGGTCAATGTGCCGAAGGATTGTGATATTCAAGTTGATGATTTTGTTTTTCTTAGACCGAAGCAAAGTGAAGCAATTCTTCCTCAGTTTTCAACGTTAATACGATATAAGCAAAATACCTTTGAAGCATGGGATACATTGCGTGAATAACGATACGGTATAAATAGCCCCTTATATTTTAAACAAAGGGGCTTGTTAAGTAGAAATGAGAGCGTTTCTATCTTCAATGAAAATATAAATTTTAAAATAAATCGTTTAAGTGACAGCTTTTGGCTTCTGTTATATTTTCAATTGAATCAACTAAAAGTACATTTGTATCTGCTTCTTGCTTATATGCACCAAGCACTTCTGCATAAATGGGTTGTTTTAGTTTTTCTGCTTTTGACAAATAATTTTCGACTGCTTTTGTTTCAGCCCAATCTGCATCTTTTAATGTATATTTATTTTCAGCAAGATCGCAGCGAGTCAAAATTGCTTTTTTATCTTTAACACTTAAAGTACCAATAAACATATCCATTATTTCTTTTGGCTCTGTACTGTCTGCAAAAGCGATAACAGGTTGAAGCAACCCATATGTAAGCATAGAAATTAAAATATAAGTTTTTTTCATTGAGTTTTCCGAATTGGTGAGTAGCAATATAAAGAAATATGCGGATATTGTATTGAAAGAATTTATTCAATGAGACAGGGTTATTTTATATAAACTCAGTAAATTAAGAACAGTTTTTAAACTTTTTAATGGTGTTATTTTTTGTTTAAATCATAAAAATATCTAGTCGGTCAAAAGATCGTTAAAAAGATGAAGTCCAACTAGATATTTCATATGCCCAACATTTAAAAACTTAGAATTTATAGCCGATTTTCAAACCATAGGCGATCGCTGAGTTATCTTTAAAATCTGCTTGCTCTGCAATCGGTTTGATTCCTGCTACAGGAATATAATACGTGCCGTCTTCAGCTACCACATCGCCTAGCCAGAAGTATTTAATACCGCCTGCAATAAAGTAGTTCTCAGCAGGGTTAAATTGTACGCCTAAACCAAGCCCCCAAGAACCTTTGGTTGGATTTAAGGTCGATGCAGGATTACCTGTGCCTGAGTCCCAACTCACCTCAGTGGATGCACTCCATTTTTCAGTAAATTGATGACCAATTCCTAGCGTCGCTGCCCATTGATCTTTTTGATAACTATCTAAATCAAAACCACCTGTATAAGAACCTTCACTGATTAAACCAGTGAGATATTCGGTGACTGCTCCAAATTGTGTGGGGCGGATATGAAAATCTTTCCAATTGACCCAACGTAGATTCGCATAGGCGAGCGTGTCTTTATAAACACCTGTTTGAAAATCAATATTGACTGATTGTGGCGTCGTGATTGTGGTTTTACTTGGTGTGGTTACTTCTAATGGTTCACCGAACATGGTTTCTGTGACTTGCATGTCATGATCTATTTTTGAGCGATACGTCACAGCTGCTTTTAATGCAATATCTGGAATTTGATAGCTTAAACCTGCAAGCCAACCTACTGCATGATTCTGTTTAAATTTTGCATCGTAGCCATTAAATGCTTCGCTATAAGAATTACCACGTAAAGCGACATCACCTTTAACGGATTGATAAACTGCGCCGCCGTAAAGTTGAAAATTGGTAAATGGGCTTAATCCGAAGATCATGCTAATACTTTCAGTATCAACATTGACCGATGTTCCTTGCTGAGTATATTCATTATCCGAGAATGTATTATTGGATTGCATCGGATAGCGAATATCCGCGCCAAATGGTTGGTCATAGAGTAGACCAAAACTAATTTTTTCAGTGAGCTGGAGCTTTAAAGCAGCACTGTAATAATGAAAACTATTCCCCATATTGCCAGAGTTCAGATTATTAGGATCATTCACAAGTTCAGGACGATTGCGGATCGTTCCTGAAATATCTGGATCAACTGCTGTAGCATTCACCTCAACATAATTGCCATTTTCCAGAAAGGGCAGAATGGTTTGTCCTGATTGATCCAGTGCTGCTGCATGGTTCAATGTCGAGATACATATTCCAAATATACCAAGCACTATAGGGTTGAGTTTCATAGGCATCATCCTTGTTAAACCGTGTTTTATTGTTGAGGTTCTATTTTTTATAAACGGTCATTTTTTCTATCTATAGCAGCATGATTCCATTTACTATTTTGATAGAAAGTCTATGTCCATAGCGTAGTGAAGCATCTTTTGAAATGATGGAGTAGGGTTGTAATTCATCAAAATGGGGGGGAGATCGGTCAAATAAAAACGATAGACAATAAAAAAGCCTTGTAATGACGTACAAGGCTTTAAGATTTTTTAACAAATTTATTGCTTAACAATCAACACTGGAATATGTGATTCTGTGAGAACTGCACGCGCAACACTACCCAGTAATAGGCGTTTTACGCCAGTACGACCATGAGAACCCATGACGATCAAATCAGCACCGACTTCATCCGCAACGAAAATAATGCCTTCGCTAGCAGAGCCATGATAGATCTTGGTTGCAACCTCGATTCCATCACGTACAAATGACTGAGCAATATCTTGCAGTTGTGTCTTGGCATGTGATTCAGCCTGCATGAAATAATCAGTCACAGCGGGTGCAACTTGATAAAAATCGACACCTACAAATGGATCAACTGCAACCACACTGAGAATCGTAACTTTTGCCCCTGACAATTTCGCTAAAGAAAGTGCATGTTCAACCGCCGCATAAGAAATTGGAGAGTCATCGACAGGCACTAAAATATTTTGATAAGACATGTTTGCTCCTTATAGTTTATCGTTGTAAAAAAAGATAAAAGTTATAATAAGTTGATAGCATATTGAGCAGGTTCAAGCAAATTAGACCTTGATCAAAAGCATCTGATAAAACTGAAATTAATGTGGAATTGTTGGAAATTCCTCAGCAAAATAGGGGTATAAGAAAATCACTGTATTTTTGTAATTTAGTTAAAAATTTACTTTAGATGTAATGCTGAAATTAAACCATTATTTTTGATCATAGGAATATCTGTGCTACTCAGTTTAGAAGCCTTTAAACAGCAAAAATTTGATCAAGTTGCTGCCAAAATTATGGCAGATCCAGAACTCTATTTGGATTTTGAGTCGGTGTCAGATTTTTATAAAGCAGCTTGGTTAGATGAATTTCCTCAAGGAACAACATGGTCAGCAACAGGTTTGGATGATGGTGCTGAGCAGTTTTATGCGGTGATTGAATATGGGGATCATTATTTATATATCAGTCGCGCCGAACGTGTAACGGTAAAATTAGGTCGTCGACATCATTACAATAAAAATAACTAATCCGCGCAGTCATCCATTTTTGACTGATCAGATTTTGAGTTTTTAATGAGAATGCTATACTTTTGCGCAATGATGAGATCCTAAATAAAACGAAATGGAAATTTAAAGATGGCACATCAATTTACGGTTAATGAAACAATTCATGGTGTTTCGATTGAAGACTTTTCAAGATTAGTTGCTGAAACATCATTGCATGAAGCAGTGTGTAAACGTATTCCGGGTGAAAATTTAGAAATTATTGAATCTAATGTAAATGGTGATATTTATACTTTACGCCGTGAATATAACCTTGATGTCAATATTCCTGAAGTTGCAAAAAAACTATTAAAAAATGCATTTCGCTTAAAGCGTTCTGATATTACACATTTAAAAAACTTAACTTCGACAGTGGAGCTAGGTGCAAACTTGCCTTTGGATGCGAAAGCTGAGCGTAAAGTGACAGGCAATAGCCAGCAAGTTGATATAACATTAAAATGGACTGTAAAAGTTAAAGTTCCGTTGATTGGCGGTATGCTGGAGAAACATGCAGAAGGCGAAATTCGTAAATTTAGCCAGCTTGAAATTGAAATCGTTGAGGATGAATTAAAGAAACATCTTTAATTTAACCTAAATCTAAAACTCTCCATTTGGGGAGTTTTTTATTTTTAAAAGCGTAGAAAATAGGGAAGGATCGATAGAACAATACTAATTACGCTGATGATCATGGTGTTATCAATAAAATAGGTAAATAGCATGAGAACCAATCCACAGACGAGAGGTATCGTCATCTTTTGTTTTTTGCCATACAGAAAATAGCCTAAGCCTATCGAGCTAAAGATGACCCCTAGAAAAAGTTGTGTTGCGTTCATTGTTTTATACCGTGAATTGAATTTTTATTATGTAAATAATATGACAATATTCTTAAATGAAAATTATAGAAGCGTGAATAAATATCGAATACGATGTGTATGAGTATTGATCAAAAACAATAAGGTCGTGGGATGAGTGTAATTTTACCTGTAGCGCAACGTGGTGAAGAAATTTTAAAAATTAAAGCGGCAACGGTTGCTCATGGGGAGTTTAATAGCGAGTGGCTATTGCAACTGGCTTCTGCGATGCATGCCACTATGCTTGAACGTAATGGTGTAGGCATTGCAGCACCGCAAGTGTATATCTCTAAGCGTGTGATTATTGTGGCATCCCGACCTAATCCACGTTATCCAGATGCACCAGAAATGGATGCTGTTGTGATGGTGAATCCTGAGATTTTAGAATTTTCTCAAGCGACTTGTTTGGGGGAAGAAGGATGTTTGAGTGTACCGAATGAGCGTGGAGAGGTAGAAAGAGCACTAGCTGTCAAAGTTCGTTATCACACCCTACAAGGTGAAGTAGTTGAAACGAACTTTGAGGGTTTTCCTGCACGAATTGTTCAGCATGAAGTGGATCATTTAGATGGTGTGTTGTTTGTGGATAGGTTGAGTGCTTAGAAAATAAAAACAATGAAATCTTATAATAAAAACTTAAAACTTCCATCGCGTGATTTACGAAGCAATATAACTGATGCTGAGTAATTGCTTTAATAGCAACTGAATTTAACCCAGTAGATAAACTAAAAGTGGAGCAATATCAGTTCTTACTTGAGTTGATATAGGAACAAACTAATGAATGTACTCAAGTTAACTAAATATAATTCTTTTATAAACACTGATTGTATTAAATTAATACAGGGAGAATTTTTTGGAATTATATTTCTTATAGTTTGTGTGGGGTACTTAGTACCATTCGTATTTGACTCAGATCGATGGGTGATAATTATTTTTGATTACCACGTGTCTTTGTATTATCTTTATCCTGTTTTCAGTGGTTTTTTAGGACTGACTTATTTGTTGAGAAATTTTTTTAAGTTCTATTGCCATACCATTTTTAACTTTTATTCTAAAGACAGCTCTATGGTTTTTAATATTTGTTTGTTTAAAAATATTCAATCTAAAAATTATGGTATTATGATTGCTAAACATCGTATTGGACATTGGAATGGTTTTAAAAAAGAATATTTTAATTGTGTAGGCATCCAGATTAATAATAAAGTTTATCTCATTCCAGTTGAAGAGGATAAACAGGATGAACTCGTGCAACTGTTAATTGATAATGGAGGTTCACTGGTTTGATCCCTAAAATTAAGGAATTTCTATTGTCTATCAGTAAACTTGGTCGTTGAATATGATGGTGGGCAACATTACACCGAAGTTGGATTAGAGGCTGATCAAAATCGAGATTATGCTTTGAGTGAATTAGGGCTGCTCACTTTAAGATTTAGTAACTATTAGATTTTGACTTTGTGTATATTTTTTTGATCCAACATGCCCTTAAACTTTTCTCTTACATGTCCTTGACCAGAATCATTCGAGAAACCATAACCTAGAATATTCCATTGAAGAAAGCTAGGCCAAAAATCAGGCTCTGGATGGCGTGTAGACATATGTGTGAGAGTTTCAGAATATTTATAGTTTTTTAGTTCAGAGGAGGGAATGACTTTAAATTTTTTATAATTATGATTCTCTTCATCTAAAATGGAATAGGTGATTTTATATCGTGAGGGTAATCTTAATCCTAAATATTTCTTGTAATAACTCTCAAATGAGGAAGTTGAGTTAAGATAAATATTGTAATTGCAATTTATAATTTGAAACTGATTTATGATTTCTATATCCCTATCTCTTTTAATTTTTAAAGTATTTTTATTGTGATGGATTGAGTATACTTTTTTGTCATAAGCTACAAAGCAATATTCAGGGCTTAAAGGTAATATTAATAAAGTTCCCATTGAATTTAAACCAAATGAAAAATACTTCAATAATTTTTTTTTGAAATAGTATCTATTTGTTAGAATTGAAGGATTATCTGATGTAATAAAAGGTACTTTTGTATAATTTTTAATTAAAATACATGTAAGATCATTTAGAATTTCAAAACCAATATTCATGTTTTTCATGATCATTTTTGTGGTTTCATATTGATTTAAAATTGTATTATCAATATGTTCTTGAATTTCATTTTCTTCAACAAATCTTTGAAAGGATTGTAAAGATTCTTTTATGTGATATTCAGTTCTTATGTATTGTATAAACCAAAAATTTATAAGACATTTGTTATCTTCTTTTGTTAATCTATATGCGGGATTTTGTTGAATGGCTTGCAATAGGTTTGCGTAGCTTCCCTCATATTTATGTAAAGCCTTTTCTATTTTTAAATCCTTCCCATAAAAGTAGTCTTTAGAACATTGATTTTTAATGGGTGCATTTTCGAAGAGTTTTTTTGATTTTAAATTAAATAGATTAATGCTTTTAGCTTTAATATCTTTTTGTAAGCTAAAAGATCTAAGATAGCATTGGGGTACAAAATGTTGATTTTTGAATGATGGCATATTTAAAAGCTATATAAATATTTTGAAAAAACTATAATAATAAATTTACTAGAATTACAACTTAATATTAATTTGTTAATGTAATCCCTCCCAACCTCCCTTTGAAAAAGGGAGGAGCAGTCTCGTAATTTATTAGATACGTGCAAGTCCCCCTTTGAAAAAGGGGGATTTAGGGGGATTCATGATATACAGCTCAACCAATCGAATCATCCAAATTCGGCGCTAACCAACGCTTCGCTTCATCCAATGTCCAACCTTTACGCTTCGCATAATCCTCGAGTTGATCTTGAGAAATCTTACCTACGTTAAAGTATTCACTTTCAGGGTGCGAATAATAGAAACCACTGACAGAAGAAGGAGGAATCATCGCAAAGTGTTCAGTTAGCTTCGTGCCAATCTTCGCTTCAGAATCTAACCAGTCAAATAACACCGCTTTTTCAGAATGCTCTGGACAAGCAGGGTAGCCTGGCGCAGGACGAATACCGACATACTTCTCCTTGATCAGTTCTTCATTCGTCAAGATTTCATCAGTTTTATAACCCCAGAACTCTTTACGGATACGCTCATGCAAATGCTCAGCAAAAGCTTCTGCAAAACGATCAGCTAAAGACTGAACCAAAATTGCAGAGTAATCATCACCTTTGGCTTTGTATTCATCAGCAAGTTCTTCTGCACCGAAGATCGACACAGTGAAACCACCAAGGTAGTCAGTATTGTCTTTAGAGGTACTGATAAAGTCCGCTAAAGATAAATTTGGTTTACCGGTGACTTTGTCAGATTGCTGGCGAATATGCTCAAAAGTATGTGTAACTTTTTGACCAGCTTCATCAAATACGCTGACGCTATCTGCACCTGTACGTTGTGCAGGGTATAAACCAAATACTGCACGCGCATCGAAACGATTATTTTCGATGATGTCTTTCAACATCGCTTGCGCTTGGTTGTATAAATCAGTTGCAGCTTCACCAACCACTTCGTCTTCTAAGATTTTCGGGAATTTACCCGCCAAGCTCCAAGAAATAAAGAATGGTGTCCAGTCAAAATATTCAACCAGTGTTGCCAATGGATAATTAGTAATAACTTGAGTACCTAAAGCATTTGGCTTTGGCGGCACGTAATTGTCATCCACTTTAAAACCATTTTTGATTGATTCGGCATAACTCAGTTTGGCTGCTTTTGGCTGCTTATTGGCCAAACGCTCACGAATTTTGGCATATTCAGCACGGTGTTCTGCAATAAAGTTACCACGCATTTCTTTAGAGAGCAGGGTGGTTGCCACACCGACAGCACGAGATGCATCCGCCACATAAATCACCGCATCATTTTGGTATTGCGGATCAATTTTTACTGCGGTATGTGCTTTAGATGTCGTCGCACCACCAATCAACAGTGGAATATCAAAGCCTTTACGTTGCATTTCTTTAGCAACAAACACCATTTCATCCAAAGATGGAGTGATCAAACCAGACAAACCGATGATGTCACATTTTTCATCAATCGCTGTTTGTAGGATTTTTTCACATGGCACCATCACGCCAAGGTCAACGATGTCATAACCATTACAACCAAGCACCACGCTGACAATATTTTTACCAATATCGTGTACGTCGCCTTTAACAGTTGCCATCAACACTTTACCTTTAGATTGGCTACCCGTTTTTTCCGCTTCGATATATGGGTTGAGCCAAGCGACGGCTTGCTTCATTACACGTGCAGATTTCACCACTTGTGGTAGGAACATTTTGCCCGAACCGAACAAGTCACCCACCACATTCATGCCATCCATGAGAGCGCCTTCGATGACATCAAGTGGACGTTTGGCTTTTAAACGCGCTTCTTCAGTATCTTCATCAATATACGTGGTGATACCTTTGACCAATGCATATTCAAGACGTTTTTCAACAGATTCATTGCGCCATTCAAGATTTTCAGCCTCTTTCGCTGCACCACCATGACCACGGAATTTCTCAGCAACTTCGAGTAGCTTTTCCGTTGCATCGTTACCGCTTTCACCTTGATTTTGGTTCAGGATAACGTCTTCAACAGCATCTTTGAGTTCTTTTGGAATATCGTCATAAATCGCCATTTGACCTGCGTTCACAATCCCCATAGTCATGCCTTGTTTGATGGCATAGTAAAGGAACACAGAGTGAATCGCTTCACGTACAGGCTCGTTACCACGGAAAGAGAATGAGACGTTAGAAACACCACCTGAAATCATGGCATGAGGTAGATTCTGTTTGATCCAGCCTGTTGCCTCAATAAAGTCGACACCGTAGTTATTGTGTTCTTCGATCCCTGTTGCAACAGCAAATACGTTCGGGTCAAAAATAATATCTTCAGCAGGGAAGCCAACGTCATTGACCAATACATCATAAGAACGTTTACAGATTTCACGCTTACGTGCAGCAGTATCCGCCTGACCTGTTTCATCAAAGGCCATAACAATGATCGCAGCACCGTATTGACGGCATAGGCGAGCCTTTTCAACAAACTCGTCATAACCTTCTTTCAGTGAAATAGAGTTTACAACGGGCTTACCTTGTACACATTTCAAACCTGCTTCAATGATTTCCCATTTTGATGAGTCAATCATGATCGGCACACGAGAAATATCAGGCTCAGATGCAACGAGATTCAAGAAATGTACCATCGCATTTTGCGAGTCGAGCATCCCTTCATCCATGTTGATATCGATGATCTGAGCACCTGCTTCAACTTGTTGTTGTGCAACTTCTAATGCTTCAGCAAAGTTTTCTTCACGGATCAATCGTAGGAACTTTTTAGAACCTGTTACGTTGGTACGTTCACCCACGTTGACGAATAATGAATTTTCATCAATGTTAAATGGTTCTAAACCACTTAAACGGCACGCAGGAACCGTTTCAGGCACTTGACGCGGTTTAATGTCTTTAACCGCATTATAAATAGCACGGATATGATCAGGAGTTGTACCACAACAACCGCCTGTAATATTGATCAGTCCACTTTCAGCAAATTCTTTAATGAATGCTGCAGTCTGTTCAGGTGTTTCGTCATACTCACCAAAGGCATTTGGCAAGCCCGCATTTGGATGGGCAGAAACAAAAGTATCAGCAACATCAGCAATGGTTTTAACATGCGGACGCATTGCGTCTGCACCCAACGCACAGTTAAAGCCGATTGAAAGTAGATCACCATGACGAACAGAGTTCCAGAACGCTTCTGCGGTTTGACCTGTTAAGGTACGACCAGAAGCATCTGTAATCGTCCCTGAAATCATTAATGGCAATTCATAACCAATTTGCTTAAATACTTCTTTAACGGCAAAGATCGCTGCTTTACAGTTTAATGTATCGAATACAGTTTCGATCAAGATGATGTCAGCACCACCCTCGATCAATGCATGTGCTGCTTCAATATAGTTTTCTTTTAATTCATCGAAAGTAATATTACGGTAAGCAGGGTCATTCACATTCGGTGAAATCGAGCAGGTACGTGATGTTGGACCGAGTACACCAGCAACAAAACGGGGTTTATCTGGTGTTGAATATTTTTCACAGGCTGCTTTAGCCAAACGTGCTGCTTCACGGTTGATCTCAGGCACAAGATCTTCCATATGATAGTCAGACATTGAAACGCGTGTGCCGTTAAAGCTATTGGTTTCAATAATGTCAGCACCAGCATCAAGATAAGCTTCGTGAATGCCTTGAATAATTTGTGGTTGTGTTAAAACCAATAAGTCATTATTGCCTTTTAGGTCTGATGCCCAATCTGCAAAGCGATCACCACGATAATCTTCTTCTTCTAATTTATGGCGTTGAATCATAGTCCCCATTGCACCATCAATAATTAAGATGCGTTGGGCGAGAAGGGATTTTAGGGTGGCAAGCGTGGACATAAGGAACCCCAGTACATAACAAATTGAAAAAGCAGGCGCATTGTAACAGAAGCGAAGCCAAAGCGCGTATTTTCATCAAAAAGGAGAGGTGATTGCTGAGTTCAATTTGAAAATGTCATAAAAGCTTCATCAGGCTGTAATAATTGAGTTGAATAATGTTTAAAAAGAAAACGCATGAATGAAATATGACAAGCTGTTGTCATATTTATTTGCGTTTGTTGCAAAATCAGACAAACAGTTTTTACTGTGTTTGTCTTATTCTATCTATATGTTTTTATTTGAATAAATAAAAAATCAGGGCTAAATTATCGCAAAAAACGGCAAGAAAATGTATTAAAAACATGAAATTTTGGCTTTATGTGACAGTGCTTTGTCATATAATTGTCATAATTTAATTAAACAATACAGGGGATTTTATTATCCTCTAGCCGTCTACATGAATTCAAATCTTCCTCCTGTTTCGGATTCACCGCTTGCCGACTCTTCGGCACAATCGACGAATGTACATGTACCAACACCAAAATTCTTTATGCCGGTGTTCCTGACGATCATTGTCGCGACATTGATTTACATTGGTTTTCAGGTAAGTGCAGATTTGGCACACGTGCCACCTTTGAGTTTATATTCCGTTATTCTTTTATCGACGGCTCTTTTCATTGCTTTAGGCTTTGAATTTGTAAATGGTTTCCATGATACAGCGAATGCTGTAGCTACCGTTATTTATACCAATGCTCTGCCTGCTCCAGTGGCAGTCATGTGGGCTGGCTTTTGTAACTTCTTGGGAGTTATGGTTGCAAGTGGTGCAGTGGCATACGGTATCATCGCGTTACTTCCTGTAGAAATGATCATGAATGTCGGCAGTGGTGCTGGCTTTGCTATGGTCTTTGCTTTGCTTATCGCGGCGATTCTATGGAATCTTGGAACATGGTTTTTAGGAATTCCTGCGTCTAGCTCGCATACTTTGATTGGTTCAATCTTAGGTGTGGGTATCATGAACCACTTTTTAAATGCATCGACTGGTGCAACGAGTGGAATTGATATTGATCAAGTAATTAAAGTCGGTAAGGCTTTATTGTTCTCTCCTTTAATTGGTTTTGCTTTTGCTGCGATCCTGTTCTTATTAGTAAAGAAAATCTTTAAGCGTCAAATGGAGTTATTCCAACCACCAGTTGGTAATAAGCCACCACCACCATTGATTCGTGCGATCTTAATTTTCACTTGTACTGGTGTAAGTTTTGCGCATGGTTCAAATGATGGTCAGAAAGGCATGGGGTTAATCATGTTAATTTTGATCGGTTTGGTTCCATTGGCTTATTCTTTAAATAAGAACCTTGATGCACATCATTTACAGTCTTTTGAACAGCTTTCAGTTCAGACAGCAACCGTTTTGAATGTTAATCAAAATGAGCTATCTGATGAAAAAGCCCGTGATGTATTGACGAAATATATCCAAACCAAAGAACAAACGGCTGAAGTTGTACCAGCACTAGCAAGTATGACAATGCATTTAGGTGAGCGTGTAGCAACTTATGGTGATCTTAAGGCGATTCCTGAAGGTGCTGTAAGTGAAATCCGTAATGACATGTATTTAAGCACGACAACATTCAAGCGCTTAGATAAAGCTGAAGCTTTACCAGCTATGGATAAAGACCAAGAGAAAGTTGTTAAAGAATACCGCAGTAACTTGGATTCATTCTTACAATACATTCCTAACTGGGTAAAAGTTGCAGTAGCACTTGCACTGGGTCTAGGGACGATGGTGGGTTGGAAGCGTATTGTTGTGACTGTTGGTGAGCGTATTGGTAAAAACCATATGACTTATGGCCAAGGGATGTCTGCTGAACTTGTTGCGATGAGCACGATTGCTGCCGCAGATGGTTTAGGGATGCCTGTTTCTACAACTCACGTATTGAACAGTGCGGTTGCAGGTACAATGGTTGCTAACAAGTCAGGTCTAAACTTTGCGACTGTGAAGACAATTCTTTCAGCATGGATATTTACATTGCCTGTGACGATTGCATTATCAGGCGGTCTATATTGGTTGTTCCTACAGTTTGTATCTTGATAGATCAACACAAATATAAAATCGTTTCTTTAAAAGCTTTGCTTCGGCAAAGCTTTTTTTATGTCTATCATCATAGATGAGTTCAGTTACTTAATTGGATGTAGAGATAAAATTAAAGCATAGCTCATAAAATTGAGCGAATATCTGGTTCTGAATCTTTTAACCAACGTTAAAGTATGTAGTAACTGATCATATTATTTTTAAGTGTTTTAATATCTTGTTCTGTGATGAGTTGAGCAGAATAAGCGGGTGAAAAATAGGGTTTATTCCCCAAACGGGGAATGTTTTTCTACAAAATTATCTACTAGTATTAATTTGCCTATGTATTAAGTTGCTACTTCACAAAGTAGCTAAATTTGATTTCATTTACACTCCGCCATTCTCTGAAATAGAGGGTGGCTTTTTTTAGCTTTTAATAGAGATAAGGTTATTTTTGCCATTATTGCATCATAACTTGGCTCAATTAGCATGGTTAAATTTCGCAAGTCATGCGTTGTATCATCTAAAGAGTCTACTCTGTCGAAATAAGAGCTGAATAGCTCGCAATCTGAAATGCCAACAGGCCCTAAATTGAGTAATAAAAAAAGAGCTGACGGAGCAGCTCTTTTTTTATTTTTTCAAGCTTTAAGCTTGCTGAATACCCGCAACAACCCAATCTTGTTGTGAGCCAGCAGGTTTTACAAAATGCCAAATCTCAGTAAACGGTTGCGGTAAGCTATTTAAATCTTCACTTACTGTACCTGTAAAGCGAACACTTACAACGTATTGACCGTTTTCTGTCGTGCTTTCAACAACCATTGCATTTAAATTACTAAATTCAGCTACATCTTGGTCTTGGTTTGCCACGATGTCACTGTACATTGAGTTATAAAGTTCAGGTGTTAAATAACGACGAATTTCTTCAACATTGCTTGCGCTATTTACGGATTGGATATGATTGAAACGTTGGCGTGCGATACGTAAGAATGCAGCAGGCTCAGTGCCATCTGGTAGCTGATTTCCGCTATTCATAGATGCGGCACCGAAAGGCGCTTGTGTTGCAGCACCACCAGCGACGGATTGACCAAAGATATTGGTGTTATCGCCAGATTGACGAGCTGTTGATTGAGGTGAGCTAGGGCGGCCAAAATTGTTTTGACCGCTGTTGTTTGGAGCGTATGGGTTATTGGCTGCTAATTTTTTTTTTGCGCCTAATTTGCGGAATACAAAGAAGGCGATAGCAGCTGCAAGAAGAACCCAAAGCCAGCTAGGAATGCCACCTTTTTCTTCTTGTTGAGCTTGTTCAGCAGCTTGTTGTTCTGTTGCAGTTGGATTCTTATCATCAGCAAGCGCATTTGCAGCAACAGCACCTACAGCAGCACCTGCCACACCAGCAGCAACCATTGAACCTACACCAGGACCAGACTTTTGTGGAGTAGTTGTTTGTTGTTGAGTCGGAGTCGCTTGACGAGGTTGTTGGTACGACTGGCTAGTTGAGCTAGAACGGCTCATACCATGACTTTTACCGCCACCTGCACGTTTTGCTTCTGCAATCGGTGCTGCAACCAAAGTCGCCATTAATAAAGCTGCCATCAAGCCACGCTGATGTACTTGCATCGAAAATTCCTATTTAAATCCAATTTGTCAGTGTATTTATGCAGGCATTTGTCAGTAATTTCAACTAGAAAAATATGTTTTTTTATTAAGGATTTATTTAGCTTACATTTATGGTTGTTCTAATATTATAGCCTGTTGATAATAAACAGTAAGTTTGAGCTAATTTATTATTTTAAATAGAGTGATTATAGCGGAGTGAGATTTAAGCCTATAATTTGAAATAGGAGCTGTAAAGGATAAAATCACAATAGATTTTATTTTAAAATATAAAAAACAGCTTTCTACGCTTTATATTAAAAATCAGACCTATTGGACTTTATCCAATCATACCAATGATCAAGCAATATTGCTTATACCATTAGCTAAGCTCGTCACTTAACTGCATTGCTTCAGTTAGTGCTTCATGTAAGCGAGCGACAGAAATGATCTGAACTCCCTCAATTGATTTTTGAGGTGCGTTGCCTCTAGGTAGAATCACATACTTAAAGCCATGCTTTGCTGCTTCTTTTAAACGTTCTTGTCCATTCGGTACAGGACGGATCTCTCCTGATAAGCCCACTTCACCGAAGACAGCTAATTGTTGTGGTAGTGCTTTACCGCGAAGACTGGAGGCACATGCGAGTAAGACCGCGAGATCGGAGCCTGTCTCAGTAATTTTTAAACCACCGACGACATTGACATAAACATCTTGTCCTGAAGTTTGTACGCCACCATGACGATGCATTACTGCGAGCAGCATATTGAGACGATTCTGCTCTAAACCAAGTGCAACGCGTCGAGGTTGTCCGTGAGCATCATCTACCAACGCTTGTACTTCGACTAATAAAGGACGCGTACCTTCACGGCTAATCATGACGATTGAACCCGGAATTGCTTCATCATATCGACTGAGGAAAATAGCAGAAGGATTGGCAACTTCACGAAGCCCTTTATCGGTCATACCGAATACGCCGAGTTCATTGACTGCACCAAAACGATTTTTTACTGCACGAATCATGCGATATCGCGAGTCAGATTGCCCCTCAAAATACAACACACAGTCAACCATATGTTCGAGTACGCGAGGACCTGCTAAAGCACCTTCTTTGGTCACATGACCAACGATGAATAGTGCTGTTCCGCTATTTTTTGCAAAGCGCGTCAGCAGGGCTGCTGACTCACGGATTTGAGAAACACCACCCGGAGCTGATTGTAAGGTTTCTGTGTATAAGGTTTGAATCGAATCTAAAATAGCAACGGCAGGTCGTTCATGTGCTAATACTTCACAAATCCGTTCAACACAGGTTTCTGCCATAACCTTGAGTTGATCTGTTGGTAAGTCTAAACGTTGTGCTCGAAGAGCAACTTGGGAAAGTGATTCTTCTCCTGTGACATAGAGTGCAGAACTCTTTGCTGCGGCCATGTGCGTTGCTGTTTGCAATAAAATTGTAGACTTTCCAATCCCCGGATCACCACCAATTAGCACAACAGAGCCTGTGACTAAACCACCACCGAGTACGCGATCAAATTCTCCGATACCTGTTGCAAGACGTGTTTCATGTGAAACTGAAACTTGATTTAATGTTGTAATGCTTGCTGCTTGACCAGCATAGCCACCGCCCAACTTAGTTTGACCGCGATGCGTCACCACTGGTTCGATACGCACTTCAACGAGACTATTCCACTCGCCACATTCAGTGCATTGCCCAGCCCATTTTGGATGATCTGCACCACATTGTTCACAGCGGTAAACTGTTTTAACTTTTGCCATATTTTAAATTGAAAATTTTCTATAAATTAGTTAAAAAGTATAGTAATTACGAAAACGATGCGTCGAGTCCATTTTTCTGAATAAGGAATAAAGAAAAAGGGCGTTTTTCGTAACTCATTGGTTAAAGGGAAGTGCTCAGAAAAATAACATGATATAAGACTTTTACAAGTAAGATACAGTGTGTTTTTGAGTCAAAATATTCGTTCAATTCACTTTTACCATGGAAGGTCTGCGAGCAGTTGTTCAATTCTTGTCATATAGCGCAGGTTGAATGGCATAGATATTGCTCCTGCTCAGACAAATGAAAATATATCATTTGCTATATTTTCAAATTATATAAAAAGGTTGATGTTTATGAGTGCAGCAGAAATTGTTGATTGGGTAAATGGAATTATTTGGAGCAAAGCTCTAATCTATTTATGTTTAGGTGCAGGTTTATTTTTCTCGGTTTTAACGCGATTTGTCCAAGTCCGACAGATCAAAGAAATGATGAAGCTTCTGATAAATGGATCTTCATCAGCACAAGGTATTTCATCGTTTCAGGCACTGGCAGTTTCGCTTTCAGGACGTGTGGGTGTAGGTAATATTGCTGGGGTTGCCGCAGCAATTGGTTTTGGTGGTCCGGGCGCTGTATTTTGGATGTGGGTTGTTGCCTTTTTAGGTGCGAGTACAGCTTATGTCGAATCAACCTTAGGTCAAATTTATAAAGTTGAATATCAAGGTCAGTATCGTGGTGGGCCTGCGTTCTATTTCGATAAAGGTTTGGGACAACGTTGGTTAGGTATTCTCTTCGCCATCGCTGCAATTATCTCTTGTGGTTTATTCCTACCGGGTATCCAAGCAAATGCAGTTGGTAATGCCTTTACTCAGATTACGGGTGAAGGTGCAGTCGTATTTGCTGGGATCGGTGCTTATAAACTATTAGCTCTGGTTGTGATTGTGACACTGTTAGCCATCATTATTTTTGGTGGTATTAAGCGTATCGCACGTTTCGCAGAGTTTGTTGTTCCATTCATGGCTGTTGGTTATATCTTGATGGCGCTTGTGATTGTGTTTATGAATATTCATGAACTTCCTGGCGTAATCAAAATGATCTTTGCTGATGCATTCTCTCCAATGGCAGGTATTGGTGCTGCAATTGGTTGGGGTGTAAAACGTGGTGTTTACTCAAACGAAGCGGGTCAGGGTACTGGTCCACATGCAGCCGCAGCCGCTGAAGTTCAACATCCTGCACAACAAGGTTTTGTCCAAGCATTCTCTGTGTATGTAGATACCTTATTTGTATGTTCAGCAACAGCATTTATGATCCTCATTACGGGTATGTATAACGTACAAGGAACTTTAGAAGCTGGAAGCTTTATTGTACAAAACGTAGGTGCAACGATTGAGATTGGTTCTCCTGCATTCACTCAAATGGCTGTAAGCACTGTATTCGGTGGTTTTGGTCAAATCTTTGTTGCATTAGCGGTATTCTTCTTTGCGTTCACAACAATCGTTGCGTATTACTATATTGCTGAAACCAACATTACTTATCTTAGCTATATCATGAAGATGCCATCATTAATGTTCATAACTAAGTGCTTCATTATGATTTCAGTAATTTATGGTGTGATTAGTGCGACAGGTTATATCTGGGGTATTGGTGATATCGGCGTAGGTTTAATGGCTTGGATTAATATCATTGGTATTATCTTGACCTATTTCATCTGGAAGCCAACCATGAAAGCATTGAAAGACTATGAACAACAGCAGAAAGCTGGCGTAAAAGAGTTTACTTTCGATCCAGTGAAATTAGGTATCCGTAATGCAACTTACTGGGAAGAACGTTTAAAGAAACAACAAAAGAATGACTAAATATTGAATGATTCATTCAGTAAAACTTAAAAAAGCAGCCATATAGGCTGCTTTTTTATTGTCAATATTCGGATTTTCTAAAAACTGCTGTGTCAAAAAAGTGCATTGTATTGCTCCATTCTTGTGCGTATTATCGATGCCCATTGTATCTCCCATGAAATATTGAGTAATACACACAAAGAATTGGTTAGCTGGAAACTTGTCGAAAATACTCAGCAGAAAAGATGCCTATAAATGGTGCAAGATTATTTTTGGTTTGGCTCTGAGCTAGCTCACTAAGAATACTGGAGCGTTTTTGTAAAAATGTCGAATCAAAATCTGAGTGAGTCTGTAGAACAAGACGGACTTCACCGTAGCTTATCCAATCGACATCTACAGTTGATTGCGATTGGCGGAGCAATCGGAACGGGATTGTTTATGGGGTCAGGTAAAACAATTAGTTTAGCTGGTCCATCTATTCTGTTTATTTACATGATGATTGGTTTGATGGTGTTCTTCGTAATGCGTGCATTAGGAGAATTATTATTATCCAACTTAAATTATAAATCCTTCATCGACTTATCTACTGATTTAATTGGGCCTTGGGCTGGTTATTTTGTGGGTTGGACCTACTGGCTTTGTTGGGTCACGATTGGTATTGCAGATTTATCCGCAATTATTTATTACCTTGAGTTTTTCAATGGTGGTGAATCTTTTGGTGCAGCAGAAGGATTATTGATTAGTACGGTTGCCATTCTATTCGTACTTGGTTTGAACCTTGTCACTGTCAAATTATTCGGTGAGATGGAGTTTTGGTTTGCGATGGTCAAAATCACAGCAATTATTGTGTTGATCGCTGTGGGCTTATGGATGATATTTACAGGTTTTACTAATAATTTAGGAACAACGGCAAGTGTCAGTAATTTGTGGACACATGGTGGTTTATTTCCTAAAGGATTGGATGGGTTCTTAGCTGGTTTCCAGATCGCAATTTTCGCCTTTGTTGGGGTGGAGTTGGTGGGTACAACGGCAGCTGAAACACAAGATCCGAAACGAAATCTTCCTAAAGCAATTAACTCGATTCCAATTCGTATCATTATTTTTTATGTGTTGGCCTTGTTCGTTGTCATGTGTGTTACACCTTGGGATCAAATCAATCCAAAAGTTAGTCCCTTTGTAAACATCTTCTCTCAAGCGGGTATTGCTTCTGCGGCGATTATTATGAATTTGGTGGTATTGTCTTCGGTAATGTCATCGATGAATAGTGGCGTATTTTCTACAAGTCGCATGTTGTTTGGTTTATCTATAGACCGCCAAGCACCAAAGTTATTCGGTAAGTTGTCTAAGTCTGCTGTACCAGCCAAAGCATTGATTTTCTCATCAATCTGTATCTTCATTGGTGCATTCGTACAATTTGTCTATAAGTTGAAAACGGGAACAAATGATGAAGTCACAGCATTTACCTTAGCGACGACTTTATCAACGATTCTGTTTATATGTGTTTGGATGATTATTATGTGGAGTTATATTAACTACCGTAAGAATCGTCCTGAGCTTCATGCACAATCGACATTTAAGCTTCCTGGTGGAATTGCAACCTGTTGGGTTGTGATCGTATTTTTCCTTGCAACGATTTATTTCCTTGCTTTGGATGAGACCACTTTAGAGGCGTTAAAAGTCAGTCCAATTTGGTTTGTAGTATTGATCATTGGTTATTTTTTTGCGAAAAAGAAATAGGCAGAAACATTCGATAAGAAAAAAACGCCAGCATAAGTTGGCGTTTTTTTATGTTTGGTCTTTAGCCAATCTTATGATCACGCTATACTGCTGCGAATTGTAAAAGTTAGGTGCTCAGATGCTTAAAGTCATTTGTTCGATCAGTTTATTACTGAGCAGTATCGTGTTAACAGCATGTGGTCAATCAGGTGCATTGCAATTACCATCTGATCCAAATCATGACAAACGTGCCAAATATCTGCTTTATAAAAATGAAGCATCTCAAAGTAAAGCTTCATCTGATGTAATTACAGAAGATCAGAACACAGCTTCGACGACTCAATCACAGACAATCTCACCTTAAGTTTGTAAATAAGGACATCTTCATGGGTTTCACTCGCATTAATGGAGTATTGCATGCTGAGCAATGTTCATTAGATCAGCTCGCACAGCAATTTGGCACACCTTTATATGTTTATTCAAAAGCAACTTTGGAGAAGCATTATTTAGATATGCATCGTGCTTTTGATTTCATTGATCATCAAATCTGTTTTGCGGTGAAGTCAAACTCAAACTTAGCTGTTCTGAATGTTTTAGCAAAATTAGGCGCTGGTTTTGACATCGTTACAGGTGGTGAGCTAGCTCGTGTACTTGCGGCTGGCGGTGATCCTGCAAAAATTGTCTTTTCTGGTTTGGGTAAATCAGAATCAGATATTGAAAATGCATTAAATGTTGGTATTGCTTGTTTCAATGTGGAATCACATGCCGAGCTTGATCGTATTCAAAAAGTTGCGGCAAAACTGGGTAAAAAAGCGCCAATTTCTTTACGTGTGAATCCAGATGTTGATGCAAAAACACATCCCTATATTTCGACTGGTTTAAAAGAAAATAAGTTTGGTATTCCGAGTGATACGGTAGATCAAACCTATCAATATGCTGCATCTTTGCCAAATTTAGATATTGTCGGAATTGATTGTCATATCGGCTCACAATTAACAGAAACAAAGCCCTTTGTGGATGCGCTTGATCGTGTTGTCGTGATGATTGAGCAGTTAAAAAAATTAGGTATCAATCTCAAACACATTGATATCGGTGGTGGCTTGGGTGTTCGCTATAAAGATGAAACGCCGCCAAGCGTTGCAGAATATGCAAACTCGATGCGTCCAGTATTAGAACAACTCGGTTTAAAAGTTTATATGGAACCGGGACGTAGTATTTCTGCCAATGCAGGTGCATTACTCACCAAGGTAGATTTATTAAAACCGACCAATCATCGTAACTTTGCTATTATTGATGCCGCAATGAATGACTTGATTCGTCCATCTTTATATGAAGCTTGGATGGATATTCAATCAGTTAACCCAAATCCTGAAGTTGAAACAAAGACGTGGGACTTGGTTGGTGCAATCTGTGAGACTGGCGATTTCTTGGGTAAAGAGCGTGATTTAGCACTACAAGAAAATGATGTTCTTGCAGTATTGGGTGCAGGTGCTTACGGTTTTGTGATGAGCTCAAATTATAATACGCGTGGTCGTGCTGCTGAGATTATGGTCAGCGGTGATCAAGCCTATTTAATTCGTGAGCGTGAAACAATAGAATCTCTTTGGGAAAAAGAGCGTTTATTGCCTGAGGAGTAAATTGAGATGTATTTAGAATTTACCAAAATGCATGGTCTGGGCAATGACTTTATGGTCGTTGACCTTGTCACCCAGCGAGCTTATTTAGATACAGTCACGATTCAACGTTTGGCTGATCGTCACTTCGGCGTTGGTTTTGACCAGCTTCTGATTGTAGAACCACCTGATTTACCTGATGTTGATTTTAAATATCGTATTTTTAATGCAGATGGTTTTGAAGTAGAGCAATGTGGTAACGGCGTGCGTTGTTTTGCGCGTTTTGTACATGAGCGTCAACTCACGACCAAAACCAAAATTCGCGTACAAACTAAGGCTGGCATCGTTGAACCTGAATTAGGTGCGAACGGTTGGGTTCGAGTGAATATGGGCTATCCAAAGTTCTTGCCGCAGGAAATTCCTTTTGTTGCGGAAGAAAATGAAGATGCTGAAGGTTTGTATTCATTGGCTTTAGCTGAAGAGAAGAGCATTAACATAGATGTCGTGAATATGGGAAACCCCCATGCGGTGACGATTGTTTCTGATGTACTGACTGCTGATGTTGCCAAAATTGGTCCGCAAGTTGAGTCTCATGTTCGTTTTCCTGAACGTGTTAACGCTGGATTTATGCAAATCTTGAATGAAAAACAAGTGCGACTCCGTGTATTTGAGCGTGGCGTTGGTGAAACATTGGCATGTGGTACAGGTGCTTGTGCGGCTGCGGTCAGTGGTATGCGCCGTGGTTTACTTGCCAATGAGGTTGAAGTTCAACTGGCTGGTGGAAAACTACATATTGCTTGGCGTGAAGGTGATGTGGTTTGGATGACAGGCCCAACCACGCATGTTTATGATGCCCGTTTGGATTTAAGGTATTTCCAAGGCTAGCAAAATTATGTTAATACTAGCTATGCTTATTAAGTTAGTATTAACACTTTTAGCAGGGTAAGAAATGGAATTAAAAAAAATTAAATTCTTCTTGGGATTGTCATTTTTATGGCTAAGCTTAAATATTAATGCTCAAGAAGTAATTTATAAAAATGTAAAAATTAACTTTTCAGAAGAATGGAAAACTCAAGAAAATACTCAAAAACAATTAATAGCATTTTCACCTGAAAAAGATACTTTGATTCTTTCAGTTGTATACCCTCCAACAGTTAATGATGGACAAAGAGCATTAATTGTCGCTCAAAACTCAATTGATGCTTTAGAGAATATAATTCCTAATGTTCAAGTCATTGAGCGAGAAAAGCTAGTGACATCAGCGAATGGTATACCTGTTCAGTTTACTCAATATCTCTATAAAGTTTCTGAAGAAACAAGATTTTTAATTGGTGCAACAATAGCTACAAATGCAGGGATTGTATTAATCACGTTTGAAGGAAAAGGGGATGATAAACAGAGTGTTGATGAATTTAATAATATTATAAACCACATAAGAATTAGTAAACCAGAAGCTGGTTTACTGTTTAATCAAGGTGACATTTTGCAATAATAAGGTGCATCTATTTATGTATACTGAAATTGCTTGATAAAATTTCTAATTTGCATTGGTTAAATTGAATTATATCTTTTACTGAATGCGAGTTTTAAAGCAAATAAAATAAAAATGCTGCCTGTGATGCGATCCATATACTGAATAAATTTAGGTCGTTTTAAATAACTAGAGACTGACTGCATTGCTGCAATTAAGAAAATAGACCAAATAAAACCCAATACGACATGGATAGAGACGAGACCCATCGTCCAAATTACTGGAGAAGAGGATGGAGGGATGAATTGTGGAAGAAAAGAAATATAGAAAATACCAACTTTGGGATTCAATAAATTTCCCCAAAACCCTCGTATGAACCAATTTTGAGTTACTGCTATTTCATTGATATTTGCAAGTTGAGTACGTGGTTTTAAAATAAGATTGAGACCTAACCAAGCAAGATAAATTGCTCCAGCCCACTTCAATACATTGAAGGCAAGATCAGACGTCATCAACAGCGCACCTAAACCACAGGCCACAATAATACCCCATGCGACACAACCTAAATTTATTCCTAAAGCAGCTTGAAAAGCTTTCGCTCGACCTTCCAGTGTTGCTGTTCGGATAATCAATGTTGTATCCAATCCAGGCGTGATGGTAAGTACCGTGATTGCAATCAAATATGGAATAAGTATCGTTGACATTTTGGGGGCGCTCAGTAAAGCTTGAATTCGATTGTATTACATCAATAATGATTCTTGGAGTGCTGTTAGCGCTATTTAGGAAATATTTGTTAGACTTTAATAATAGGTGATTCAGGTCAGAATGGAGAGCGAATTGGAAGCCCCAGAAAAACTGCTGTCCATGTGGTTAAAAGAACGAATTATTCAAAATCAGTCTGAACATACGATTTCAGCCTATCAACGTGATCTAACTGACTTTTTTAAATTTTGTGAAAATAAGCAATTAAATTTGCAAGATGTTGAAGCTTCAGACCTGAGAGAGTATTTAGCGGCACGTGTTGAGCGTGACCAATTGAGTTCAAGCAGTTTACAGCGTCATTTAACCTCTATTCGTCAGTTTATGAAGTGGGCAGAGCAAGGTCAGTATTTAGCACAAAATCCATCAGAAGACTTTAAGTTAAAACGCCAGCCAAGACCTTTACCGGGGCTAATTGATATCGAAACGGTTCATCAAATATTAGATCAGGCTTTGCCTGAAAAACCGATAGAGCAGCAACTTTGGGCAAGAGATAAAGCAATATTGGAATTATTGTATTCAAGCGGTCTGCGTTTGGCTGAGTTGCAAGGATTAACCGTTAAAGATATTGATTTCAATAGACAGCTTTTACGGATCACAGGTAAAGGAAATAAAACGAGAATAGTTCCCTTCGGTTCCCCAGCAAAACAAAGCTTGATTGATTGGCTGAAGATTTATCGTATTTGGCAAGGTAACTTCACTGCTGAATCAGCGGTTTTTATTTCTCAACGGGGTCATGCATTAACACCTCGGCAGATTGAAAATCGAGTTAAGCTGCAAGCGCAACGCGCTGGTGTAAATATCGATTTACATCCACATTTATTAAGACATTGTTTTGCCAGTCATATGCTGTCAGCCAGTGGGGACTTACGTTCAGTACAAGAAATGCTAGGACATAGCAATTTATCGACCACGCAAATTTATACACATGTCGACTTTGATCAGTTGGCAAAAGTATACGATCAGACACATCCACGGGCGCAAAAGAATGAACACTAAAAAACAGCCACAATTATTAGATCAAGTCGAATTTAGGCAATGTTGTGAATTAATTGATGAGATTTTGCAAGATTATCGAGCAGTTATAAATCAAAGCTATCAAGGTTATTTAAATCACTGTAAGCGTGTGGCGGCATGTTGTTTGATGTTAAGTAAGGATGACAGTAACGAAACACTGCGTAAAATTGCTATTGCTGCGGCTTTTCATGATATTGGTATATGGACTGCACACACTATTGATTATATCGAACCTTCGGTTGAGGAAATGCAGCAATATCTTGTATCAAATGAGTTGTTAATGTGGGAAAAAGAAATCACATTAATGATTACTGAGCATCATAAGGTCACTAAGGCTGAATGTTCTGAATATCATTTAGTTGAAAAATTTCGACGGGCTGATTATGCCGATTTCACACTTGGGTTAGTTCGATCAAATATTCCATTCAGTGAATTTCATAAATTGACAAGAGAATTCCCAAATAATGGTTTTCATAAGACCTTAGTTTATTTGGGAATAAAACGCCTATTGCAAAAACCATGGAGCCCACTACCGATGTTTAAATGGTAGCTAGAACTTATGATTGTGCTTTAGATAAACTTTGAACGATACATTATGTTTCAAATGCGGTTGATTAATAATCAGCTGTATACACACTTTATCGTTAGAGAATGTTTAATTCGTGTTCTTACTTTTTTGCCAAGTTTTAGTAAAATGAAAAATGTGTTCAAGCATAAGTCAAAATGATTAATTGGGGTTTTAAGCATTAAATCAATTTTGTGTTTTTTAGATCATTGAATTTATTAAAATATTAAATAAATCAAAGCATAATAATTTTAATTTAATTGTTCTGAATTGCGTTTATCAAACTCAACTTTTATTTAGTGAACTGAGCATTTCATCTTTTTTACAAGCATAGCGGAAATTCTGACTTGACCGAAATGCCAAATACATTGCAAGATAGGGCACCTAAAAAGTTTCAATCGAAGAGTTAGAATACTCTTCACTACATTTACTTGCTTAGAACAGCCGAGGATTACATGAAGGCTCTTGTTGCTGTAAAACGTGTGGTTGATGCCAACGTTAAAGTTCGTGTTAAGCCGGACAATAGTGGGGTTGACCTTACCAACGTTAAGATGTCAATTAACCCATTCTGTGAAATCGCAGTGGAAGAAGCGGTTCGCTTAAAAGAAAAAGGAACGGTTTCAGAAATCGTTGTTGTTTCAGTGGGTTCTAAAGACGCGCAAGAACAAATTCGTTCTGCAATGGCTTTAGGTGCTGACCGTGGTATTTTAGTTGAAACTGCAGATGAAGTTGGCGCTTTAGAAGTTGCTAAGATTCTTAAAGGCGTTGTTGATGCTGAAAAACCAGAACTTATTCTTCTTGGTAAACAAGCAATCGATGATGACTCTAACCAAGTAGGTCAAATGCTTGGTGCTTTACTTGGTGCAGGTCAAGGTACTTTCGCATCTGAAGTTAAAGTTGATGGCGGTAAAGTTCAAGTTACTCGTGAAATCGACGGTGGTTTACAAACTGTTGAGCTTGCACTTCCTGCAATCATCACAACTGACTTACGTTTGAATGAGCCACGTTATGCTGCTCTTCCAAACATCATGAAAGCTCGTAAGAAGCCTCTTGATACTAAAACTCCAGCTGATTACGGCGTTGCAACTGGCACTAAGCTTAAAACTGTTAAGGTTGAAGCACCTGCTGAACGTAAAGCTGGCGTACAAGTGAAGTCTGTAGACGAGCTTGTTGAAAAATTGAAAAATGAAGCGAAAGTGATCTAAGGGAGTAAAATCATGAGTATTTTAGTTATCGCAGATCACAACAACCAAACTTTGAATGGTGCAACTTTAAACGTTGTTGCAGCAGCTCAAAAAATTGGTGGTGACATTACTGTATTAGTTGCTGGTTCTGGCGCTCAAGCAGTTGCTGACGCTGCTGCTAAAGTTGCTGGTGTGAGCAAAGTATTGCTTGCTGACAATGCTGCTTATGCTAACCAACTTGCTGAAAACGTTGCTGGCTTAGTTGCTGACATCGCGAAAGGTGGTTACAAATACGTATTAGCTGCTTCTACAACGACTGGTAAGAACCTTCTTCCACGTGTTGCTGCGCTTCTTGACGTAAGCATGATTACAGACATCATTGCTGTAGAATCTGCAAATACGTTTAAGCGTCCTATCTATGCAGGTAACGCGATCGCAACTGTTCAATCTGACGAAGCAATTATCGTTGGTACAGTTCGTGGTACTGCATTTGATGCGGTTGCTGCTGAAGGTGGTTCTGCTGCAGTTGAAGCTGTTGCTGAAGCAAACGATGCTGGTATTTCTAAGTTTGTTAGCGAAGAAATCGTTAAACTTGATCGTCCAGAATTAACTGCTGCTCGTATCGTAGTTTCTGGTGGTCGTGGTGTAGGTTCTGGTGAGAACTACCATAAAGTACTTGACCCATTAGCTGATAAGCTTGGTGCAGCACAAGGTGCTTCACGTGCTGCGGTTGATGCTGGTTTCGTACCAAACGACTTCCAAGTTGGTCAAACTGGTAAAATCGTTGCGCCTGATCTTTACATGGCGATCGGTATCTCTGGTGCGATCCAGCATTTAGCTGGTATGAAAGATTCTAAAGTTATTGTTGCGATCAACAAAGACGAAGAAGCGCCAATCAACAGCGTTGCTGACTACTGGTTAGTTGGTGATTTGAACACTGTTGTACCAGAATTGGTATCTAAACTTTAATTCTTTGAATTAAGTTGAAAAACGCTCCGAAAGGAGCGTTTTTTTATGATTAAAAAAATCTGAATAATATGTATCGCGTCCTAAATTCTATTATCAAATTAAGTTATTGTTTTAATCTTAAAGTGTACTTGTTAGTACACTTTTGCTAAAATTAGCTTTTATCCAATTTGGATAGGTTATCTCCTGATGAAATTTGATATGCGCTTTGATGCTAAGGCGCTATTTTTGCTTAGTTTAGTATTGCTTACTCTCCTGATCTCTATTACAAAAGTTGAGTGGTTGTTGACGTGGAATGTACATTTAATCGAGGATGTGCAAGCTTTAATCTTACTTCTATGTGTGCCTTTTACTTGGTTCTATATGAAGCCTAAAAGCTTATCAGATCAAAAGAAATGGTTTTGGATGTGGGCTATCGCATGGTGGTTTATGTTTTTTGGGCGGAGTATCAGTTGGGGACGTGATTTTTTTCCTGATGTTGCAAAGATTTACTTTAGAGCCATCTCTGTGGTTGTGATTGCACCAGTCGTATTTATGCTTTTCTCATCGAAATTACGTGCTGAGATTGCGTATAAAGTACGCTTTGTCAGGTTTCCATTTTGGTATTTAATGATAGCAATCGTATCTTTATTTTTCGCCGACTGTGTCGAGCATCATCGTCTTATTGGTTCATGGCTATTGACTGATCTAGCGAGCCAAGATGTTGTAGAAGAATTATATGAAACACCATTTATTTTTGCGTTATTTTCTGCTGCTCTTTTCTTTATGCAGCAAGATCGACCAGTTGAGGTTGATATGGCAATGGTGTGTACGGAATCTAACTAAGATTTAAAAAGCCTGCAGCTATTGTTCTAGATTAGTGGGCTTTAAAATCTATATTGCAATCCTAGGAATCATTATTTTCACAAGCCGTTTTGTTTATATTTTAATCAAATTGGGTCTTTAATTATTCGTATCTTTTCCAATCCAATTCAATGTTTTTAACTTGTTAATTCTAATAAACTTTTTATTGTAAAAAAATGCTATTTTCCGATTGCTGTACTCCCCGTTTATATGACCTTTATGCTATAATTTTTCGCTGTATTTTTTATTTTTAGTTCCAATTTCTGGGCTAAATTTTTGCAAGATTGAAGACATAAAAACAGATAGAAATTTCTATTTGTACACAAGGAGTATGCATGAGCGTATCGGAAATCAGACCGATTGCCATTGAGGACGAACTCAAGCATTCATATTTAGATTACGCGATGAGCGTAATTGTTTCTCGTGCATTGCCAGATGTTAGA
Source organism: Acinetobacter sp. YQ_14 (assembly GCF_043102985.1). NCBI lineage: Bacteria > Pseudomonadati > Pseudomonadota > Gammaproteobacteria > Moraxellales > Moraxellaceae > Acinetobacter > Acinetobacter sp. YQ_14. The sequence goes on along the minus strand of NZ_JBICJJ010000024.1, from coordinate 234,337 downwards.
GACGGTCTAAAACCTGTTCACCGCCGCGTACTATATGCGATGCATGAATTGGGCAACGATTATAACAAAGCGTACAAAAAGTCTGCTCGTGTTGTCGGGGACGTGATCGGTAAATATCACCCACACGGTGATAGCGCAGTTTATGAAACGATCGTTCGTATGGCGCAAGACTTTAGCTTGCGTTATATGCTTGTTGATGGTCAAGGTAACTTCGGTTCTGTCGATGGGGATAGCGCAGCTGCAATGCGTTACACCGAAGTTCGTATGCAAAAATTAACCCATGAGATTTTGGCTGATCTTGAAAAAGATACGGTTGATTGGGAAGATAACTACGACGGCTCTGAGCGTATTCCTCAAGTGATGCCGACACGTATCCCTAATCTTTTGATTAATGGTACGACAGGTATTGCGGTAGGTATGGCGACCAATATGGCGCCACACAATATGACCGAAGTTGTGAATGCGTGTTTGGCTTATGCAAATAATCCGAATATTTCTGTAGAAGGTTTGATGGAACACATTACTGGTCCAGATTTCCCTACAGGCGGCATTATTTACGGTAAATCAGGTATTGTAGATGCTTACCGTACAGGTAAAGGTCGTTTGCATATTCGCGGTAAATATCACTTTGAAGAAGACCAAAAAACAGGTCGTACCACGATTGTCTTTACTGAGATTCCTTATCAAGTCAACAAAGCAAAAACCATTGAGCGTATTGCTGAGTTAGTGAAAGAAAAGAAACTCGAAGGTATTTCTGAGCTTCGTGATGAGTCTGATAAAGAGGGTATGCGTATTGCCATCGACTTGAAGCGTGGCGAAAACGCTGAAGTTGCAGTCAATAATTTATTCTTGCATACACAGCTACAAAACTCGTTCAGCATCAACATGGTCTGCCTAGACAATGGTCAGCCAAAGTTGATGAACCTAAAAGATATTATTGCGGCATTTATTCGTCACCGCCAAGAGGTTGTGACTCGCCGTACTATGTACGAATTACGTAAGGCTCGTGAACGTGGTCATATCTTAGAAGGTCTAACGGTAGCTTTGGCAAATATCGATGCCATTATTGAAACCATTAAAACATCTGCAAACCCAGCTGAAGCACGTGAGCGTTTGCAAGCGGGTGAGTGGGCTGGCGGTGGTGTTGTTGCATTGCTAGAAAAAGCGGGTGCAATTTCAGTTCGACCTGATGAGATCGAAGGCGAAGATCCTGCACGTCCATTCGGTTTGTCTGGTGATATCTATCGCTTATCACCAACTCAAGTTGGCGCAATCTTAGAATTACGTTTACACCGTTTAACTGGCTTAGAACAAGATAAGTTACACGCAGAATATACTGAGATTCTAGGTCAAATCGCTGAATTAACAGCAATTTTAAATGACTTTAACTTGTTGATGAATGTGATTCGTGAAGAACTTGCCTTGATTTTGCAACAATACGGTGATGGTCGTCGTACTGAGATTGTTGAGTCAGGTATTGATTTCTGCCGTGAAGACTTAATTCCTGAAGAGCAAGTTGTATTAACTGTGTCTCAAACAGGTTATGCAAAAACTCAACCACTTTCTGATTATCAAGCACAACGTCGCGGTGGTCGTGGTAAGTCTGCAACTGCAATGAAAGATGATGACATTATTCAGCATTTAATTGTGGCTTCAAACCATGCAACGGTATTGTGCTTTACCAATGTGGGTAAAGTTTATCGTTTACGTGTGTTTGAAGTACCACAAGCATCTCGCGGTGCTAAAGGTCGTCCAATCATTAATTTACTTCCGCTGGAAGCAAATGAAACCGTAACAGCAATCTTGCCGTTGACGGAGTTCCCTGACAATCACTATGTATTCATGGCGACTGCATCAGGTACGGTAAAACGTGTCGAACTCGCGCAATTTAGTAATGTTCGTTCAAATGGTTTACGTGCGATTGAGCTGAATGAGGAAGATACCTTAATTGGTGTTGCGATTACGGATGGTAATCAGCAGATTATGTTGTTCTCGAATGAAGGTAAGGCGATTCGTTTTGCTGAAACTGATGTTCGTGCAATGGGGCGTACAGCGAAAGGTGTGCGTGGTATGCGTGTAAGTTTTGCAAGCAATACCATCGAAGCTGAAGATGCAGATGTTGAAAATGATGATAGTGATGACAATGATGATTCATCAGATTCGAATTTAATCAGCCGTATCGTTTCATTGGTAGTTGTGCCAGAAACTGGCGAAGTATTGTGTGCATGTGCTAACGGTTATGGTAAACGTACACCTGTAGATGACTTCCCAACTAAGAAACGTGGTGGTAAAGGTGTCATTGCAATTAAGACAAGTGAGCGTAATGGTGAGCTTGTTGGTGCGGTATCAATTGATGAAACCAAAGAACTTATGTTGATTTCTGATGGTGGTACATTGGTACGTACGCGTGCTGCAGAAGTTGCGACGACTGGACGTAATGCTCAAGGTGTTCGTTTAATCCGTTTAAGTGATGCTGAAACACTTGTAGGTGTTGTATCTATTGAAGCTGTAGAAGATGACGAAGAGTTGGATGCTATAGAGGAATCGGTAGAAAATACTGAGCTTGATGCAGCAACTTCTGAAGAAGCAGTACAAGAGCCAAAAGATGATGCAACTGATGCATAATTAATGCCTTAACAAAAAACCCAAAGTCAGCTTTGGGTTTTTTTATGTTTATCACTTTGTTGACTGAGCTTCATATATATTGGTCAATCTAATATTTTTTGTTTTATCGTATAAGATATACTGATATTAAAATAATTGAGAAAATAACCATGACAAAAAACTATGCGCCTATCTATCCACATGATCCAATCGTTGAAATATTTGAAAATATTTATTTATTGAGGGGGAGTATAAAGCTTGGTTTAGGTCTTTTAATGAATCGTAATATGATCATTTTAAAACAAGGGAATGAACTTACCTTAATTAATGCTGTTCGTATGTCTGAATCTGAATTAAAGAAATTAGATAGCTTGGGGCAAGTACGGCATGTTATTCGTTTGGGTGATTTCCATGGTTTGGATGATCAGTTTTATATTGACCGTTATCAAGCACAACTTTGGAGTCAAGCTCAACATGTGAATTATCCCAAGCTTATTCCTCATCAAATGATTCAAGCTGAAATACACCCTCCAATAACAAATTCTGAGTTTTTTATATTTGAACAGGCTACATGTCCTGAAGCAATTTTATTTATTAAGGATAGAAAACTTCTGATTACGGCAGATAGTATTCAACATTGGGGTGATTGGAAATATTTTAGTTTTCTCAGCAAAATTATTATTTATTTAATGGGATTCCGATTGGGTTTATTTATTGGTGGACCTTGGTTAAAGCGAGTGACACCAAAATCAAAAAGCTTAAAAAATGATTTTGAGCGATTGCTGGAACTGGATTTTCAGCATCTAGTTGTGGCACATGGAACTGTTATAGAAAACTTAGCGAAAGAAAAATTGGTGAATGTCGTCAAAAAACAGTTTAGTGGTCAATCATAAAAAGGAAGCTAAACAGCTTCCTTTTTCATTGGTTTCATGATAACTAAGCGATAATAAGACAGTGCCAAAAAGATTGTGCCCAAAGTTATAAGATAAATAAGTTTTGGGATTACAAGAGATGTTGGTACTCCCATTTGATTGAGTTGTACAAACATCTGTACGCCATTCGTGGACGGCAGTGTCCATGCAAACCATTGCATCCATTCTGGCATTGCTTCATGTGGCCATGCCGTTCCTGTAAGTAGAAATAAGGGGACAGAAGTCACGACTATTAAATGTCCCACGCGTTCTGGCATATCAACTAAGGAACCGACTAGCATCCCTAAACCAATTATACAACTGACATAAATCGGTACAGCTAACAGCATGCCCCAGAAATTGCCACCATGTGGATATTCATACAACCAAAATGTAAATCCGAATAAATATAAACATCCTAAACAGCCAATGGTAAAGATAGCTGTAAAAGTTGCCCAAAATTCGATGGGTTTCGCAGCCCAGCCATTTTCACGATAACTGGCGATCAGCATGGCAAGACCAAGTAAAATTGTTTGGTGAATGATCAAGCTTGCGACGGCTGGGAAAATATAGCTGCCATAGCCTGAGATAGTATTGAACAGCGGGATCTGATGAATTGAAAGCTCTGGATGAAACTGTGAAGCATTGCCAAATTTCTCTAGATATTCTTGCAAGGTATATTCAATAGAACCTGCTAAACCTACGCCGGCTTCTTTTGTTCGAATGAAGTATGCAGTACTCAGATAAAGGCCAATCCCTCCCATTTCACCGCGTTTGAGACTATTGGTTAGATTCTCTGGTAAAAGTAAAATGCCTTCCGCTTGTTGATTTTGAACCATTCGCTGAGCTTCAAGAAAATTATCAGTCACGGTCTTGATCTTGATATGAGGGCTGTTAGACGCTTGACTAATGATCTTTGACGTTAAAATACTTTGTTCTTCATCGACGATCACAATTGGAATATCTTCGGCTGTTTGTGCTTTATACGCGGTTGGATAAAAAAAACTATATAACAAGATCGCGGCAATCAATGTTGTAAAGACTGAACTATTGGCAAAAATATTCTTAAACGTCTGAATGTAATAATCGAAAAATGATTTCATGGATGAATCTCCTGAACATTTTTCTTGAGTAGACGAATGCTAAGTGCAAAGAACAGGATGGCGAAAATAACTAAAATGCTAAAAGGTATAAGTGAAACATAAAGGTCACTACCAATAATCCATTGTTCTGTTTGTAGCTTGGCATAGGGGGTATAAGGAATAATCATTGACCAAAATTGAGTAAATGCAGGAGCATTATTCAAGGGTAAAGTGATTCCTGAAAAACTAGGGGATGATCCACCATAAAGTGCAATAAAACCAAAAGTTTTTGGCAGGTTTTTTGTCGCAAGAACAACAGTGCTGCTAATAACAGCATAGGAAAAATAGAATAGAAATTGTGCAGCTAAAATGAGTGTTAGTGAACCTGCAATGAAATAACCGCGGACATGCGCTAACCAAAACATCCAACATGCTGTCCATGCACAGAAAATGAAAACATAGGGCAATATTTTACCTAATAAGCTTGAAATCACCTGTTTAGAATTGACCCATTCATTAACCGTTTTCCGCTTAAACTCTTGCCCGATGGCGAAAGCCACACAGCAACATAACAAGAGATGGAGTACAGCAGGCACCATAAATGGCTCAAGAAACAATTCATAACTCATACTTGGGTTATAAAGGGTCGAGATTTTGATGTGTGGTGTGGGGACATCTAAATATGGAATAGTATTTGCCAGATAGCTTTGCCCTAAATACTCAGCCATACCATTTAAAGTACTGATGAGCATGGCGGAGGAGATGGTATTACCAATACTAAAAAAGGATTGGTTATAGGCAATGCTAATTTGCGCATCCTGAGCTTTAACTAAGCGTTGCTCAGCACCTTCGGGAATCATCACAAATCCCCACGCCTCAGTTGTATTAATCAGTTTTTCTGCTTCATCTTGGCTAGAAGTAATCGTTTTTATTTTTAACGTATGATTAATACTGAGCGCATGAATAACCTTACGACTCATTTCACTTTGATCTTGATCTATCACCACAATCGGTAAATATTCGGCTTTACCAGATGAAAACATATTCCCAAACAGCAAAATAACCAGCAAAGGCGCAATCACTGCCATAAAAAGATCAACTTTATGACGTTTGAGATAACGCAACTCCCGCAGCATCACTGCAAACATTGCTTATTTTACCTCTTCAATTTTGAATAATACGCTCATACCGACTTTTAGATCAGGAATGGATTGCTCTGGGACTAAGTGAAATTTAAAACTGCGAATATCGTAACCACCAGTTTGGCGTGTGGTTTTAATCGTCGCAAAGTCACCCTCGGCATCAATGCTCTTAACCTTAAATGTTGTTTTACGATCAAGGGCAGGGATGTAACCTTCCAGTGTTTTAGTTTTATACACTGAGCTATACATATCTTCACGAACGTTCAAGCTGATCCACAGATCATGGTCTTCAATGATACTGACGACAGGAACTCCTGTTGCAACTAATTCAGTCGGTTTACCATAAGTTTTTGAGACAGTGCCATCGGTAGGTGAATAGAGTTTAGTTTCTTCAGTCAGTGCATTTGCTTCTTTCACTGCTGCTTGAGCCATCGCAACTTGCGCATCAGCAGTAGATTTTTGTTGCTCGGTACTGCCGCGTTTTGCACGAGCATATTGTTGATATGCTGCTTCTGCGGCCTCACGAGCAGAGGTTTTTGCCGCTAACATCTCGTCACGACGCTGACGTGAAATAACACCTTGTTGATAAAGATTTTCACCACGTTTATGGGTTGTAGCGGCTAGCTCTGCTTGTGTCTTCATTGCTTGCCAGTTGGCATAGAGAGTATCGATATTTTCTTGTTGCGCACCACGATAAATGGTTGAGTGAAAAGCTGTCGCACTTTGTAAGGCTGCTTGGGCTTGTTCTTTCTTGGCTTCTAATTCAGGGCTAACAAAACGAACCAGTGCTTGTCCTTTTTTGATACTTTGACCTTCAGTCACATAAAATTCTTCAATACGACTCGGAACTTTAGTACTAATATGTACAGTTTCAGCTTCGACTCGACCTTGCAATTCAATCGATTGCGGTTGATAGGCTTTCCATAGTCCAAAAGCAATCAAGCCTAATAATAGAATTAGGACAATTAAACCAATAATTTTAGCTTTACTTTTTTTCGGTGGTTCAGTTGGTTGAATTTCTTGATTTGAAGGTGTATTTATAGCATCCACTTTTTCGGTATGCTCAATAGGTGAAACTTGTTCTACCTGAGTTTCTGTTGAAGAAGTATCAGTCGTTTGTTTAACTTGATCTGTATCACGTTCAGAATTGGATGATGATTGATTTTGGCTCATAAGTTTCTCCAATTAACGGATATAGTCAGTTCGTGGTTGATTCACATAAAGCTTGAACTCGTCAATCGAACCATAGCTTTGCAATAAAGTCGCGAGCGATAAAATATATTTATACGCATTGATCGACATTTCGCTTTTTAAAGCACTTAATGCATTTTGTGCATCAATCACTTGGGTTGCTGTTCCCATTCCTTCTTTAAAAGATAGCTGTTGAATGCGTAAGTTTTCTTGAGCAGCTTTAATATTTTGGGTGAGAAGTTGATGACTAGTCTGTGATGAGTTTAACTCGCTATAAGATTTGTATATGACGTTTTCAACTTCTTGCTTGGTTCGCTCTGTCATGAGTTCAGCAGCATATTTCTTCAGCTCAGCCGCTCGGATATTTTTATTATTATCGATTCCAGAGAAAAGGTTGTACTTTGCCATAACGCCAATAATCCAATTCTCTTTGCTATCTAAACCGTATTCACCAAAGGCAAAAACACTTGGTTTCTTCGCTGATTGTTGAATTTTGATATTTTCATTCGCAAGCTCAGTATCCATTTTTAGCTTTTTAATCAAACTTGAGTTTTCGTCATAGTTTGCTAGTAATTTGTCTAAAGACTGACTTTGCGTATTATTTACAAAAAGTGGTGTTGTCAGGTTGAGATCTTCTTTAGTTTTTAATAGATTTTGAAGACTAAATTCACTGGCGCGAAGATTTGATTTCGCATTTTGATAAGTACGTTCTGCATTGTTACGAGCGACTTCAAATTGCATACGCTGGCCTTTATTAATAAAGCCTTGCTGTTCAAGTTTCAGAGCATTGTTATAATGTTCTTGCATCGCATTTAGATTAAATAAACTTGCATTCAACAACTGTTGTTGTAATTGCACATTGAAATAAGATTGGATCATTTCGAATCTTTGAGAGTCTTGTTGTTGTTTTTCGCTAATGTTAGAGCGTTGTGCTTGAATCGTTGCAATTTGCTTGGCGCTGGTAATTTTTCCACCCGTATAAAGTGGCATCACCATAGAAATAGAGGTGCGAACATCGTGGTCTTTAATTGTGACGTCAACATTATTCGGTACTTTATTTAAACCATCACTGACAACTTGATCGAATCCTTGACCAACTTGATCAATTACATCTGGCGGTAATACATTTTCCCATTGCGATAATTTGTCATCAAATCCACGCGTGAGTGAGTTTTCGAGCCTACGTTTACTTGATTCGAGTGGGACGCTGGTTTCACTATGAAATGAATAGGCTGTTGCATTTAAATCAATGCGTGGCAGTCCTAAGTATTTAACTGCCTCCATTTCGAGTTGTGAAGCTTGTTGTAAAGCTTGCTGCGCTTGAGAGGCGTAGGCATTTTCTACAACATATTGTTCCGCCTCGTTATAACTAAATGTTTGTGCGAATAAAGATGTTGAAAATAAGGCACTGCTGATTAAGCTAATACTTAAACAAAGTTGCTTTGGAAACCGTTTGATCTGAACATTGGGCCGATTATGTCGTTTCAACATGATGATATATCGCAATTTAATAATACCTGCGCTAGTCTAAGTTTTTTTTGTAAAATTTAAATATTATGTTTTTAATTAAATAGTTGAATGCATAGAATTGGTGTAGTTAATTTGTAAAAAATAGAGTATTTAATCTATATATCAGATTGAAAATTAAAATAATTTATCTTTCATAATTTTTATTAAAAGACAATTTGAAAATTTATGGAAATCACAAAAACATCATTGAAAAATTAAACTATTTTTTACAGTCAAATTGAAATATTTACTGGATAAGCTGCTGCAAGCTTCGCCAATCTATGATTAAATTCCCATCTCAATTTGTTTCACTTTAACAAGGGAAAACTCATGCGTGCTTATAATTTCTGCGCTGGTCCTGCTGCATTACCTACTGCTGTTTTAGAAAAAGCTCAACAAGAGATGTTGGATTGGCAGGGTAAGGGCTTGTCGATCATGGAAATGAGTCATCGTAGCAATGACTATGTTGCTGTCGCAGAAAAGGCAGAAGCTGATTTACGCAAGCTCATGAATATTCCTGAAAACTACAAAGTGTTGTTCTTACAAGGTGGCGCATCCTTACAATTCTCAGCGATTCCGCTTAATTTACTCGGTAAAAATAATAAAGCGGATTATATTCATACGGGTATTTGGTCTGAGAAAGCATTAAAAGAAGCAAAACGTTATGGCGATATTAATATCGTTGAAGCGGGCACCATGATTGATGGTAAACATGCGATTACTGAACAAAGTACTTGGAATCTATCGAATGATGCTGCGTATGTTCATTATGCAGATAATGAAACGATTGGTGGATTGCAATTCGCGAGTGTACCTGATGTAGCTGCTCCTTTGGTTTGCGATTATTCATCAAGTATTTTGTCTGCGCCAGTAGATGTGAATAAGTTTGGACTTATTTATGCGGGTGCCCAAAAGAACATTGGGCCTGCTGGTTTAACCATTGTCATTATTCGTGAAGATTTATTAGATCAAGCAAAACCTGAGATCCCAAGTATCTTGAAATATGCTGATCAAGCGAAGAACGGTTCTATGGTGAATACACCAGCAACGTATGCTTGGTATTTATCTGGACTGGTATTTGAGTGGTTACTTGAGCAGGGTGGGGTAGATGCAATCTATAAAATGAACCAAGCGAAATCAAAATTGCTCTACGGTTATATTGATTCAAGCGATTTTTATAACAACCCAATCGCGGTACCAAATCGCTCTATGATGAATGTACCATTTACACTTGCTGATGAAGCACTTGAAAAGACATTCTTAAAAGAAGCTGAGCAAAATCATTTGCTTAATTTGGCAGGTCATCGTTCAGTTGGTGGTATGCGTGCAAGTATTTATAACGCTGTACCATTGGAAGGTGTTCAAGCTCTTGTGAACTTTATGGATGAATTCGCGAAACGTCACGGATAAGCTATATTTTATAGATAAAATAAAAGCCCTCATCATTGAGGGCTTTTATTTGAATTAGGTCATGGTCAAAAATTAGAATTAGAACAAGCCAATTTGATGAAAAATGATTGCTGCTAGAAACATACCTAGTAAAAAAAAGCAAAAAGCACCAACATCAAGTTTAAGCCCTTGGTCGCTTGAATGAATAAGACTGGTGGTCGTTTGTTCTGGTATAATTTTCATTAGAACGCCTAAAATGCCATTTATGTGATTTTTTGTCACTTAGAAGCAGTTTTAGCATAAATATTCGCCTGAATCCATAGGTTACCGCGAATATATTCACCAATGTTAAAGTTTTTATACAAAACGTTTTTAGTTGCAATACGAATTAAGATTGCAGGTAAATCATCTTCTAAAACTAAAGTGACATCATAAAGGGTATATTCATCCTGCATAAACTGCATCGTTGTTTTACCCACGATATTACCTTGAAACCAAGCTTCATCTTCTTGTCCTAATGTCTCACCAAATAAATAGGCAACCATTTTAGAAAAGTCGACAGTTACAGGTTCTTGATCTTCTGGCGTTTTTGGTTTCCACTCATTAATAAGCTCCTGTAAATTTTCAGGTGCGATACCATTATGTTCAGCCAAAATTGCATTTAAAGCACGGTGATGTTTAATTGAAGCTGGATCATCAACAACGATTTTCTCATCTTTAGCAACAGGTTCTAATTCATATGCCCAAGCATTAAACTGAACTTGATAGGTTTGGTTTTTATCATACTGACAGTTATTTACGCTGAACAAATTATCGAAGGCATAAATAATGGTATTTTTATTTAAATTTAGACGTAATACTGCTTGTGTTGCAGAATCACAGGTAATAATACGCTCAATTTTTGCATCATATTTATATGGACTTTCAAAACTTGGAAAAGCTGTTTTTAATGCGCGAGGTTTTTGGTCTTCCACTGCAATAATTTGATTGATGCAAACCTTTTGTCCACTTGGTCCTTGGATAAGCCAAAATGACTGATCCATATCTTGTTCATCTTCACATAAGCCCATTGGCATTACGGGTGCATCTAGCGCCAATCCTAACCATTTGGGTACATCCACTTCGGGTGTATCTGTCAATAAATTCCAATGCTCGACATGATTACCGAAATTTTGATCTTGAATTTTAATGGTTTCTGGACTGTTTTGATTTTTCATAAAGCGTGATGCTAAAAAGATTGAACTTATTCTATTAAATCGAGGGTAACCTCAATTTTTCAAGTCTGGATATGTAATTCTGAGCAATTATTTCTTTTTTATTTCCTTTAATTCAATGTTCTTATCATGGATTTTAGATGAAAAGTGCAATGCTTTTACTCGATCATTTTAACTCTACTTTTCTAGCAATCTGCTAAACTATATATTTATTCAATTAGGCTTGTGCAAACGTGCTGCCATTTAAGTTATGGGTAGATGCTGATGCTTTACCTAAGATTTTACGTGAAGTGATTTTACGTGCTTCTGATCGCTATCAACTCGAAGTCACTTTTGTTGCCAATCAGAATGTTGGGATTACACCCTCTATCAGAATTAAATCTATTCAGGTGATGAGTGGTGCTGATCGTGCCGATCAAGAAATTGTGGAACGTATGCAAGAGAATGACATTGTCATTACGCAAGATATTCCCTTAGCGGCTCAAGTGATTGAAAAAGGTGGAATTGCGATTCATCCTCGCGGTGAAATCTATACCACAGCGAATGTAAAAGCCCGACTTCATTTGCGTGATTTTATGGATACATTGCGTGGAGCTGGTGTACAGACAGGTGGGCCACCACCGATTTCTGAGAGAGATAAACGTGAATTCTCTAGCTCATTAGATCAAACGATTTTAAAACAAAAACGTAAAACTACTTGTTGAGCATGCTATGCCATCACGTCTTAACTTAATGCTCACTTATGGATTGCTTGTATTTATTTGGGCGACAACGCCTTTAGCAATTGTCTGGAGTGTTTCAGATTTACATCCAATGTGGGCATTGGTTATTCGGTTCTTTATTGCATTACCGTTGGCAACTACGGTTTTACTATTTTTAAAAATTAAGTTTCCAGTTCATAAAATTGCCTTGCTAAGTTATGTTGCAGGCTCATTTAGTTTGATCGGATCACAGATTTTTACTTATGCAGCAACAGCTTATCTAAGTTCGGGTTTGATTGCGCTGATGTTTGGGCTTGCGCCAATTATGGCGGGTTTGATAGGGCGATTTGGCTTTCACCAAAAGTTAGCAGGGTTGCAATGGCTTGGTATGGGAACATCGATTATTGGATTGGCCATGATTTGCTTGAGTGGAAGCCAAAAGCATGTACAGCCAATCGGTATTGTCTTAATGTTGATCAGTGTTTTTTCATACTCACTATCTATTTTCTTGGTTAAAAAGATTAATGCTGATGTGCAGGCGATGGCACAAGCAACGGGATCAATCCTTTTTTCGACGATCATTGCAGTTATGATCTTGCCTTGGATTTGGCAATATGCACCTACACACATTCCTTCGGCTAAGTCACTTTTAGCATTGGCTTATACTGTGATTATGGCTTCATTGATTGCAATGTTCTGCTATTTCAAATTGGTGCAAAATTTAAAAGCAACGACACTTTCACTTACCACAGTGATGACCCCAATGTTAGCAATTTTAGTTGGTGCTTATCTCAATAATGAACAGCTATCAATCCGCGTGTTTGTTGGTGCTGTCATCATCTTATTTGGCTTGCTGCTTTATTTCTATAAAGATTTAAAGATGTACCGTCGTTTAAAAATTTAACCTTGATTGTTGTCACTCAGCTGAATACTGTCAGCAAGTTTTGCACGATCTTGAGGGTTAATCGTAATGAAGTAAGCCCCGATTCTAAATTTTCCGTGCTCTTCGGCTGTACTATATGCCACTTGCGCAGTTGCAGCGATGTGAAAGAAGTTTTCAGGGTGGCTTAACGTAATATGGATATAGGTGCCTTCATTCAGATCTTGGGTACTGAAGAAACTTAAGCCGTTTTCAGAGAAGTTAACTTGCTCAGGCACTGGCAATAAAGATTGCACAATATTGTCATAGAAAGACCCTGTGATAAGGTTCAACTTCTGATTAAATAGGGATAAGATGCGAGCAATTTGTTGATCTTTTTCATTTAATTGTTCTAATTCGTAGCGAAACGCATGATCAAATTGATCTAATTCTGCAAGTAGTAGAAAATAGCGTGGCAATACAAAATGAGAGTCATATGGGTCATTCAGTGCAACATCATCTGGAATGACTTGATAGTTGATTCTCAACACGGCATCAATACGAGACATCACACGACGTTCTGTGTTGTCGTCAACAAGATGATGTTGTGAACTTTCCATAATAAATCACCTCGGACTAGATGGTATGTTTAAGCCAATTTCGCTGTATATAGGGTTGAGATACACTCGTGCTCGGCGGAGTAATCATTTTATTTCTTTTATTGCCTTGGTTTCCATGATTGGTTTAACTCTCGGCGTTGCAGTCCTCATTACAGTATTATCTGTGATGAATGGTTTTGATCGTGAGCTTAAAAACCGTGTCCTTGGAATGGTTCCTCAAGCTACTGTTTCTTCTACTCAAATTCTAACAGATTGGCCTGAGCTTGTAAAAAAGGTTGAGCAACATTCGCATGTGACGGGAGCTGCACCTTTTACTCAATTACAAGGCATGTTGACCGCTCAAGGGCAGGTCGCAGGCATCATGGTGACAGGGATTGAACCTGAATACGAAAAGAAAGTATCTATTATCCAGAACCATATGGTGGCAGGTGATTTAAATTCACTTAAAAAAGGTGAGTTTGGGATCGTGCTTGGTAAGGATATGACAGATGCATTAGGCTTGGGGCTTAATGATAATGTCACTTTGGTTTTACCAGAAGCAACGCCGTCACCAGCTGGTGTAGTACCTCGTTTTAAAAGATTTAAAATCGTGGGTATTTTTAGTGTAGGCGCTGAAGTCGATTCGATGGTGGGTTATATTGCCTTGAATGATGCATCGACATTATTACGTCTACCTGATGGGGCTCAAGGTGTACGTTTAAAACTTGATAATATTTTCGCAGCGCCTAAAGTCGCTGATGAAATCGTGAGTCAATTACCAAGTAATTTCTACGCATCGAACTGGACGTATACCCACGGTAATTTGTTCAATGCGATTCAAATGGAAAAAACACTTGTTGGATTATTATTATTCCTCATCATCGTAGTTGCCGCGTTTAACATCGTTTCATCACTGGTGATGGTCGTAACAGATAAAAAGTCAGATATTGCAATCTTACGTACTTTAGGTGCTTCACCATCGATGATTACTAAAATTTTCATGGTGCAAGGAACTGTGATTGGGGTAATCGGTACAATTGCGGGCACGATTTTAGGGGTAACGTTGGCTTTAACCATCAGTGATATTATTTCTTGGTTTAATACAGCCTTAGGTTTGAATCTGTTTGATGCCTATTTTGTACATTACTTACCTTCGTATTTAAGATGGCAAGATGTTGTTATTATCGTCATTGTGTCATTATTGCTGAGTTTCTTAGCGACAATTTATCCTGCATTGCGTGCAGCCAAAGTTCAACCTGCTGAGGCATTACGTTATGAGTAAAATTGTATTAGAAGCCAAAGATATTTTTAAACATTTTGATGATGGTAAAACTAAAGTTGAAGTGATTAAAGGTCTATCTTTACAAGTTAATGCGGGTGAATTTGTTTCAATTGTTGGTTCAAGTGGTTCAGGTAAAAGTACCTTATTGCATGTGTTGGGTGGTTTAGAGCAGCCAACACAAGGACAGGTTTTTTTACATGGCCAACGTTTTGATAATTTAGGCGAAGCAGAACGTGGTTATAAGCGTAACCAGCATCTAGGTTTCGTTTATCAGTTCCATCATTTGTTACCTGAATTTTCAGCGCTTGAAAATGTTGCAATGCCTTTGATGTTGCGTCGTGAAAGCAACTTTAAAGATGTAAAAAGACAAGCTGAATATTTACTTGATCGTGTAGGTTTATCGCATCGAATGGAGCATAAACCTGGTGAGCTGTCTGGTGGTGAGCGTCAGCGTGTTGCATTGGCGCGTGCATTAGTAACGAAACCTGCAGTTGTACTTGCTGATGAACCAACAGGAAACCTTGATCGTAAAACGGCACTCAGTATTTTTGAGCTGCTGACTGATCTGAAAAAAGAGCTGAATATGGCGATGCTGATCGTGACACACGACGAGCAATTGGCACAATCTGCTGATTCAATTTTGCATATGCAAGATGGTTTATGGATTGATCAGCCATAATTTTTTAGTTTGTACTCTTGTTAAAGCCCTGAAAAAGGGCTTTAATTTTGCCCTTAGAAAAATCAAAAACTTAATTAAAAAATTAAATGTTAAAACTTATTCTTATAGGGTGGATTGCGGGTATTGCTTTGATGGGGCACAACCTTGCTTTTATCAATGCAACATGGTGGATATGGCTTGTATTGGCAATCCTTATATTTGCTATAGGATTTTATAAAAAACGACAGTCAGCCGTTCGTCAGCCTTTATCTATTTTTCTCATTTTAATAAGTTCAAGTTGGGCATTGTTTTGTGCTGGATATCATTTTGCTGATCAGGCATTGCAGCAACGCCTACAATTCAGAGAAACTCAAACGCAGCCATTTGAAGCCATTATTTATATCAAGAAAATAGATGAGCTTAGCGACAATGGGCACAAGCAAATTGCAGAAGTTTTAAATCGCTATGATCAGCCTGTAAATTGGTTTCTGTATTTAAAGAAAAATAAAGATCAGTTTGACTTATCTTCTTCCTTAAAACTCGGTAGCTATTACAAAGTTTATGGCACGATCAAGCCAGCGCATAGTTATGCTGTTTCTGGTGCATTTGATCAAGAAAAATGGTTTCTGCAACAAAACGTCATGTCTGCATTTTCTGTAAAGCATATAGAACTTCTGAGTGATGATGAGGTTTATAAACTTGGTTATCAGCAACATTTAAAACAACAAAAAAGTATCACTGCCAAATTTCTTTTGAAGGTCGAAATGATGCGATTGTCATTTCGATTAAAGTTACAGACCTCAAATTATCAGAATAAAGGACTGATGTTAGCATTGTTGACTGGCGATGAAAGTTTACTTTCTGATGAAATCAAACAACAGTTTCAATTGCTTGGCATCTCACATTTATTGGCAATTTCAGGACCTCATGTACTGATATTTGCTTTGATGCTGACGTGGTTATTGCAGAAAGTGATACAACGTTATTGCCCACAACTTTATCTATGGCAGCCTCGACAAATTGTGCTGCTATTTCCTTTTATAGGTTGCGTATTACTCTATGTCGCATTTGTCGGGTTTGAAATCCCTGCACTTAGAACGTTACTCACGGTTTGTATTGTTGGCTTTTTTCTTCTTGTTCGACAGTCGATTCGACCTTTTGCTTTGTTGGTATATAGCGCAAGTCTATTACTGATTTTTGATCCTTTTAGTATTTTATCAGCGGCATTTTGGTTGTCTTATGGCGCATGTTTTATTCTATTGAGAATTTATCAAACCATAGCGAAATTACCACAAGATCAACCGATGACTTATGTGCAAAAGGGATATTTTGCGATTAAGCTCTTAGTAGAATCACAATGGAAAATTTTTGTAGCTTTACTGCCGTTAGTACTCATTTTCTTTCAGCAAATTTCTTTATTTGCACCTTTGACTAATTTAATCGCCATACCATTTTTAAGTATGATTGTCGTACCATTGGATATTCTTGCTGCTTGCCTAAGTTCCATTATTCCAATATTAGGAACGCTTTTATTTTATATAAATGATGTCTGTTTATCTGTTTTGTTGTGGATTTTAAGCTTTTTACAGCAAGCTTCACCTGCGTTATATGGTGTCAGTTGTACTCCACTTATGATGGTGAGTTTAATTGTCGGACTTATCATACTTTTTTTGCCACATGGAACACTTCCAAAAGCTTGGTCATTGATTGGTTTTTTGCCCATTCTGTTGGGGCTCAAAGCACAACCAACCGTCTTAAATATTTTAGATGTTGGACAAGGGCAGGCGATTTTCCTGCAACACCCAGAGCACACTTTGATGATTGATACAGGTGGTTCTTATGATGAAACAAAATTTAGTATAGGCGAGCGCGTTATTATTCCCTTCTTACGTCAACAGGGTGTAAGGGAACTTGATCATGTGATGCTATCGCATCTGGATCAAGACCACAGCGGCGCATTTCCTAAGATTCAAAATGCTTTCGCTATTGAGCAAGTTCAGTCAAATGAATATCGTAGCACTATGCAATTTAAAGATAATTTCTCATTGTGTCAGCAGGGACAGCAGTGGACTTATACTAATCTTAAAATTGAAGTGCTATCACCACGTACTGAAGACTTAGCACTTGCGAATAATCAGCAAAATGAACAATCCTGTGTCATTTATTTAACTTTTTCCAATGCCCAGCCTTATCAGCACTTTCTTATTATGGGCGATGCAGGGTGGGAAACTGAATATAAGCTTTTGCAGCAATATCCAGATTTAAAAGTTGATGTGTTGGTACTTGGTCATCATGGCAGCAAACATAGTTCTGCCTATGATTTTTTAGCAATATTAAGACCAAAGCTAGCGATTGCCTCAGCAGGTTTCGACAATCGTTATGGTCATCCGAGTTTAGAATTGCAACAGCGATTGAAAACTTTGAATATCCCATTATTGACAACTGTAAATGCTGGAACGATCAGCTTTATCTTTGATCAGGGACAGGTTCAGCTCAAGCAACAACGGCAACAGGTGAAATGGTTGCAGCAGAAATAGCTTAAATATTTTACTGCTGCGTTGCTTGCTTCCGAACTTCATCAACTTTTTCTAATGCCTCTTTCTCATCAATGTCATAAATTTTTTTCAATGCCTTATTGGCACTAAAACGTTTATAACTCCAATGATAATGTTCAGGATAACGTCGAATCAGTTGTTCTAAGCTTTGATGAATGATCAGCGTACCATCCTCGGCAGTTCCTTGATAGATTTGAGGATTAATAGGTTCAATCACCATATCAAATCCATCTTGATCATTACGTTTAGTGTAGAGCAATAATGCAGCAGCTTTAGTTTTTTGAATCAGTTTTGCACTCAAGCTGCTTGAAGCTAGAGGAATACCAAAATAATTGACCATCTCACCACCATGATCAGGGGTATGGTCAGGCAAAATAGCTGTGGTTCCACCTTGTTTTAAAGCTTTAAAAATTTGACGCACGCCACTTTCATCCGTTGGAACAAGGTTTGCTTGTTCTCGGCTTCTCGCATCACGGACAAAACGATCAGCGTCAGGGTTTTTAACGGGCTTATACAAAATAGTCATTTGTGTATGTTGAGATAACCATGCATTCATTACTTCCCAGGTGCCAAAGTGTGGAAGAATCAAGACAACCCCTTTTTTTGCGGCGAGAGCTTCATGGAAATAATGTTCACCACTCACATGATGAATACGTTGAATATTTTTTTTGTTTGATGTTCCCCAAATGCTCAAAAACTCAAAATAGGACGTAATTTCATTTTGAATGGCTTGTTTTTTGAGTCGTTGATATTCTTGTTCAGATAAATGTGGAAAAGCAATGCGGAGATTTAAACCAATAATTTTAGAAATTTTAGAGAGTTGAAATGTATTAAATAGTGCAGCCAGCAGTTTCGCAAAGAAACGCCCGAGTTGAATCGGCTGGCGGCTAATCAATTTTATAAGACGATAGGAAGTACTTGTCGATGTATGTTGGGTCATTTATCAAAGGTATTGAGAATTACAAAGGAAAGTATAATGCAAAAAATAATTATAAGTTAAGACAAGTTATTTAAACAGTTTTATGCAAATCCGCGTATATAATAAAACCACTTTACAATATATTGGATTGGAATCTTATGTCCGATTGGCCACCGAAACCACAAAACGAACCAACAAATAGTAATAATGTCACAGGCAAAGAATGGCAAATTTTAGAAAAGGCTGTTTTAGCTTCCGTAGAGGAACAACGTCGTAGCCGTCGTTGGAGTATCTTCTTTAAATGTTTAGGTTTTGCTTATTTACTGATTGTACTTATAGCGATGACGAAAGGATGTTCAACATCAGCAGAAAAATCAACAACAAGTATCAGTAGCGACCACCTAGCAGTGGTGGATATTATTGGTACGATTGATTCTTCTAGCAGTCAATCGACTGTCAATAGTGAAGATACCAATAAAGCATTAAAACGTGCTTTTGAAGCGAGCGGTAGCAAAGCGATTGCTTTAAATATTAATTCACCTGGTGGTTCTCCTGTTCAATCAGATGAAATTTGGCAAGAAATTCGTTATTTAAAAAAACAACATCCAGATAAAAAAGTCTATGCTGTAATTGGTGATATGGGCGCATCAGGTGCTTATTATATTGCTTCAGCAGCGGATGAAATTATCGTGAATCCTTCAAGCTTGGTGGGTTCAATTGGTGTGATTATGCCAAATTATGGATTAAGTGGCTTAGCACAAAAGCTTGGTATTGAAGATCGCACACTCACATCGGGTAACAACAAAGATATTTTGAGTATGACGAAACCGATTAATCCTGCTCAACAAGCGCATGTACAATCTGTCTTAGACAATGTGCACACACATTTTATCAATGCGGTTAAAGAAGGTCGTGGTAAGCGTTTGAAATCAACTGATCCTGCGGTGTTCTCAGGTCTATTTTGGACGGGTGAACAAGCGATTGCTTTGGGTGTTGCTGACCGTAGTGGTAGTCTTACAACGCTAATGCGTGAGCTGAAAGTTGAGCAAAAAGTTGATTACACAGTACAGCGTAATCCTTTAGAGTCAATTTTGGGACGTATGGGGGCAAAGATTGGTGAAGGGATTAGTAGTTCATTAGCTGCTCAATTAGAAACTCAGCAAAGTGCAAAAATTCAATAATTTTAGTTTTTAAAATTAGTTTCCTCTTATTCGTAAGGGGAAACCAAGCAAATCAATTAATCCATCAAATTTCCCTCTCTAAAAATTACTCCTTAGTTCTTTCTTTTAATTTGCATTAAAGTGACATAGCGGGATAATTGACCAATCAATAAATTTATAGACAAACTTATGAAACCTTTAATCCATTTCGCACATGCGAACGGTGTCCCTTCAAAAGTTTATCAAAAACTTTTTGATCAACTCAAAGATGAATATGATGTCATTTATGTATCAGAAATTGGTTCTGATCAGCGTTATCCAATTACGCACGGTTGGAAATCTTTAGTAGACCAAGTGATTGATAGTATCGTTCAGCAATCGCATGGACGTAAGGTGATTGGATTAGGTCATTCTTTGGGTTCTGTTTTGACCTTAATGGCAGCATATCGTCGTCCTGAATTATTTTCTCAAGTGATCATGCTTGATCCACCTTTTATTATTGGTAAAGCATCTTTCGCTTTTCATTTGGCAAAGTTATTTAAGCCAAAACTTGTTGATCAGATTACACCAGCAGGTTTATCTGCCCGACGCAGAGATCGCTGGGAGTCGCGAGAGCAGGCTGCAGAATTGTTGAGACCAAAAGGTTTTTATCAATTTTTTGATGAAGATTGTTTTCAAGCCTATATTGATCATGCCTTGACAAACGATCCGCAAAATAATGGCGTCATGTTAACCATACCTAAGCACGCAGAAGTTAAGATATTTAGAACAACACCATCAATGTGGTGGTTGCCGATGCCAAAGCCAAAAGTTCCTGTTGATTTGGTTGTAGGTCAAGACAGCGTATTTTTGAAGCAGAAGCTGCCTCAAGTAGCACAAAAGAAATTGGATATTCCATTTTCAGTTGTTGATGGAGGGCATATGTTCCCGTTGGAACATCCATTGGATACAGTAGAAAAGATTAGAAGTTTGATTAAATCAAAATAAAAAAGATGAGGAAAATCAGCAAATCTAAATTTGCTGATTCTTTAACTACAAGTGAGCAAATTGAATAGGACGCTCTAAAGGTTTTTGGTTGAAATAGGCTTTGCCATTTTCCCAAGATAGCTGACCATTACATATCCATTGTGTAACTTGAGGATAAATAAAATGCTCAAGTTTATGTATGCGCTGCGCTAAACTTTCAGCGGTATCATGCAAACCAACTTCAATAACTGACTGAGCAATACTTTGACCAGCATCAAGTTCAGCTGTTACAAAATGAACCGTACAACCATGCAGGCGATCCCCTGTATTTAATACGCGTTGATGCGTATTAACACCTTTATAGAAAGGCAAGAGAGAAGGGTGAATATTTAACATTTTCCCTTGCCATTTACTGACAAAGTTTGGTGTTAATATGCGCATAAAACCTGCAAGAATGACTAAATCAATCTGCCAATTCAGCAGTTGTTGATGCATTGCTTCATCGAAGCTTTCTCTATTTGGAAAGTCTTTATGCGAAATGACAGCAGTTGCAATATTGGCGTTCTCAGCACGTTGTAACGCATAAGCATCAGCTTTGTTGGAAAGAACACCAATGATTTGCCCTGATAGTTGTTTGCCTTGTTGGGCATCTATCAGGGCTTGTAAGTTGCTACCATTGCCAGAGACAAGTACAGCAATTTTCATTATGCAAAGATCACACGAATTTTTTCATCTGCGCCTTCAACTGATTCAGCATTTTCTTGGATATGACCAATTTTCCAAGCTTTTTCACCTTGAGCGTTCAATACCTCAACGGCTTTATCCGCTTCGCTTGGATCAACGGCAATTACCATACCAACACCACAGTTGAATGTACGATACATTTCAAAGCGTTCTACATTTCCTTCGCGCTGTAAAAGTTGGAATAACTCAGACCATTCCCAGCTTGATTCATCAATAACGGCTTGAGCGCCATTTGGAAGAACACGCGGAAGGTTACCCGGCAAACCACCACCAGTGATATGTGCCATTGCATGGACATCAACTTGTTTGCAAAGTTCTAAAACAGGTTTTACATAAATGCGAGTCGGTTCCATTGCAACATCTGCAAGTGGACGACCATCAACGATTTGAGTTAAATCAACATTTTTAACATCTAAAATTTTACGTAGTAAAGAATAGCCGTTTGAATGCGCGCCGCTAGAGGCAACACCAATCAATACATCACCAGCTTTTACTTTAGAGCCATCAATAATTTTGCTTTGCTCAACAACACCGACAGCAAAACCAGCAAGATCGTAATCTTCACCTTCATACATACCAGGCATTTCAGCAGTTTCACCACCGACTAATGCACAACCTGCAAGCTCACAACCTTTACCAATACCAGTGACTACATTCGCTGCAACATCAACATTCAAATGACCTGTTGCATAGTAATCTAAGAAGAATAATGGTTCAGCACCACATACAAGTAAGTCATTTACACACATTGCCACAAGGTCTTGACCGATTGTGTCATGGCGGTTCAGATTAAGTGCTAAACGTAGCTTAGTACCTACACCGTCAGTTCCTGAAACCAATACAGGCTCTTCATAGCCTTTAGGAATTTTGCATAGTGCACCAAAGCCACCTAGACCGCCCATAACTTCAGGACGAGTGGTACGTTTAGCGACAGATTTGATACGATCGACCAGTGCGTCGCCCGCTTCAATGTCGACCCCCGCATCTTTGTAGCTTAAACCAGTGTTTGGGGTAGAAGTTGAGTTGCTCATAATGAAGTCTCCGCATTGGCGGCAGATTATAACCCGAATATACGAAACTCTTATGTTATTTATGCTCGAAAATGCTATCTTTATTTAAAATTTTTTTCCATTTATAACGATTACACGAAAAAAGGCTAGATTTTATGCAAGATCAGGTACTGCGCCGTATCTTTATCATCGCTGGACTCGCATTGCTTCTCTGGGTCTTATACTTATTGAAACCTGTTGTACTGCCATTTGTAGGTGCATTTTTTATTGCTTACCTGTTTAGTCCACTTGTTGATGTTCTTGTAAAAATTAAATTACCCCGTTGGTTAGCCATTAGTATCGTATTTGTTGGTATTGGCGTAGGTCTGACAGTTGTTTTGTGGTTCCTTGTACCATTGGTATGGAAGCAGTTAATGTACGCTAGAGACAGTATTCCTGCGGGCATTCACTGGATCAACGCGACGTTCTTGCCTTGGGTTTCTCATACGTTCAATGTGGTACCAATGGAAATCGATACTGAGCAAATTTCTAAGACTGTAATGGATTATATCCAAACCAATTATAGTGCGGATAGTATTCAAACGATGGCGTTAAGACTTGCTCAGTCTGGTTTGAATTTTATTCAAATTGGTGGGGTGGTTATTCTTATTCCAATTATTTCTTTCTATTTCTTACTTGATTGGGAAAGAATGTTACAAAGCCTTCGACGTTTAATTCCTCGTCCTTATGAGGCATCGACATTAACAATCGTTCGTGAGTGCCACAGTGTATTAGGTGCGTTTGTAAAAGGGCAGTTCTTAGTGATGCTTTTGCTTGGAATTGTTTATGCGGTAGGTCTACAACTTATCGGTTTAGAAGTTGGCTTAATTATTGGAATGATTGCGGGCTTGGCGAGTATTATTCCTTATTTAGGTTTTGGCGTTGGTATTATTGCAGCTGTAATTGCATCATTATTCCAATTCGGACTTGATTGGATGCAATTATTGTTAGTTGGTATTGTATTCATGATTGGTCAGATGGTTGAAGGTTATATTCTACAACCATTCCTGTTAGGTGATAAAATTGGTTTATCTCCTGTAGCTGTTGTTTTTGCTGTTTTAGCAGGTGCACAACTAGGTGGTTTTCTTGGAATGTTGATAGCATTACCTGTCGCTGCGGTCATCGTTGTTTTGCTTAAACATGCAAGAAATAACTATGAGAAAAGTCGTCTCTATGGATTACCTACCGAAATTATTGTTGCAGAAGGCAGCACTCAGCACATTAGTATTGAAACGAATGAAATAGATATTGATATTGATGTGAAAAACTCTCAAGATACAGAGACTTCAGATACAAACACTTCCAAGTAATTGAGGAAAATACGACATATATGCGTCAACTCCAACTGGATATTGAACCCCAACTGGATGCTCGAATCAGTGATTTTTCGGGGCCAGGTTGGGGGCCTGTAGTTGATGCAATTAGACAGTTACATGCAGGCCTAGTCAGTCGTTTTTATATTTATGGTGGTGCTGGAACAGGGAAAAGTCATTTATTATCAGCAATTTGTGACTCTTATCTTGAATTGGGGCGACCAGCAATCAAGGTATCTTTATTAGAATTATTAGATGCTCCTATTGAAGCGATTACCTCATTAGAGTTTTATGATTTAGTTGCTTTAGATGATATTGATGCAATCAGTGGTGTTCCACATTGGCAAAAAGCTGTTTTTCATTTAATGAATAATCACGAAGGCCAACTCGTTTTTTCTTCTCGCGTTGCTCCCATTGAGTTAAAGCTAGAATTACCAGATTTACAGTCAAGGTTAACGCAGGCTGTGAGTGTTAAAGTACCCAACGGTAGTTCTTTTACTGATCGACAAGCATTGCTTCAATCTGTGATGACCCGTCGAGGTATTCATTTTGATCAACAAATCATTGATTATTTATTATTGAATGGCCCACACCAAGCCTCTATTTTATTACAAACTCTTGCGCAGCTCGAAAAAATGTTGAAGGGTGAAAAAACAAAGCTTTCAAATACAACACTTAAGCAAATTTATGCATTAATTGATGAATATCGCCAATAGCACAAAATTTCTTGAGTAATTTCGAGAGCTGTGACAAAGTACGCACAAAGGAATGTGGTTGCAAATGATTAGTTTGCGATACGAAGAAAAATGAAAAATAGAAGGAGATCGGTATGCTCAAGCGAACGCTTGCCTGTGCTTTATTTGCGATTACTGGACATGTATATTCTGCAGATATTCAAGTTACAACATTAGTTGATGAAGACAAAGACGATACAGCTTGTTCATTACGTGAAGCCGTATTCTTTTTAAATAACAGAACTCAGACCGAATACGAAAATGGATATCATGGTTGTGGAGATAAAGATGCTTCATCTACAATTATTTTGCAGCGTGATAAAGAATATACTTTAAATAAAGCTCTTGAAATAAAAGCATCGATGTCGATTATTGCGGCTAGTAGTGGGGACTTTAATGATAGTAAGAAGGGTTTAAATAATCCTACAATAAAAATGGCTGGCAACGAGCGCTTATTTTTGATTGATGATGGAAGTGTAGAAAATGAGTTAATCAATGTTTTTTTCACAGAGTTGAATCTAAAAGGATCAACTTCAAAATTAAATGATGGCGGATTAATTTATAATCGTGAGTCATTAAGCATTACTTATTCAAGGCTAAATGATGGTAAAGCAAATAGAGGTGGAGCTATTTATAATGCTGGTATTTATTCAAATACACAAAAAACAGCTGGGTTTGTGAGTTTAAATAATACAATTATACAAAATAATAGTGCAGATCAGGGTGCTGCGATTTATAGTGAAATGCCTCGTTATGTGATTTCTCAATCTGTTATCCGTGATAATGAGGGGAAAGCTACACCTGAGGGTTCTATTTTTTATGTCCAGACTGGTTATACGGATGAAACCATTGGCAGTGTGTTGGTTAGAGACACAGGTGGGTTGAAAAACTCTACTATATTCAATAATAAAGGTGGATACATTGCAAACATACGTCAGGGTATGGTTGTAAATAATATTACTATGATAAAAAATGCTGGCGGCTTTTATTTACAAGCACCTCAGTGGAACTTAACAACAACAAATGGTGGTACAACAAGCACTGAGACATACCCAAGTGCTTATATCTCAAATAGTATAATTGTTGATAACGCTGGTAAAAACTGTGTTATTGCATCAGGTGATGAAACCGTTATTCAGAGTAACTTGACTGAAACAGAGTGTAATCTAAATGCACCTGCTGAACGTCCAAATTTTATATGGGATAAAAATAATTCGCAGCATACATTGATTGGTGGTGTTGATGATGAGGGAATATGTAGTGCACCTCCAGCAAATGGATTGTTATGCCCCTATTATACGCCAAAAGATCAAATGTTAGGTTTTTTTAAACCACGGTTATTAATGTCATATTACAGACTTACAGATTCATTAATCGTTAACAAAGGTCGAATTTATAGTGATGGTAGCAATGTTGGGTTAGCAAGTTGTGAAACTGTTGATCAGCGAGGTAAAAATAGAAGTGGGTATGATGAGCTATGTGATTTAGGTGCTATCGAATTAATTGTTGATCGCTCTAGTGTGCCAATTGCGGGACAGGATATTCTGTATGGCGAGATTGCTAAATTTAGTATTGCAGATAGTTTGTTAGATGGTGAATTACTTGATCCTGAGTCATGTAAAGTAGTACTTCAGCAAGAAACTGATAAGAATGGGCAGCCTTGGCAGCCAGGGTGTTTGGAAATTGTACAAACTCAAACCCCTTCTAAAGGTAAATTGACTCTTGATCAAGATGGGAATGTTGTATATGTGCCAAATGGAGATTGGCATGGTGCAGATAAATTTAATATGCGTATCATGACTACAACCACTCGATTCAATGATGTGTCAAATTATTACATTACTATACCAACCACAATTGTTCAGGATCCACCAAATAATTTTGAAAGTAAAACTGTAAATGTTAGTGGTGGTAGTATTGGAATCTCTGCAATTTTTATGTTGCTAGGACTAATTGGTTTGCGTCGTTATAGAGCTTAATCAAGGATGATTTTAAAGATGAAAAATTATAAAAAAGGGATATTAGCAACAATGGTTATTGCATCAATGCCATTGATTGCTGCAACAAGTAGCGATGTAATTAAGGTAACTACATTTGTAGATGAGGATGGTGAAAATACTAATGCGTGCTCATTACGAGAAGCTTTAAAAACTGCAGAGTTACGTAAATCATATGGTGGTTGTAGTATAACGGATACTTTATCAACGACTACTAAACAGATTCAGTTAGAGGCAGGAACTTATACCCTAACAAAAGAGCTTGTACCAATGGTCAATGTTTTGATTATTGGTGCTACTCCAGTAAATTGGGAAAAAAAGAATGTCATTACTAATCAGTATCCAGCACAAAAAGCGCTTGAATCAATAATTGATGCTCAGAAAAATTCCCGCATTTTTAATACGACTGTTGCAAATAAGACACTCTCTTTAAATAGTGTTGTACTAAAGAATGGTCAAACTTCTGATCGAGGCGGGGCAATTTATGCCGGTGCTGATGTCAGTCTATTAAATAGTCAAATTCTAGATTCCTCAGCTAATATTGCTGGTGGGGCAATCTTTTTAGCAGGACCTTCAGCTTCTTTAACGATTACAAGTAGTTTAATTAGTAATAATACTGCCCCTTTATCTACTGTTGTAGGGATGAGCTGTTTTAATGATAATGTTTATTCTAAGAGAACTATTTCTATTAATAATAGTAGTTTAATTAATAATGGTTCAAACTCCTCATCCAGCATGTTAGAGTTTTGTGGGCAACCAGCTACAACTCTTAGCACGAATACTATTGCAAAAAATATAGTAAATACTTCTAATGGTAGTTTAATCAAGTTTAGTGGTGACACTAAGGCTGGTAGTGATAGTAATAATGGTTCTAGTATTTTAAGTAATGCAAGTAGTTTGAATTTACTAAGTAATACAATTGTTGAAAATACAGCTAATACGATTTTTTTATATGATAAATTAGGAAGTAAGTCATTAAGCTTTAATATACTTTCTCATAATAATAATACATCTGCTTGTAGATATCTGTTAGGTGATGCGGCGGAACTAGAAAGTATGAAAATGTCTGCGAACTACAATGCGATAGAGCGAGCTGGTTCAAAAAAATGTGATTTACCAAAAGAAGCCTTTCCGACTGAAGATAAAAACATCGATGTTAGTGGGATAAGTGATGTTAGATCTATATTAAGTGATCTATCGAAACAGACCGAATATACAGCCTTTTTGCCAATGTATTATCCAAAAAAAGATTCTGTTTTAATTGACGTAAGTAAAGCAGGGGCTGATGGATGTAGTGAAAGCGATCAGAGAGGTATTGCTCGTATTGCGGATGGTACACTCTATTTCAATCCTGAAGAGCGTAACAGTTGTGATGTAGGGTCTGTGGAGCTGATGAAATTTACAGCTGGTGATTTAGAGGATTTATCAAATACATCTATTTCTACCTTAGTGGCAGGATATAAACAGCAAGTTGATAACTATGAGTATTTGGTAGAAAATCCTGATGATCCGAAATATGAAACTTATGATAAAGAAAATCTTGAAATTTATAAAAATCTCTTAGAAAAAACGAAAGATAATTTACATTATCGTGCTATTTATATTGATTTGAAAAATTATCAACTACCTCTGCCCGAAGAAATAGAACTGTCTGATGGTACGCACAAGCTTCAATTTTTTGATAAGAGTTTGTATAAAGTAACGACTAAGGCTTTAGGTGTTGGTCAGATTAATGATTCTGAATATACTGTTCAAGAGGATGAAAATTTAATCTGCGAATGGAACAATGATTTAGCCCAAATAATTATGTATCGAAAAGATGATACAATTACTCAAGCTGGAGATAAAGAGTTTTGTCAATATACGATTGAGTCTAATGATAATTCTAATGTTAAATCTACAGGGTTAATCAAAGCTGCCTTTAATAATATAGCACCTGAAGCAAAAGATACTTCTGTTACTTTAAAATATCAGCAAAAGGAAAAAGTAGCTTTAGATTTGTTAAAATTCTCTAATGATAATGGGGATACAGGAGAAGGTGGTAAAGGTCCTGATGATGAACCAAATAAGCCTGCTTTTTGGAAAAATGAAGATGGTATAGAGTTACCAATTCGTTTATCTAATGTACCGAGTAAAAATATTCTTGTAACAGCAGATCGAGAAGGTAAATGTCCTAAGCCCGATGATAGTCAAACTTGTTACGGTGGTAATATTTATATTCAAGAGGCAAATGCATTCAACCCATTTAATTACTCATTCAACTATCAAGTTTATGATGCAGATGGTATAGCATCAAACACAGCCACTGTTAGTGTAATTAGTACAGCAACAACAACAGATGATACTCGTAGTGCAAGTAATGGTGGAGGGGGGAGTATTGGATGGCTTTCTTTACTTGGACTATTTGGATTGCTGGGCTATCGCCGAATGAAGAAATAAAATTTGATTCAATAAAAATAGCGCCTTTAGGCGCTATTTTTATGCATAGTTTAATTTCTGAAATTAATGTTCAGAGTATTTACTTAAGTATTCTTCTCGGATGTTTAATCTTTCTTCAACACTGGCATTCTGCATTCTTTTGCGCAATGTATTACGTTCTTGGGTGCTCATTTTTTGCCAAACGTCACGCATTTTTTGTTTTTCATTTTCTGGCAGTTGAGTAAACCACTCCATTCTTTGCTGGAGTTGAGTGCTTTGATTTGTCGGAATTTCTTTTAGTGTTTGATAGCGTTGAATCAATACACGTTGTTCTTCAGGCGAGAGATCATCCCAAGCTTCTTCAGTTGTTGGTTTGTTAGGTTTAGAAAAAACCCAAAAACGCTCTGAACTAGCAAAACTGGTTTGTAGCAGGCTGAGTGTACATACAACAAGAGCAATTCTTTTAGCTGCCATGAGGAACTCTATCTTCACCAAAGGCCATTAACATTTCCATATCTTCAACCATTTGCGGTGACAGTTTTGGATTTACGATCACTTGATTTTGCTGTTTGTCTGCAAGTTGCAATGAACTAGGTAATACAACAATACCCATAAGTGCTGCTGCAAAAGCAAAGCCCGTCATTTTCCAAATACTGTAGTAAGACGTTGGTTTCTTTTGAACAGTATCAAGAACATGATTCATCACTAACATTTTGTTGTGATATTGCTCTTTCTCAAGTTGATCGAGCTTGGAAGTCACTTTTTTTGTGAACTCATCTTTATTCATCTGATGATCCTCCATGTGGATTTAAATGCTCTAAAGCGATTCTGAGTCCTTGAATTGCACGATGATAGTGTGTTTTTACACTGCCCTCACTACAATCCATTATTTGAGCTGTGGTAGATGTATCAAAACCTTCCCAAGCTCTCAACATAAAAGCTTGCTGTTGTCTTACTGGTAGCTGGTTAATCGCTACCTGAATTTCTTCCATTGTTACTTCTTGATTGAGAAATTCAAATGGATTTGGAGTAGATTCATCGACGACATCAATAATTTCATTGTCGTCATCTAGACTCACTTTTTTGAATAGAGAAAATGGGCTTGCTCGACGCGCTTCTTTACGTCGCCAATCCTGTAATTTGTTATTAAGGATGGTATAGAAAAGGGGATACCATTCTTCTGTACTTTTATCAGAATATGATTTGTGTAAGGAAATAAAGGCTTCTTGGACTAAATCCATTGCAATACCTTGTTGTCCTTGCGTTGCACTTTCCATCATCACTAGGGCACGACCAGTGACGTCTTGCATAAAAAAACGCAGACGTTGTTCAACAGTACTGTGATCAGTACTGCTATCTGTTCGAGCCTGTTTCGGTGCTAAATCCATAGAGATGGAAAATCCTGTCATGGATACCCACCATTATTTCCAATTCATTGACCATATAACGTTGAAAATGGTGGATTCGTTGACAACTTAAGCAATTATTTTTAGTAGTGTAATTGATTTTCTCAGTAAAAAAATCGTATTTAAAATAAATTAACGTTTTACTGACGTTGGCGAACCATTTCAAAAAAGCAAATTGATCCAGCAATTGCAACATTTAGAGATTCTTGTCCGCCTGGTTGTGGAATTGCAACAGCCTCGGCATGTTCGAGGGCATAATTACTTGCACCTTGGCCTTCATTTCCTAAAATCCATACGCAAGCTTGTGTTAAGTCTTTGCTATATAAGCTTGTTGAACGATGGGAACTCGTAACAAAAACTGGAATTTTAAATTGTGGAAGAATGTCTTCAAGTTGAATATTTTCAAAGCAGACTAAGCTAAAGTGTGCGCCCATTCCTGCGCGCAATACACGCGGTGACCAAAGTGATGCAGATCTTTGTGTGCAAATAACTTGTTTGATATTTGCTGCTGCGGCTGAGCGTAAAAGCGTACCTACGTTGCCTGGATCTTGGACATTTTCAAGAATTAAAGTGTCTTGAGTAAAATCAATTTGTGCAGGATTCTGTGGTAAATCAATGATTGCCAAACAAGGTAATGTTGTACCGAGTGTACTTAAATCTTTATATAAAACCTCACTGATAACGAAAATATGCCCTTGATGAAGCCCAAAGACTTGTTGTAACTCGGAATTTTCTAATGCTTGTTCAGTGGTAAATAGTGAAAAGATTTTCTTTTGTTGTTGTAACCACGCTAGGCATAGGTGAGTACCCTCTAGAACGGTTTGCTGATGTTTCTTTCGGGCACTATTCAGCTCGATCAGCCCACGCAAATGTTTGATTTTTGCATTGTCTTTTGATTCTAGGAAAATAATGGCCATAAGAGTTTGTCTAATAAATTTAGGCTCAATGAATAGGATGGTTTAGCAATATTAGGCTAAGTTCTCATCTTATTTAAGGGTTAGCCTTCGGTTAAACCTACTTTTCTTGAGAGAAAAGTAGGTAAACCATAGTCATCCACAAAACCTATCGATTTTATTCATTAAAATATCTCATCATGTCTATGAAATATTTAAATTTTTGATACATCGTAGGTTGTAGATGATGTTTCCGAGTATCAAATTTTGATTGGATTAGTGATAGCTTGTCACACGTTCAACTTCATTTTTAGAACCAATAATGACAGGAACGCGTTGGTGTAATTCTGTCGGTTGGATTTCCATAATACGAACACGACCTGTTGTTGAAGCACCACCAGCTTGTTCGATTAACATACTCATTGGGTTTGCTTCATACATTAAACGTAAACGACCTGCTTTTTTAGGGTCTTTTAAATCGTAAGGGTAGAGGAAGACACCACCACGGCACAAAATACGGTGAATGTCGCCAACCATACATGCAACCCAACGCATATTAAAGTCTTTTTCACGAACTGAAGTTTTACCTGCTAAAAGTTCATCAATATAACGTTTTACAGGGTTTTCCCAATGGCGTTGATTCGATGCATTAATCGCAAATTCTTGTGTATCAGCTGACACCTGAACTTGTTCGGTGGTTAGTAGATAGGTTTGTGTTACTGGATCTAATGTAAAGAACACTACACCAGCACCAACAGTAAGTGCCAACATTGTTGATGGGCCGTATAATACGTAACCTGCAGCAACTTGTTCTGTACCTGCTTGCATGAAGTCGGTAGATTGAGTTACGGCATTTTTTGCTGGCAAGATTGAGAAGATTGTGCCTACACACATATTAATGTCGATGTTGCTTGAACCATCTAATGGATCAAATAACACGAGGTATTTACCATTTTCTTGTGCAGGTGTGAAATCATCTAATTCTTCAGACGCTAAACCGCCAACTTGAGGATGTACCTTTAAAGCATCAATTAAATAATCATTAGAAATAACATCTAATTTCTTTTGAGTTTCGCCTTGAACATTTTCATTACCAGCACTGCCTAAAATACCTGCCAAAGCACCTTTCTGTAATGCCTGATCAATTGTCTTACAAGTGTCTGCAATTGTTTCGATGACTTGTGCCAACTCTGGTGTCAAATTCCCATTTTGTTGTTCTAGATATTGGGACAAGGTAAGGTTTGACATAATTGAATAGCTCCGATTTAGCCGCGTCAAAAAATTGATAAAAGAATGCGGCTATTTTAGATGAGAACGCTCGAAAATAAAAATTATCTTACTTTATTTATGTTGCTTTTATGATTACAAGCGACAGATTACATGCTATGTTGATCGCATACTAGACAGGAAGTTTGGAGAGCACAGATGTCGACTAAGAATTTTGACGCTACCCCAACGCCAAGTGAGCCAATTAGCTTAGAAAAGATTTCTAAAGAAAATGTGCAAGAGGCGTGGAAAGAGTACGAATCAAAACCTGAATATAAAGAGTTTAATAAACACGATATGATTGAGTCGATGCAGCCATCTGATAAAAAAGATGATGCAGAATCTCAAACATAAAAAATGCTCACGATATGTGAGCATTTTTATTTGAAGCTAAATCATTATTATTTTAATAATGGTGGTACTGCTTCGTAGTTGATTTCCACACGACGGTTTTCTTTCCAAGCTGCTTCATTGTGACCTGTATTAACAGGTGCTTCTTTACCATAGCTCACAGCTTCAAGTTGCTGTGGATTTACACCATTGGTAATTAAGAAGCTTTCTACAGCTTTTGCACGACGCTCACCGAGTGCCATATTGTATTCACGAGTACCACGTTCATCAGTGTGGCCTGTTAAAGCAACTTTTGAGTTGGCATTTGCAACTAAGAATTGAGCATGTGCTTGTAGTGTTTGATAGTCTTCATTTGATAAATCACTACTGTCATAGTCGAAATGAACAACACGTTTAGCTAAAAATGCTTTATTTGCAGCAGTAACACCTTTAGACGATGCACCTGCTAGATTTTGTGCATTTAATGCAGCATCTTCGCTTAAACCTTCTGTGCTTACAGTAGTTGAACCATTTGGTGTATTACCCGTTGTAATTTCAGCAGCTGGTTTACGGCTTGCACATCCTGTAAATACAAGCGTTGCAGCAATAAGTGGAAGTGTTAAATATTTAATATTCATTTGAATCTCCAATAGATTGAATTTATTTTGGTGCCCAAGCTGGTTCTCGAACTTCGCCTTGTTCGCTTGGCAAGTTCATACGGAAACGACCATCTGTTGACATGATTGATAACAGGCCACGATTACCTTCACGCGTTGCATAAACCACCATTTGTCCATTTGGTGAGAAACTTGGTGATTCGTCCAGACTTGTTGGGGTTAAGATATTTGTGATGCCAGTATTAATATCTTGAATCGCGACTTTGTAATTGCTGCCGCTAGGTCGATGAACAAGTGCAATTTTTTTGCCATCAGCACTCAATGTACCTCGTGCATTGAACGCACCTTTGAATGTAAGTCGTTTAACTGATCCATCATCAAAACTATAACGATAAATTTGTGGAGAGCCACCACGGTCAGAGGTAAAAATAAATGATTTTCCATCTGGTGCGTAACGTGCTTCAGTATCAATCGCTGAGTCCGTAGTCATTCGTTTTACTTGGCGAGTTCCTAAATCCATTTGATAGATTTCTGGGTTTCCATGCATAGATGCTGTGAAGAGCATAGACTTGCCATCTGGAGAGAAACTTGGTGCGCCGTTCAAACCACGGAAACTCGCTAAAACCTCTCTTTCACCCGTTGCTAAATCTTGCATATAAATTGCAGGGCGTTTGGTTTCAAATGAGACATAAGCAATTTTCTTGGCATCAGGTGACCATGTCGGTGACAGAATAGGATCGCGTGATGAAAGTACAGTTTTCGGCTGTTCGCCATCTGTATCAGCAATTTGCAATGTATAACGTTGAGCTGGAGTAGCTTGATTTCGTAATACATAAGCAATACGACCGCTGAAGTCACCTGCAATGCCAGTTAATGCTTGATAAATTGCATCACTGATCATGTGACCCGCTTGGCGTACTCGTGAATTTGGTACGGTTAAAACTTCGTTGAGTAAGTATTGACGTTTTTGTACATCGTATAGCTGGTAATGGACTTCAAAAGAATTGCCTGCAATCGGCTTAAGTTGACCAACGACAACATAAGGAACGCCAGCACTTTGCCAATTTTCCGCTTGGATCTGATTGAGTTGTGCTGTAGCGGGAAGGTTTTGTGATGCACTTGTAAAACGACCTGAGCGATTTAAATCGTTTTCAATGATGGGGTAGAGCGCATTATTGTCATTGCCAAAAGGAACGATTGCAATCTTTGGTGCTTGTTCGGGTGCCTTTGCAATTTCTAGGTGTAATTGTGCAAAGGTCGTGGCTGGTACAGTTAAGCTAAGCGCTGTAAGAACTGCCAAAGAAATAAGATGTCTACGCGTATTTTCCATAATTACAATTACTTGAGCTGGTGTTTTGAGACAGTTGATTATTTAACATACTTAACATGCTTTCGGCTATTAAAAACGAAGCATGTTAACTATTCATTACTATTTTGCTGTGAAACTTGAAGTAAAGCTTCTTGCTTCACGTCGAGCATCTGGATCTTGAGGCATCGGATATGGAGCAGCGGCTCGAACGGCAGCTTCAATACTTGCTTTCATGTCTGGATCTGATGAATTTACAATAACAGACATAACAGCACCGCTATCATTAAGAGTTACACGAGCTGTAGCTTTCTGACCAGATGAGCCCATTGGAATATTCCAAGTACGATAGATTTTCTTTTCAAAATCTTGTTTTGCTGTCGATGCAATTCGTTTAGCTTCCGCTTTTTTCTGTGCAGCATCTTGTTCAGCTTTTTTCGAAGAAGCAGCTTTTTCTTCTGCATCAGCTTTAGCTTTAGCTTTAGCCTCTGCATCGGCTTTACGTTTAGCTTCTGCGTCAGCCTTAGCTTTGGCATCCGCATCAGCTTTTCGTTTAGCGTCTGCATCGGCTTTTCGTTTAACGTCTGCATCGGCTTTGCGTTTAGCTTCTGCGTCAGCCTTAGCTTTGGCATCCGCATCAGCTTTTCGTTTAGCATCTGCATCGGCTTTACGTTTAGCGTCTGCATCGGCTTTACGTTTAGCTTCTGCTTCAGCTTTGCGTTTAGCGTCTGCATCAGCCTTAGCTTTGGCATCTGCATCGGCTTTACGTTTAGCCTCTGCATCGGCTTTTCGCTTAGCTTCCGCATCAGCTTTGCGCTTGGCATCTTGCTGAGCTTGTAACTTTGCATTTTCTGCAGCTTTCTGTTGCTGCTTCAATTTGGCATCTTGTTCAGCTTTTTGGCGTGCTTTAGCGTCAGCTTCCGCTTTTTGATCAGCTCTGCGTTTAGCATCAGCCTTTTGTTTGGCTTCTGCTTCATCACGTTGCTTTTGTGCTTGAGCTTCAGCAAGTTTGCGTTGCTCTTCAATTTTTTTAGCACGAGCAGCTTCATCAGCATTACGTTTTTGTTCGGCTAACTTTTCTTGCTCAGCTTTTTGTTGTTCCAAATTTGGTTGTTGAGTCGTTGGTTTGGGCGGTACGACAGGAATATTTTCTGGCAAGGTTTGATCGACGATCTGACTTTGCACTTCATTTGCTTGGTTTTCTGCAGAAGCTTGTTCATCATTGATTTGAGGAAGATCTTCGGGTTTTACTAAAACTGTTGTCAGCTTTTTTGGCTGCTCAGGTGGTTTGCTCAAGCCTAAAAAAAGCAAGCCAACAATCGCGATCGCATGAACACTGAGTGTAAAACCCAGTGCAATCGCATTTTGTTTAAATGGAGGCTCTTGAATTTTTTTCATAGCTTATTTTAATGGCTCTGTGAGTAAACCAACTTGTGTTAAACCTGC
Source organism: Acinetobacter sp. YQ_14 (assembly GCF_043102985.1). Taxonomy (NCBI): domain Bacteria; kingdom Pseudomonadati; phylum Pseudomonadota; class Gammaproteobacteria; order Moraxellales; family Moraxellaceae; genus Acinetobacter; species Acinetobacter sp. YQ_14. The sequence goes on along the minus strand of NZ_JBICJJ010000024.1, from coordinate 198,077 downwards.
TTCTTGCAAACTTGCCATAAGTGATACAACTTCGCCGTAAGGGCGTGTCTTATCACCATTGACCAATACGGTTAGTTGTTTGTTGTCTTGTTCAGCTTGCTTTTGAGCGTAATTTAAAATTTCTTCTAATTCACTCAATGATAGTGGCTGATTTTTATCATGCTTTTGAAACTCTAGATATAGTAGTCCATCGCCGCGTAAAGTAACAATTGGTGGTCTATCTTCTGATTCGATAGGATGATTATTTGCTTGCGGCAAATCTACTTTAATTCCACTGGTGATCATTGGTGCCGTAACCATGAAAATAACAAGGAGCACCAACATGACGTCAATATAAGGAACGACGTTCATATCACTTTTAAGTGGTTTTTTGATACGTTCAAAACGTCCTGAGCGCTGAATTGCCATTATGCATCTTCCTGTGTCGTTCCAATTGACTGACGTTGTAGAAGAGCAACCATTTCTTCTGCAAATAATGCGCGATCAGAATAGATAGATTCGCCTTTTGCAGTGAAATGGTTAAATGCAAGTACTGCTGGAATTGCTGCAAAAAGACCAATTGCGGTTGCGATTAAAGCTTCTGCAATACCAGGGGCAACAGTGGCTAAAGTCACTTGATCAACGGCTGCCAGGCCGATAAAGGCATTCATAATGCCCCAAACCGTTCCAAACAAACCGATATAAGGAGCTACTGAACCGATACTTGCGAGAGCACCCAAGCCTTGTTCTAAACCACCTTGATCGCGGCTTAAACCAACACGGAGGATACGTTCAGTACCTTCAATGGTTTGGTTAGTATCAGCTTTACGTTTTTGGAGTTTGAAAAACTCACCTAAACCTTGATAGAAGATATCTTCTAAACCACGACGTTTAGAGTTGAGTTGAGCATTGTTATATAACGTATTTAATTCGGCACCTGACCAGAACATTTTTTGAAAATGTTCATCCTCTTGACCTGCTTTCTTGAAACCCATATGCAATTTGGCAATTAAATACCAGCTATAAATGGATGCGAGTAATAAGATCAGCATAACCAGTTGTACAACAGGGCTTGCTTGTAAAATCAAATCAGAAATATGCAGGGAAGATTCTAGGTTAGTTGCCATAAGTTGCTGTGCCGAAAGTTTATTTTTAGTCCTGTGCTAATTCTTTTTGAATCAGATCACGAATTTCCTCAGGTAGTCTACGTGGCATTAATTCTTTATTCAAACATGCCAACGTTACCTCACCTGAAGCCAGCAAGATTTCACCACGATAAATATTTTGTTGCAACACAAATGATGCTGCTTTACACGAAATAACACGTGCTGTAACGGTAATTAAATCATCCATTAATATTGGGCGTACATATTTGACTTGAATTTGATGAACAACGAAGTTGTAGTCTTGTTGATGCCAGTAGTGATCAACACCTGCTGCGCGTAGCCATTCAGTACGTGCACGCTCCATGAAGCGGATATGGTTGGCATGGTAAACAATACCGCCTGCATCAGTGTCTTCGATATAAACGCGAATATTGAACTCAAAATGATTTGCCATCTCTTTTACCTATTGGTTTCGTACTGGGAGCAATGAAGGAATGATAAGATCTCGATGAGACTAAAGAAATAGTAATAAATAACATATTCTTGGTGCTGATAAAAAAGCCCTAACAAGTAGGGCTTCTTCAAAAAGAAATAAATAATCTTTACTCTAAGTCAGACCATTCAATCGTTTTAGGATATCCGGCCACTGTGATTCCATCGGCATAAGCTCGAATGAGCGCTTTATAATTGCTCGTATTCGAAATCTTAATTGAATTTTTCACATTATTCGTATCTTCAATTACGATATCTGCTGAATTAGGGTAGAAAGCAATTTTATCATTAATGTTTTCAAATCTAATATCACTTTTGAAATTCACAGAGAAGATTTTGTTGTCTGGATTTCCTTCGACATTTCCTTGACTAGTTACTGTCAGATTATTTACGTTGAGTTGATAGTTGTTAGCAATCAGTTGGTTCGATTCTTTTGTTTCGTTATCAAATACATTAAAAGTCATTTTTTTAATTTGATATTGAGCATTGTTATAACTGTATTTGCTGATAATACTGCCATTATAAGTAATAGTATCATTATTTGATGGCGTGATTTTGAAGTTTTTTAGCGTAGTCTCATAACGGCCTGAATCTGTATAAAGTGTTTCTTTACTGTTTACTGATCCAGAAATAGTTATAACTCGTAACTGTGTAATGATGCTATCGTCATTGGCATAATCTAGAAATGAGCATTTATTAAATGTAATGCTCTTATCGCTATTTTTTGTATAAGATCCATCCGAACATTTAAAGTTATTATTAGCATAAATACCGTAATAGAGACTTTCAGCAAACTCAGTACCGATTAATAAGATGTTGTTTTGATCTTGAGATAAATTTGTTATTGGTTCATAAATTGATTCAATTGTCTCTGCTTTGGTGTAGTCTACTTTTTCTTTGCTTTGAAAAGAGTTTTCATTATTGTTGCTATCACTCCCACCACCGCAAGCTGTTAATAATACAATGCTACTATAAAATGTTGTTGTTAATAACTTATTTTTCATTTCGACCCTTAATAAAATAATGAAGCAATTAGAATAATCTGTATATTATTTTAATTGCTTCATTATAGAAAGTATTTTATTAAGAATGTTTTTATATTATTCAGGGGGAGTCATACCAAATTGTAAATAAGCCATATTAGTAGCAATACGACCACGGGCCGTACGCATCACATAACCTTGTTGAATGAGATAAGGTTCGATGACATCTTCTAATGTACCGCTATCTTCAGCCATCGCTGCTGCTAAAGCTTCAACACCTGTCGGGCGACCCTCAAAACGCTCAAGTAACATACTCAGATAGCGTCGATCTAAGGTATCTAAACCCATTTTGTCAACATTGAGCATATCTAAAGCGCGTTGAGCCATGTCTTGTGTCACTTCACCAGTGCCTTTAACTTGGGCATAGTCGCGGACACGACGGAGTAGGCGATTGGCAATACGTGGTGTACCACGTGAGCGACGTGCAATTTCCATTGAACCATCATGAGTAATAGGTACATCCATGAGGTTTGCCGAACGTGTGACAATGTGAGTTAAATCTTCGACAGAATAAAACTCTAAACGTTGTACGATCCCAAAACGATCACGTAAAGGTGAGGTGAGTAGACCTGCACGAGTCGTTGCTGCAACGAGTGTAAATGGCGGTAAATCGAGCTTAATTGAGCGAGCCGCTGGGCCTTCGCCGATCATGATGTCGAGCTGATAGTCTTCCATTGCGGGATAGAGAATTTCTTCAATCACAGGTGAAAGACGATGAATTTCATCAATAAACAGCACATCACCTTCTTCTAAATTGGTCAGCATGGCTGCTAAATCACCAGCACGCTCTAAGACAGGGCCAGAAGTTGATTTAAGATTTCCACCCATTTCACGTGCGATAATATTTGCGAGTGTCGTTTTACCTAAACCTGGTGGGCCAAAGATCAATGTATGATCCAGCGCTTCGCCACGACCACGAGCTGCACCGATGAAGATTTCCATTTGCTCACGAACGATAGGCTGACCAATATAATCAGCCAATGACGTCGGGCGAATGGCACGATCAAAATGATCTTCGGGTTTTTCTGTTCCACTAATAAGACGATCTTGCATAAAGTTACTTCATCATTGATTTAAGCGCAGCACGAATAATATCGGCAGATTCAGTATGATCTGCTTTTACGGCAGCAACCGCTTTTTGTGCTTCCGCAGGTTTATAGCCTAAAGATTGTAAAGCGGCTTCAGCTTCAGCAACAGGTGAATTTGCCATAAATTGTATTTGAGTTGCAGTGGTATTTGTTGTGCTGCTTGTGGTTTGAGCCAATGCTTTGAAACGATCTCGTAGCTCAATCATTAAACGTTCAGCTGTTTTTTTACCAACACCCGGAACTTTAACGAGTGTATTAAGATCATCGTGCTCAATCGTATGGATGAGTAGTTCTACACTTAATGTTGATAGAATTCCTAATGCCATTTTTGGCCCAACACCATTCACTTTGAGTAGTGTACGGAAAATAGTTTTCTCTTGCGAATCAATAAAACCGTAAAGTTGTTGAGCATCTTCCCGAACAACTAAATGCGTCCATAGCGTGACTTTCTGTCCTTTTTGTAATTGGCAAAATGTCGAAAGAGGTGTGTCGATTTCATAACCCACACCATTTACATTGAGTAATACTGTTGGGGCTTCTAAGGCAAACACTTCGCCAATTAAACATCCGATCATCGAGTCTTTCACTTATTTGTTAATGGTTGAATAGTAGATGCCATTTGTTCTAAACGCAAAATGGCTTTTAGAATTTCTTTTCGATTTCGACTAGATTTTACCCAAGCAGGTAGACGTGAGAAATAACTACGATTGTAGTTAGGAAGTTTACGTTCTCTTAGCTCAGCTTGTATAAAACTTTTTAATATTCCTAAATGTGTTGGGTTATAAGCACAGATTTGACCTTGCCGAACAGCAATATTTAAAAATAATGAATATGAATAATAGGGATCAAAGCCAACTTTAGAATAACTGACCTTCCTTAAAATATAGACAGAGTCATCAAACTTATTTTCTCGTAGGCAAAAATTACAACTTACAGTTATTTGTCTTGGAATAAGTGATTTACGAGCATATTGCTGAAGGTATTTGTATTTTCCTTGCTTGCATATTGTACATTTTTTATTGATTTCGACTTCACATGCACCACTCCATTCAGTCATATTTTGATTCAAATTAAAGTGATAACTCATGTAGTCATAACTTTGGATACGAATATGCTGTAACGCTTTGCGATAGGTACACTGAGTACAAAAGACCTTTACAGGTTCTGATTCTCGATCCTTTATTTCGATAATTTTTGCAAGCTTCTGACAAGATGGACAATGTACCCAGATTTCAGGTTTGAGAAGAGATAGGCTATAAACTCCTTGATCAATAAATCTATCCATTAGAAGAATCCAACTTTATTGCCTTGTAGCTCTTGTGCCAAACTATACGCTTGGTGGTCAGAAAACTTACTAATAATATCTAAGACTTGCATAATATTATTATAATGGTTGTTTTGCAGATTTACGCCCGAATGTTGCAAAATTGACATTAATCGCTGTTCTTTAAAGCTTAATGTCTTATGTGGCATCGTTAATGGCACAAAAGCATCTAAAATTGTTTGCAAACTTTGATGAGCAATAATCTCCAAACCAGATTTTTGTGGATGCTCAAAAATTCGATCACGCGCAAGATTTTTTGCTGTTTGAATACCTGCTTCAATATCGGGTGAGCAATATTGTAGAAGGCTACCTTTAAGCTGACCTGTGATGATCTCATAATGATGCTTTGCAAAAGCGGTTGTGACTTCATCGACTAAGCGTTTCATTACACGCCCACGTAAAGCTGCGATTTTTTGTTGCCATGTGGTATGCGGTAAATGCAGTTCTTCAGGTGTTCCATAATCTGCAATTAGATTAAGAAAAATTGGTTCAACTTCTGCATAATTCAACATATTCAGAATGATGCCATCTTCTAAATCAATCAGTGCATAGCAAATATCATCAGCTGCTTCTAATAGGTAGGTGAGTGGATGACGACAATAATGATAGTCACCAAGCTGAATCAAACCGAGTTGTTCCGCAAGCTGTTTTAAGATTTCTTTTTCAGATTGGTAACATCCAAACTTTGCACGTTGATGTGATGGCGTATCACCTTGTTCATCAATCGTTTTTGAAAGCCATGGATATTTTAAGTAAGCGCCAAGTGTTGCACAGGTCAGTCGCATACCACCATCATCGGGGTGATAGTCAATTCGACTGAGTAAACGAAGACCTTGTGCATTACCTTCAAACTGACGCACGTCGGCTTCTTCTTCTGGCGTAAGTTTTGTTAAAAAATCTCGATGTGACGCATCATCAAACCATTCACGGATGGCATATTCGCCAGCGTGACCAAAGGGAGGATTGCCAATATCATGTGCTAAGCAAGCCGCTTGGATAATCGCGCCAACATCAGCAGGTGAAATCCACATCGGTAATTCATCTTTGATTTTTTCGGCTGCGAGCATACCCAATGAGCGTCCAATACAAGAGACTTCAAGCGAATGGGTAAGGCGAGTATGAATACCATCATGCTGTGTAAGCGGGTGAACCTGTGTTTTTCTATTCAGTTGTCGAAAGCTTTGGGAAAAAATAATTCTGTCATAATCTTTATGGAAAGGGCTTCGAGCCAATTCTGTACTGCTTTTTTTACTACCTAAACGAATTGCAGAAAGCAACTCTAACCAACGCATTTGTTCCATTTATCATTATTCAAACTAAGTTCAATGCATCATGCCAAAAAAAAGATTAAAGCACTAGCGTAGTGTGACATAGTTTGTCTTATTAATGTTTAAGGATTGAAAATACAATAAAAGGCGTTACTTGAAATGAGGATCAGATAAATAAATTATACGTCGATTAAGATGCATAAATATAAAGGTTGAAATAATCATGCATCCTTAATGAATGAAGTAAATGAATTGTTACGAATAAAGTAAAACAGATAAAGCTAATAGAAATTAGACCATTTGAGGTAGAAAACTCTGTTTTTTAAGATGGATATGTCTAGCTGAAATGAGCCTTTCACAGTAGAATATGCGCTCTCTCATAAGTCACATTGTGGTAGGTTCGTCAGACCCGCCCGTGGAGCCAAAGTCAACATGTTTATCGTGGCCGGTGCAGCAGCACATTCTTCTTTTAAGAAAACTCAACTCTTAAACCGTTTAGCGTCAATGAGTTCTGTTCAATCTTTTGACAGCCAGTGGGTTTATTTGTTTGATCAAGCGCTCAACGAGCAGCAACATCAATCGGCATTACAACTTTTAAACGATGGTCAATCTTTCGAGCTTCGCCAAGCTGCAAGTGATGAAATCCAGATTTTAGTCACCCCGCGTGTAGGAACAATTTCTCCGTGGTCGTCTAAAGCAACGGATATTTTCCAAAACTGTAATACGCCAATTCACCGTTTAGAGCGTGGTCTGTTATTTACACTGAAAGGTGTGAAAGAGATTTCGAACGAAGTGAAATTGGCCTTACATGACCGTATGACAGAGAGTGTTTTTGCTCAAATTGATGATGCAAAAGCTCTATTCTTAGAAACAGCGCCGAAGCCATTAAACACAATTGATATTTTGGGTCAAGGTAAAGAAGCATTAGTTAAAGCCAACAATGAGTTTGGCTTTGCTTTATCTGAGCAAGAAATTGATTACTTAACCGAAGCATTTACCAAGCTGGGTCGTAATCCAAATGACATCGAGTTGATGATGTTTGCACAAGCAAACTCTGAACACTGTCGTCATAAAATCTTTGGTTCAGAATGGACAATTGATGGTGAAAAACAACCGTTATCATTGTTCCAAATGATTAAAAATACCTATAAAGAGTCTCCAACAGATGTATTGTCCGCATATAAAGACAATGCGTCTGTGATCGTGGGTTATGACACGATGCGTTTTTATCCGAAAGCGGATGAAAATGGTCACTTTGTTTATAAATATAAGAGTCAAGCTGCTCACATTTTAATGAAGGTTGAAACACACAACCATCCAACAGCAATTGCTCCATTTGCTGGTGCTGCAACAGGTTCGGGCGGTGAAATCCGTGATGAAGGTGCAACGGGTCGTGGTGGTAAACCAAAAGCAGGTTTAACGGGCTTTACTGTATCAAACTTGAATATTCCGGGTTTTGAACAACCTTGGGAAGAAAACTATGGCAAACCTTCACGTATGGCATCGCCATTACAGATTATGATTGAAGGTCCATTGGGTGGCGCTGCGTTTAACAACGAATTCGGTCGTCCAGCATTGAATGGTTATTTCCGTACTTTCGAACAGAATGTAAATGGTGAAGTCAAAGGCTTCCATAAGCCAATCATGATTGCTGGTGGTTACGGTAACATTCGTCCTGACCATGTTGAAAAAGATGCGATCCAACCGGGTGACTTGCTCATTGTATTGGGCGGCCCTGCAATGTTGATCGGTCTTGGCGGTGGTGCAGCATCTTCTGTAGACAGCGGTACCATGGGCGAGAGCTTAGACTTTGCTTCAGTACAACGTGAAAATCCAGAAATGGAACGTCGTTGCCAAGAAGTGATCGACACGTGCTGGCGTTTAGAAGACTTTAACCCAATCGTATCTGTACATGACGTTGGTGCGGGTGGTCTATCTAATGCCATGCCTGAACTTGTGAATGATCATGAGTTAGGTGCAGTATTAAACCTTCGTAAGATTCCATCTTTAGAGCCAGGCATGAGCCCGATGGAAATCTGGTCAAACGAAGCGCAAGAACGTTATGTGTTAGCGATTCGCCCAGAATCTTTAGAACAGTTTGAAGAAATCTGTGCACGTGAGCGCTGTCCGTTTGCAGTACTCGGTGAAGCGACTGAAGCGCGTCATTTAACCGTTGAAGATCCATTGTTTGAAAACAATGCGGTCGATATCCCAATGCAAGTGATGTTGGGTGGTACGCCACGTATGCAACGTTCATATGAAACGATTGAGCGTACAGGTAATGACTTTGACGTAGCAAAAGTTGATTTGAAAGATGCGATTTTCCGCGTATTAAAGAACCCAACAGTGGCTTCTAAATCATTTTTGATCACCATTGGCGACCGTTCAATTACTGGTATGGTTGCGCGCGATCAAATGGTTGGTCGTTGGCAGGTGCCTGTTGCTGATGCAGCAGTAACCACCACAAGTTTGCAAGGCTTCACGGGTGAAGCAATGGCGATGGGCGAACGTCCACCAGTTGCTTTGTTAAATCCAGCTGCATCTGCGCGTTTAGCGGTTGCTGAAGCGATTACTAACATTGCCTGTGCCAACATTGAACAAATCAGCGATATCAAACTTTCTGCAAACTGGATGGCTGCTGCTGGTCAAAAAGGTGAAGACCAAGCCTTGTTTGAAGGTGTGAAAGCGATTGGTATGGAAATGTGTCCTGCATTAGGCATCGCAATTCCAGTCGGTAAAGACTCACTTTCAATGCGTACAACTTGGAATGATGGCGAAGACAAAGCCGTGACCTCACCAATGACAGGTGTGATCACTGCGTTTGCACCTGTTTTAGATGTACGTAAAACCTTAACGCCTGAATTGAAAAACTTGGAAGACTCTGTACTTGTACGTATTGATTTGTCAAAAGGGCAGTTCCGTTTAGGTGGTTCAATCCTTGCACAAGTGTATAAAGCGATTGGTTCGGTGACACCTGATGTCGATAGTTTTGATGACTTCAGAGCATTCTTTGCCTTGATTCAAGACTGGAACAATCGTGGTTTAATCAAAGCTTACCACGACATTGGTGATGGTGGTTTATTAGCAACTGTTGCCGAGATGATGTTTGCATCACGCTTAGGTGTAGCATTAGAAAATCAATCAACAGAAAGCTTATTTGCTGAAGAAATTGGTGCAGTACTGCAAATTACTGCTGCTGATTGGGCACAGTTAGAAGTTGAAGTTGCAGCATCAAGCCTGAAAGATGCAATTGCTGTTGTTGGTCGTGTAAATACAACAGATCAATTGGTTGTAAATGGTTTAACGCTTGAGCGCGCTGAATTACAACAAGCTTGGGCTGAAGTCTCTCATCAAATCCAACGTTTACGTGACAATGCTGAAACAGCTGATCAAGAGTTTGCTTTGATTGCAGATAAAAACCATAAAGGTTTAATTGCACAAGCAACTTATGACTTGAATGAGCCTGTTGAAGCACCGTTTATTAATACACGTCGTCCAAACATGGCAATCTTGCGCGAGCAAGGTGTTAATGGTCATGTGGAAATGGCGGCTGCATTTGACAAAGTGGGCTTCAATACCATCGACGTACACATGAGTGACTTGCTTGCAGGTCGTGTCAGCTTGAGCGACTTTGAAGGTTTAGTCGCTTGTGGTGGCTTCTCATACGGTGACGTAATGGGTGCTGGCGGTGGCTGGGCGAAATCTGTATTGTTCAATGCAAAATTGCGTGATCAATTTGAACAATTTTTCCATCGTGAAAATACATTCAGCTTAGGCGTATGTAATGGCTGTCAAATGATGTCTCAACTTGCACCACTGATTCCAGGTGCAGAGCATTGGGGGCGTTTCCATCGTAACATGTCAGAAGTTTTTGAAGCGCGTGCAGTGAACGTTCGCGTAGAAAAATCAGTTTCTGTATTGCTTGAAGATATGCAAGGTTCGATTTTACCAATCGCGGTTGCGCATGGTGAAGGTCGTTTGGTTGCAACTGAACAGCAAATTGCTGCTTTAAATGCAGAGAATCAAGTGATCTTGCGTTATGTGGATAGCTTGGGTAATCCAACTCAGCACTATCCATTGAACCCGAATGGTTCACCTGAGGCGATTACAGGTCAAACTTCTAAAGATGGTCGTGCAACAGTGATGATGCCGCATCCAGAGCGTAACTTCCGTGCCTTACAACATTCATGGAAGCCTGAAGATTGGGCTGAAGATGGTGCATGGTTACGTATGTTCCGCAACGCACGTAAATTTATTGGTTAATTAAACAACCGATGATTGAAAATGCCACTTTTTTAGTGGCATTTTTTTTGGCAAGTTGTCGATTTTGCAGAAGAATAAACTACATAAGTGTATTAAATTTAAATTATTGATAATAAAAGTTATTTTATTTAATTTTGTTTTATTGTGGTATTCTCATGTGTAAGAGGGGAACCACACTATGAAAAAAATATTAATATTATCTGTACTATTAACTGGATGCTCAACGACCTATCAACCACACTCATTGATTGGTCAAAATGGCTTTGCTGAAACTGAATTATCTCAGAATCACTATAAAGTAACGTTTAAAGGCAATGAGAAGACTTCACAAAAACAAGCCAATGATTTTGCAATGTTACGAGCTTCAGAGTTGATGATTGCGAAAGGTTGTTTGAATTTTAAAGTGCTTAATTCGTTAAACGAAATGATCAGCAGTGTGGTATTTCCACAAACAAATGCGATTAACCCTTTTTCAAGTGCAATCGAAAGTCGTATTCATGGTAATACAAATACTTTTGGACAATATCACGAGCCAAAATCTACTGTAGAAGTGAGTTGTTCTGCTGCAAGTGGCAAGCAGCAAAGTGAGATATATGTCTCAGCTGCGATCAATCAAGAGATTAAGAAAAAATATGACATTGCTGGGCAATAGATCAGAACTAAACTATCTAAAATTTAAACTTTGATTTGTTTGAATCATCTATGTAGCCAATTTAATCTAATCAGTTAAATTGGCTTATTTTGTTGATATGAATTATGAAAAAAGTTGTTCCTATTGTTTTAAGACGTCAGAAACAACAGTTGGATATATTGGTTTTTAAACATCCACTCGCAGGTATTCAGCTTGTAAAAGGGACAATTGAAAAAGATGAACATCATCAAAATGCAGCTATTCGTGAATTATTTGAGGAATCGGGACTGATCGCTGAGCCGAATCCAAATTTTATTGGAAACTTTCAAATTAAATTTAACCAGCAAAATTGGTATTTCTATTTATGTAAGGTAAGCGCAGATTTAGCTGAAACTTGGACACATCACTGTCAGGATGGTGGCGGTTTAGATTTTGAGTTTTTTTGGTTTCCTTTATATCAACAGCCAAATGATAATTGGCATGTAATGTTTCAAGAGGCCCTAGGTTTTATTAAGGAACAACAAGATTTATTCTAATATCCTATAGTCCATCTTCTCTTGGTGAAAGCCAATCTCTATATTTATCCATTAAAGCTTGCCTTTTTGCATCGTCAAAAATAATAAAATCAATACCGCCATCATAAGGTACAACGATAATGTTCTGGTCAAAAGAAATCATAAAAGCCCTTAATTCATCGTCAGCGATTTTTTTCAATAAGTCATTATGTTCACTAGCTTGCCAAGTTACTTTTACAGAGCATGGTCTAAAGTAGTGATCTTTATCTTCTCCATCATAATATTCAGGATTTGCTTGGGTTAAGTTGATTTCCTGCTCTAAATGAAATTTGTAGGGAAGTATAAAGGCTGGATCATAGGCTTTATTGTTACGGGAACGGCTAAAATAGTGACCTGAAACTATAAAGATAGAGGTATTTTCCCTAAAACAGTCTGTAATAATTTCATTTTGTCGATTTAATAACAATTCATATTCGGCAGGCGTATCCGCATACCTTTTTGATTCGGGCAGGCTATGGATTCTAAACCAAGACAGTTGAAAGTATTGAACTAGATAATGAGAAATTGGGAGTTTGTTAGGATAGAACTGATCCCATTGAGATTGAAATGAGTTGCTCATATTTTGAAATCGAAGAATTTAGTAATATATTATGAATATAACTTGGCATAACTGATTTAAGAAGTATGGCTTCAGATCAATTTTGCTTTTAAAAACTGGTTCAATTTTTGCTTTCTCAATAATGATTATAAAACTCGGAGAACAATATGATGAAACATGAGAATCATATAAGGACAGCGTATACCAAAGATAAAGGCTGGTTCTGGTTTAGCTTAACAGTCATAATCCAAGTGATGTTTATCGTGGTAAGTTACCTTGTGATGAATATTTCACTTTGATTTTTCGTCATTTTTGAGCTTATGATTTGATGATCATATAAAGATTAACATCATTAAAACTATGCTAAAGCTTATTTATTACGTACCTGAATCACATTTAGAGTCAACCAAACTTGCTATTTTTGAAGCGGGTGCTGGTGGTATTGGCAATTATGAACACTGTGCTTGGCAAGTGAAAGGAATAGGGCAATTTAAGCCTATTAAAGGTGCAAATCCTTTTCTTGGGAAATTAGATGAACTTGAACAACTTGAAGAATGGCGGGTTGAAACCATTGTCCCAAAAGATAAAGCTAGTACTGTCGCCAAAGCATTAAAGGCAAGCCATCCTTATGAAGAGCCTGCCTTTGAATTTATCCAAATATTAGATATTGAATAATTATACTTTTTGAATGAATAAATCACGATCAAAACGATATTGTGGGAAGAATACGCCGTCTTTGGCACGTTCACCCGCACCAATCACCATCACAGGGTATTGTTGATCATTCAATTTTAAGATTTTACGAACCAAAGGCTCATCAAAACCTTCCATCATACAGCTATCAAAACCATAAGCACGTAGAGCCAAGACTAAGTTTTCACAAGCGAGCGCAGTAGTTTTGGTTGCCCATAGTTTCGCATCAGCAGCATTAAAAGCTGTAACAGGAAGCTGTTTATCCAGTGTCCTCACAACTTTGAAAGCCACTTTTTTAAAGTTACCTAAGGCATTGAAATAGCCTGTCTTATAATTGTATGGAATAAAACGATAATATTTTTGAACAGCAGGTGGTGCTTCAGGAAAAGGGAACTCGCTGATATTACGTTTTGCCATTTCATCCAGACGATCTGTACGTGCAACACAGACAATCAATTCTGAGGCAGTTTTCGCAGCAAGTTGGTTTAGACACGCTTTAACAAGTTGCTTTTTCTTACTCGGGTTTTGAACGACATAAAATGTCCAAGGTTGTAAGTTGGATGAGTTTGGTGCAAGTAGCGCCAAATCTAAACATTCATCTAAAACTTCATTTGGAATCGGTTTGTCGGTGAATTTACGCACAGAACGTCTGCTTTCAACCACCTTGCGGAAGTTGGCAATATCGATGTCTTGTGGGGCAGGTTCATAATAGCGCTTTTTTTCAACTTGATTTTGATCTGACATGAGTTTGGTATTTTCCTAAAACTTTTATATTCATATTGGGACGTTCAATAAAAAAAACCACCTCGATTTTGCAATGAAGTGGTTTCGTTTTATTAATGAGTTATTGTCTCATTAATTGAACTGAGAAAAGTCAGGTTTACGTTTTTGCATAAATGCTTGCACAGCTTCCATCATTTCAGGTGAGCGAACACGTTGCATAAAGATTTCTGCTTCGTCATCTACACAAGCGATGATTTCAGCCAAGTCTTTTTTCATGAGCGCTTTGCTTTTTTTTAATGATGCTAAAGGTAATGCCGCTAGATGTTGTGCAGTTTGTTGAGCAGTTGCATAAACGTCTTCAACTACATCATTGACAAGATTTGCCTTAACCGCTGTTGCAGCATCAAATTTTTTCGCTGTGAATAGTAATTCGGCCGCTTTTTGATAACCAGCTTGCTTCACTAATAAACGGCTTGCTGCGCCTTCAGGAGAAAGACCAAGACTGACAAATGGAATTTGGAACAGGGCAGTATTGTCTGCAAAGACGATATCAGCATGTAATAAAATCGTTACTCCAATACCAATTGCAACACCTTTCACAGCAATAATGAGAGGTTTAGAGAAACGAGCTGCTGCTTTTAATAGGACAAATGGAGGTTGGTCACCTGCTTTGCCTTCGTATGGTTTTTGCATGAAGCCCATAAAGTCTTTCATATCATTACCCGCGGTAAAGTCTTGTTCTGCACCACGGAAAATTACGACACGGACTTCTTTGCTGGCATCAGCTTCATCTAATGCTTGAGCGATCCAAAGATACAATTCGCCGTAAAGCGCATTCTTTGCTTCTGAACGGTTAATGGCTAAGGTGAGTACGCCATCTTCTAAATTTGCTTGCAAATGTTGATGAGGTTGTTGAATACAGCTAAGTGTCATCGTACTATCCTTGCTTTAATCCAGATTGATTTTTTAAGTGCTCTCATTATGTCGCATATTTACTGAATATAGTGCAACTGATGAGTTCACAAAAAGTGAAATTAAGCCTATGTACACATTTGACTATCTTGTTTTTATTGGACGCTTTCAGCCATTTCATTTGGCACATCTGCAAACCATTGAAATTGCACTACAACAAAGTCAATTTGTGATTTTAGCGCTCGGTTCAGCTCAGCCCGAGAGAAATATTAAGAATCCATTTTTAGCGATAGAACGTGAGCAAATGATTCTTTCGAACTTCTCTGAACAGGATCAGAAACGGATTCGTTTTGTGCATGTTGTTGATGTTTATAATGATCAAAAGTGGGTGAAGCAAGTTAAAGATTTGGTTAATAGCGTCATTCAGCCCGATGCAAAAGTAGGCTTGATTGGTCATTTTAAAGATGAATCATCTTATTACCTGAGTCTATTTCCTGAATGGGAAATGGTGGAGTTGGATAGCTTAAAAGGGGCAATCTCGGCGACACCGATGCGAGAGGCGTATTATCGTGGTGATATTCAAAAGGAATATTTTCCTCAAGGAACGATTAAATTCCTGAGTGAATTTAAAAAGACGAATGTCTATGCGGAATTGCAACGAAAATATTTTGCTGAAGATAAAAGCAATTTAACCTAATCATTTTACGGCTTTAACGCTTCGATTAGGAAATCAATGAAAACACGGATATGAAAAGACTCGTGTTTTTTTGATGGATAAAGCAAAGAAAATGGGCGAGATGCGTCAGAAAAATCAGTCAATACTTCTATTAGCGCACCACTTTCGAGTTCTTTTTCCACTATAAATCGATAAGTTTGTAATAGGCCTGCATTGTGCTTAGCTAATGTCACCGTGCCTAAAATATCATCTAAACAACGAAGTTTAGCGTTGGTCATATATTCGATGGTCTGATGGTTGATGTTGAAAAGCCACGGTACATTTTTACCCGTGCTTGGTAGCACAAACTGAATGCATTGATGATGTTGTAAATCTTCAAGCTGTTGTGGTGTACCGAATCGTTTTAAATATGTTGGTGATGCAACCACGATAAGCTCTGCTTGTTCTAGCTTACGTGCAATCAAATTTGAATCGGCAAATTGTCTACCGCGAATCGCCAAGTCAAAACCTTCTGCAATGAAATCTACATTCTTATTGGTCAATTGAACATCAATTTCAATTGCTGGGTATTGCTGTGTAAATTTAGCCAATAAGGGCAAAATTCGATAATGCCCATAAGGTGTTGGCACACTGATGCGAATCAGTCCTGTAGGTTGTTGATTTTGATTTTTGAGATGCTGTTCTGCTTCTAAAATTTGATTCAGTGCTTGTTTACATTCCTCAAAATAGGTTTTTCCTTGTGTGGTCAATCGGACTTGGCGTGTAGTTCGAATAAAAAGTGGCGTGGTTAAACGTTTTTCTAATCGAGCAATTGAACGACTCACGGCCGCGGGGCTAACGCCTGCATGTAATGCGGCTTTGGAAAAACTTTCATATTCAGCAACTAAGCAAAAAAGTTCCACACTGCTAAACATCATTCTTTTGAGTTGTGTCATTGATTACACCATGTAAAAAATGATTTGATTTGTATGCTATTTAAGCACATTAATGTAAATAATAAGATGGCTTTATCTCAAATGATGGAGTGATTTTATGAAACTTTTTTATTCACCAAATGCATGTTCTTTAGCGCCTCATATTGTTTTAAGAGAACTTGGTATTCCTTTTGAATTGGTCAAAGTCGACTTACAGCAACACCTGACTACATCCGGCGAAGATTTTTATCAGTTAAATTCGAAAGGGCAAGTTCCACTCTTACAGCTTGATGATGGTCAGTTGTTAACTGAAGGGGCGATCATTAGTCAATTTTTAGTTGATCAAGCAAAGCGTGATGATTTGCTACCAAAAATCAATACATTGCCACGTTATCAAGTCTTGGCATGGATGAACTTTATTGCCTCTGAAATTCATAAAGCGTATTCACCATTTTTCCATGAATCTTATGGTGAGCGGACAAAAGCACTATTTACTGAAATTCTAAACCAACATTATGCATGGATCGATCAACAACTCACTGGGCGGCTTTATCTAACAGGAAATGACTTGAGCATTGCAGATATTTATCTATTTGTGGTGACAAGATGGGCTGGATTTATTGGTTTAGAGCTTACGCATTTTAAGTATTTAACCAGTTTTATGCAGCGTGTTGCTAACCGAAAAACGGTTCAAGATGCAATCATGGCGGAAACTGAATAATAAAAATCATCACAAGGAAAATGAAATGCCTTATATTTTAATTCAGATCACTAAAGAAAATGTTTCACAACAGCAAAAGCAGCAGTTGATTCAAGAAGCAACAGAGTTGGTTGTTCGTGTACTCGATAAAGATCCTGCCACTACCTTTGTCGTGATCGATGAGGTTGATACAGATAATTGGGGGGTTGCAGGGGAGTTGGTTACGACCTTACGGCAGAAACAAGCACAATGTACAGTTCATCAAGTTGAGTAAAAATATGAGTCAGCAAGCAATAGTTGAAATCCATTCACAACTACAAAAATATTTTGATGCTTTGTATTTTTGTGATGTGAGCAAGTTGAATGATGTGTTTCACCCTGACGCGATTTATATCAATGCCACAGATGAACCTATTTTAAAGTTGGACATGCAAACCTATTTTGCAATGGTATCGCAGCGCATTTCACCTGCATCTAAACATGAAGCAAGGCAGGATAAAATTATGTCAGTTCATTTACTCAATGATCAGCTGGCAGTCGCACATGTAGAGTGTGCGATTTCACCTAAATATTTTTATGATGCACTAACCTTCGTTTTTGATCATGGTGAATGGAAAATTATGGCGAAAGTTTTTCAATATCAATTACAGACTGACTAACGAACACCAAATTGTTGAGTCCAGTAAGCCTTTTGTTTTGCAGATCGATCGGATGTGCAAGCAAGTGCATAATCCGTGAATTTAGGGTGCATCAGATTTGCACAATGCACTGGACTCGCAAGCCACGTTGCCATGACTTCATTTAAGTTTTTCTGACCGCGAGCTACATTTTCACCACCGCCACGACCTTTGAAGTGGTAAAGTTTTAATCTCGCCTTCAAGTCTAAGCCCGCAGTGCTGATATGACCGAGAAAATTGTATTTTGCCATGTCTTCTGACTGAGCAAATGCACTGTTGTATAAATGACTATTCCAAACTAGAGGCGCTACAGCTGGATAGAGTTTTTGGCCGCATTGACGTGGATATTGTCGTATTTCGTTAATCGCATTTAAAATTGATTGTTGATAAGCTGGGTTTCGTAAATCTTGGCAAGTAATTTCTTTCGCAGATTTTGAGATTTGATCCACACTAGGAGAGACTGGTATTGAGCTATCTGGTGCATTTGCACTACATGCGGAGATAAAAAAAGGAAAAATAAGAAGAAGTTTGAGCTTGTCCATGGCGATGTCTTAAATGTAATTTTTTTAGTTTTTTTATCATACGTGAAGAGTAAAGCGCTGATCAATTTACTTCAGTAAAAAAGCGAGTTTAAAACTCGCCCTTAGCATTAAAACACTAATTTATCCAGCTTGTAATGCTTTTAAATCTTCTAATACCTGTTCAGCATGACCAGCAGCTTTAACCTTTCTATAAGATTTCACCAATTGCTTATTGTGGTAAATAAATGTTGATCGCTCGATTCCCATCACTTGTTTGCCGTACATATTTTTTTCTTTAATTACGTCAAAATGTTTGCACAGCACTTCTTCTTTATCACTGATGAGATCAATGGTTAGTGATTGCTTTTCAGTGAAGTTTTGGTGGGCTTTTACTGAGTCACGAGATACACCAATAATTTGACAACCTAAATCGTCAAATTGATCCTTCAAACATGAAAAACCTACTGCTTGGGTTGTACATCCAGGTGTTGAATCTTTGGGATAAAAGTATAACACCAGCCATTCATTTGCTATCTCGGCTAGATTAATTTCGCCTTGTGTTGTTGGGAAGACGTGATTTGGTAATTGAATATTCTCAGACATTGTGCATCCTTTTAATAAATTAAATTTGATCTAATTCAAGTGGTAGAAAAGCATATTCTTCATGATAAACAATATTGCACTGACGTATAGGTATAGCTTTGTTAAAAATTGGTCCATCAATAACCGTGGTATGAAATTCACCGCCTTCACCACATGGATCGATGTCACGGCTTTCAAGTTCTTGGATATATTCTAAGGTTAGGATTTTGCCAAGGTCTTCGACTTTCATACCGAGCTTTAAATTTACAGTGACGATGACACTTCGGAAACCTAAATTGATGAACTCTTCCACGACTTCACGATGTGGGCGTAACCAAAGGGGCATTGCCAATTTAAGACCAACTTGCTGGGTCACGCTATCGTGCCAACAACCGTGTTGGGGCATATCCAGATCACCTGTCACTAAAACTTCAGCACCTTTTTGCTTTGCTTGATTCATTAAATCTATGAACTTATCTTCGTAATCAGCCCAACTCGAAGATGCCATAAAAACAGGTAAACCAATTGCATCTGCTTGTGCTTGAATAATATCAAGAGGCATGGCATGTGAACGTGATCGTTGTCCTTGCTCTTCCAGCATGACAATCAAACCAATTACTGTGCCTGATTGTAGCGCATGATATAACGCGAGAGAGCTATCTTTACCGCCACTGAATGACACGATAGATCGCCTATGATTGGCGTTAGTTTTCCATTGATCTTGCATGCGAATTCAACTGAATTAAGATCAATAGAGTCTAACAGAAAAGAAAAAAAGCCTGCAAAATGCAGGCTTTCTTTAGAACAACAAAGGCTTATTTTTTCTGCGCTTGTTGAGCTGCTTTCATTGCTTCTTCAGTTAGCTTTTCTAGCTTAGAAACGAGTGGTGCGCCTAAGCAAGCTTGTAAGTCTTTATTTTGCTTTTGTACAAAAGCTAAAGAACTAGGGCTTTTCTTAGCATTGATCGCGCTTTGGATTTCCCATTTTTGCGCTTCGGTCACTTTACCTTGAGCATCAATTTGGCAACCACAGAATTTGCTTACTTCTGCAGAAGTGAGTTTACCGCCTTTCGCAGTTTGATCTTTACATACGTTGATCAATGCTGCTTTAACATTGGTACTTTTATACGCAGTTTGTAAAGGATTATCAGCTGCGTGAGCCCCTGTTGCCAGTAATGCAGCAGCTGACATCATTGTAGAAAGAATAAGATTTGATTTGAAAAACTTCATATATTGTACCTAATTATTACCCTATATCGTCTATTCAGTATAACGTGTAGGATCCGCAATACCTGCTTCGATAAAACCTTGTTGACGTAAACGGCAACTGTCGCATTTGCCACATGCACGTCCTTGAGCATCTGCTTGGTAGCAGGATACCGTTTGACTATAGTCTACGCCATGTTCGATCCCTAAGCGTATAATATTCGCTTTGGATAAATGTAACAGAGGTGTTTCAATTTTAAGTGGTTTTCCTTCAACACCTGCTTTTGTTGCAAGACGAGCAAGATTTGCAAAAGCATCAATAAATTCAGGGCGGCAATCTGGATATCCTGAATAATCAACAGCATTTACCCCAATCACAATCGCTTCAGCATCAAAAACCTCTGCTGCTGCTAGTGCATAAGAGAGGAAAATTGTGTTACGAGCTGGAACATAAGTTACAGGAATGCCTTCTTGTAGTTGCTCTGGAACATCAATGTTATGATCTGTAAGTGCTGAGCCACCTAAGTTACCCAAATCAATATTAATCACGCGATGTTCAACACCTGCACGTTTCGCAAGTGCTTTAGCTGCATCAAGTTCTGTTGTTGAACGTTGACCGTACATAAAACTTAAAGCTATACACTCATAGTTTGCTTGTGCCCAAGCAAGACAAGTTGTCGAGTCTAAGCCACCAGACAATAATACGATGGCACGAGAACGCATATTATTTTCCATGATTCAACCTAAAATAAATTTAAAAAAAGCTGATCTATTTTGAGAACGAACTTTTAAAGTTTTCTAACGACCAGATTCATCGTTCCACAACAGTTTATGTAACTGTAGTTGGAACCGAACGGGGAGATGGTCTTCTAAAATCCATTGTGCCAAATCACATGCTAAAGCAGGTAAGGCAACGGCACCTTTTTCAACAGCAAAGGCTGGTGAGAACCACACTGTACTCACTTTTTCCTGCAATTGAAATTGTTCAAGTTGCTGTTTAGACCATTCATAATCTTCTCGATTGCAAATGACGAATTTGATTTGATCGTGCTGCGTGAGGTGATCAATATTACTCAATAAATTACGATGATCTTCTTTTGAAGTTGGTGTTTTCAAATCAAGCACTTTAGAAACGCGTGAATCAACTTTTGATACATCTAAAGCACCACTGGTTTCGAGAGAAACTTGAAAACCTAAATCGCAAAGGCGTTGCAACAAAATCAAGCAATTCGGTTGTGCCAAAGGTTCTCCACCTGTGACACAGATATAAGGTGTTTTATATTGGCTTGCTGTTTCGATGATATGTTCAAGTGAAAAACGCTCACCACCTTCAAAGGAGTAAGTCGTATCACAGTAACTACAACGGAGTGGGCAACCTGTTAAGCGGATAAATACAGTCGGTAAACCAAAGGTATTCGCTTCGCCTTGCAAAGAATAAAAAATCTCAGTAATACGCAGCCCAGCCGCAGGATCAGAGACAGGAATTGCAGAAGAACGTAAGGAAGCCATAAAGAGTTACCACAAACAGTTATAACAAAAGCAGCATGCTATATAAAAACAAAATCTCTACGACCATGTCTGATCGTAGAGACGAGGAGCGACTGAAGCTCCAAGGAACGGTTAAGTTCCTTAAATAAATGACAGATTAGTCTGCACGTAATAAGTCGTTCAAGCTCGTTTTAGCACGAGTTTTAGCATCAACTTTTTTCACGATGATTGCAGCATATAAGCTGTATGTGCCACATTTAGAAGGAAGGTTACCTGCAACAACAACAGAACCAGCAGGTACACGACCGTAGTGAATTTCACCTGTTTCACGATCAAAGATCTTAGTTGATTGACCGATGAAAACGCCCATTGAAATCACAGAGCCTTCTTCAACGATTACACCCTCAACGATTTCAGAACGTGCGCCGATGAAGCAGTTGTCTTCAATAATTGTTGGGTTTGCTTGTAATGGTTCTAAAACACCACCAATACCAACGCCACCAGACAAGTGAACATTTTTACCAATTTGTGCACATGAACCTACAGTTGCCCATGTATCAACCATTGTTCCTTCATCAACATACGCACCGATGTTGACATATGATGGCATTAATACAACATTTTTCGCTTGGAAACTTCCACGACGAGCAACAGCAGGCGGTACAACACGTACACCAGCTGCTTTAAATTGT
Organism: Acinetobacter sp. YQ_14; assembly: GCF_043102985.1. Taxonomy (NCBI): domain Bacteria; kingdom Pseudomonadati; phylum Pseudomonadota; class Gammaproteobacteria; order Moraxellales; family Moraxellaceae; genus Acinetobacter; species Acinetobacter sp. YQ_14. The sequence continues at coordinate 175,987 of NZ_JBICJJ010000024.1, read as the reverse complement.
TCTTCAGTCCAACCTGCGTGTTTTGTATCAACTTTGTCATAGAAACGAAGATCACAAGACTCGATTGGTTTATTGTCATTAAGTTTGAATGATAATAAAACTGCTTTTTTTAACCATTGGTGAACAACCCATTCACCATCGATTTTCTCAGCTACACGCAGTGTACCGTTGTCTAAGCCAGTCAAAGCTTCTTCAACAGCTTGACGAATTTCAGTAGGGCAGTCCGCTGCGCTATAGTTGGCGCGGTCTTCAAATGCTTGCTCAATGATTGTAGAAAGCTGAGACATGATCTTCCATCTTCCAAAAAAATTTTGAAGATTTTACACTAAATTAGATCAATTAGCTTTGAAAAAAGTAGTTACAATAAACTGTTTTAAATTTATGCAACAAAATTGTAATAAAAACGGATTTTATTGTTTTTTATTCATTATTTTACAATTCACAATTATTCTGAATTTGTATCAAAAAATAACAAAAAGTAATCATTTTCTGTATAAAAAGTTAGCGACCATTCTTTTATGCTAATTCCACAAGCAACAATTATACATTTTTAAATAAGAGCATTTTTTGAGGAGACTCCAATGAAAGCTTTGCGTGTTATGTTAGCAGCAGGTGCATTAACAGCGATTGCAGGTACTGCATTTGCAGCAGATGAACAAGTTGTGAAGGAATCAGTTTATGCTTTCCCTTCATATTTAGATCCAGTTTCTGTACGTGCTGAAGTAGGTACGACAGGTTATGGTGGTGCGATCTCATATCGTGTGAATCCTTATGTGGCACTAAGCTTAGGTTATAACGGCGGAGATATCTCTTGGTCTGATAGCTTGAAAATTGATGGCACTAAGTATGATATGGATATGGATAATAAAAACGCATATTTAAATGCAGAAATTTATCCATGGGGTGCGAATGAAAATGCGTTTGCTCGTGCATTATATGTAGCAGCTGGTGTTGGTTATTTAGATAATAGCTATGATTTGAAAAAATCAGTATCTAACTCGAACGATACGATTAAAATCGATGGTTCTAACTACTATGCACCTGGCGGCAGTGGTTCTGTAAAAGGTCATTTAAACTATGACAACCAGCTTGCTCCATACTTAGGTTTTGGTCTTAACACTCCAGTCTATAAAAACATAGGTGTGTTTGGTGAAGTCGGTGCTTACTATACTGGCAACCCAACTGTTGATCTGAAATCAGAAGGTCTGGTAAAAGTTGGTGGTGTTGAGTCAGGTCAATCAGCGGCTGATCGCGAAGCAGACAAAATTGCTAACAAGAGCAAATATGAGTGGATGCCAGTGGCTAAAGTTGGTGTGAACTTCAAGTTCTAAACAACTAAATAAAAAAAACGAGCTTTAAGCTCGTTTTTTTATGATCTAAAGAAAACAAAAGGCTTTTTATGTGCCTTTTGTTTTTATTTATTCTTCAGGGTAGGCTACTTTTTTAAGTGCTTTAATGTCTGTTTTTGGTGAACACAGTGAAATGAACTCATAGCCGTAACCACGAAGTAAATGTCCTTTACGAACTGCGATCCACGTTGTGTTTGTACCAAAAATTTCTGTTTTGATCTGTTGCAAACGATAATCTCGCTCAGCATCATAAGCAACATCATTGACAATACCGACACCCATATTGAGCTCAACATAGGTTTTAATAACATCGGCATCTAAAGCAGACATGACGATGTCAGCGTGCAGATGTGCATCTTCAAATGCTTTGTCGATTTTTGAACGACCTGTGAAGCCACCATGATAAGTAATGAGTGGGTATTCAGCTAAAATGTCGAGACTAATTTTATCTAGTTTTGCTAAAGGATGATCTTTCGGGGTGATGATACTGTGGTGCCATTCATAATAAGGTACGCTCGCCAAATTTTCCTCAGTAGTTAATGACTCCGTCGCAATACCAATATCTGCTTCACCCTGTAACAACATTTCAGCAATTTCAACGGGGCTAGCTTGTTGTAGAACCAAATGCACTTTGGGAAATAGTTTTTTAAATTGGTTCACAATAGGAGGCAAAACATAACGTGCTTGGGTATGTGTCGTTGCAATTGTAAGTGTGCCTTCATCGACTTTATTAAAATCATCGGCAAGACGTTTGATGTTATCAGCATCAACCAACATACGTTCAACGATACTCAAGAGAGATTGACCTGGCTCAGTGAGTCCAAGTAAACGTTTGCCCTTACGCACAAAAAGTTGCACGCCTAATTCATCTTCTAAATCTTTAATATGTTTACTGACACCTGATTGGGAGGTATAAAGTGCCGCTGAAGCTTCAGTTAAATTAAAGTTTTGACGAACAGTTTCTCGAATAATTCTGAGTTGTTGAAAGTTCATAATCATTTTCCACATAAAAGGTGAGGAACGGCTAAAGTTCAGCAAGAACATTTTAACCATCCTCAAGGTATTATTCTAAGCAACTTGCGTCGTTTGGTCTGCAAATAAATGAAGTTGAGTTGCACTTATCCAAACAGTTTGATTCGGTTTGAATTGATGTAAATTTGCTTCTTCTACACTTAATAAAATTTCAATCGTACGTCCACTACGATCTTGTAATTCAGCAATAACTTTCCCAGCTATCCATACTTCACGTAGGAAAGTAGCCTTAATGGTGTTGTTCTGAGGTTGGGTATGAATATGTAATTCATTTGGCCTTGCAAATGCAATCACTTTTCCTTGTGGTGCTTCAACTATATTTGGAAGCTGAATGCGATTTTCATCGATATGGATAATACCGTTCGAGTGTTCACCTTCAAAGCGATTTGCTTGACCTAAGAAATCAAAAACAAATGGCGTTGCTGGTTTTTCATAAACTTCTCGTGGTGAGCCAATTTGTTCGACATCACCTTTATTCATGACAATGATTTGATCTGCAACTTCTAAAGCTTCTTCTTGATCGTGCGTTACAAAGATCGAGGTGATATGTAGCTCATCATGTAAAGTACGTAACCAACGGCGTAATTCTTTACGAACTTTTGCATCCAGTGCGCCAAATGGCTCATCTAGTAATAAAACACGCGGTTCAACAGCGAGTGCACGTGCTAAAGCGATGCGTTGGCGTTGACCACCTGAAAGTTGGGCTGGATAACGGTCTGCTAAAAAGCCAAGTTGAACGAGATCAAGTAAGCGAGTCACACGTTTTTTAATTTCAGCTTCTGATGGACGTGTTGCACGTGGGCGAACACGTAAACCAAAGGCAATATTGTCAAAAACACTCATGTGACGGAACAATGCATAATGCTGGAATACAAAGCCTACTTGTCGTTCACGGACATGAATGTCTGTGGCATCTTCACCTTCAAGTAAAACCTGACCACCATCTGCAGATTCTAAGCCTGCAATGATGCGTAATAACGTTGTTTTTCCACAGCCTGAAGGGCCAAGTAAGGCGACCAATTCACCTTCAGGAAAGTCTAAAGAGATATTTTTCAGCGCATGGAATGCACCAAAGTGTTTTTCAATATTTTTTACTTGAATACTCATGTGTTCATTCCTTAGTGGCTAGGTTGATCTTGGTTGGGCTGATGTTTATTTGCTTGGTCTTGGCGGACTTCAAGCCATGTTTTCAAAATCAAAGTGATGATCGCTAAAAATGCCAATAACGAAGACACAGCAAATGCAGCACTAAATGTATATTCGTTATAGAGAATCTCAACATGTAACGGTAAGGTATTGGTTTGGCCACGGATATGGCCTGAAACCACGGAGACTGCACCAAACTCACCCATTGCACGGGCATTACACAGAATCACACCGTAGATCAAACCCCATTTAATATTGGGTAGAGTGACTCTCCAAAAGGTTTGCCAACCTGATGCACCGAGTACAATCGCTGCTTCTTCTTCCTCAGTACCTTGAGCTTCCATTAATGGAATGAGTTCACGAGCTACAAATGGAACAGTAATAAAAATAGTGGCAATTACAATCGCAGGTACGGCATACAAGATTTTGATGTCATGATCCATTAACCAGTTGCCCATCCAACCTTGTGTACCAAAGATTAGGACTAACATTAAACCTGCAATGACAGGTGATACCGAGAAAGGCATATCAATGATGGTGGTTAAGATGGCTTTACCGCGGAACTGAAATTTTGCAACGGCCCATGCTGCTGCAACACCAAATACCACATTTATTGGTACGGCAATCGCAGCTGTAAGTAGTGTCAATTTCACTGCCGATAACGTATCTGAATCGGTTAAAGCATTCATATAAACAGTTAGACCTTGTTTAAATGCTTCAACAAAAACCAAAATCAACGGTAAGATTAAGCAGCTTAAGAAAAAGATGAGTGCAACACCAATCAAGGTATAACGGACCCAAGTTGGTTCTCGGGTTGCATCTCTGGCTTGTAATTTCAATGCTAAAGCATTGCTATTGGTGTTTAAGCTCATTGTGCAACTCTCCCTGTGCGACGGCTTGCCCACGCTTGTACTAAGTTAATTAAAAATAGAATGGCAAATGACAGAATGAGCATGACTACTGCAATGGTCGTTGCGCCTGCATAATCATATTCCTCTAAGCGAGAGATGATCATCAGGGGGGCAATTTCAGTTTTATAGGGTTGATTACCTGCAATAAAAATCACGGAACCATATTCACCAACGCCTCGGGCAAAAGCCAAAGCAAATCCAGTGAGCAAGGCAGGGAATAGAATCGGCAAAATGATTTTGGTAATCGTCTGCCAACGATTTGCACCTAAGGCAGAAGCAGCTTCCTCCAGTTCGGTTTCAATATCACTGAGTACTGGTTGAACAGTACGGACCACAAAGGGTAGACCAATGAAGATTAAAGCAAGGGTAATACCAATAGGGGTATAAGCCACTTCAATCCCAAGAGGGGAAAGATATTGTCCAATCCAGCCTGTTGGGGCATATAAAGAGGTTAATGCAATACCTGCAACAGCAGTTGGTAATGCAAAAGGTAAATCAACTAATGCATCAACAATCCGTTTACCTGGAAAGCTATAACGTACTAAACACCAAGCCAGTAACAAGCCAAAAATAACGTTAACTAGTGCAGCAATTAATGCAGCACTAAAGCTCAGCTGTAAGGATTTCAAAATTCGTTCAGAGGTTAAGATTTCCCATAAACCATCCCATCCAATTCCTAAAGATTTGATAAAGACAGCAGATAATGGAATAAGAACAATCAAAGACACATAAGCGAGGGTGAAGCCTAATGAGAGACCAAACCCAGGCAGCACTCGGGAACGCTGCGACATGATATTTCCTCAAAGAGAAATGTTTGCTAAAACAAGCAAATAAATAATGCAAATACTAAAAATACGGAGGCGATATTAGGCAAATTTCAAATTAAAATTTGCCTGACTCATTCGGACGATAGGTTGTATGTTTTTTTCAGGCAGCAAGTATTTCAGGATCTCGGGGAATGGGCCAAAGCCAGAAGCGACATTAATATGACCAACAGCACCTAGATTGATGGGTGTTAGTTTCCATGCCTGAGCCAGTTGTAGCGCATCGACATAGCCTAACCACGGATCATTTTCGCTAATCAATAATGTGGCTGGTACGTCAATTTTAAGTTGATGAAAATACTGCTTGTAGTCAGTCAAACTATGACGAGCGAAACCTGATTCACCAAAACGTGCAGGATTTGCAGGCGCAACCAAGACTAAATTTTTCACTTTAGTTCGGAGTTCTGGGTGTTCCTCAAGTGCAGCAACACTAGTTAAACAGCCAAAACTATGTGCCACGATTTGAACAGGTGCGGGAGCTGCAACAATAGTTTTAACAAATTGAGTAATCCATTCACTTAACACAGGGCGATCCCAGTGAGTTTGTTCAACGCGAGAACTAGACACGAGCTTACGTTGTAACCAAGACTGCCAATGTTGTGCTTCACTACCGCCAACACCGGGAACAATTACAGTATGAATCATGTCTAATCTCCTTAGAATCCCTGAAAATCTCTCTTGTGAACTACACGCTAAAAGACGAGCTGCGTTTGTCGCTATGCAAGAGAGGGATTTTATTTTCCTGTGCTGTTGAGTTTTACGATCTGGTCAAACACACCACCATTATCAAAGTGAGTTTTTTGTACTGTATTCCAGCCGCCAAACTCTTGATCAATCGTCACCAATTTCAGTGGCTTAAAGGTTGTACTGTATTTTTTTAAAATTGCGGCATTACGTGGGCGGTAGAAATTACGAGCCGCGATTTCTTGTCCAGCTGGTGAATACAGATAATTTAAGTAGCCACGAGCGATTTGAGAATTGCCTTTCTTTGCCGCATTTTTTTCTACAATTGCAACTGGTGGCTCTGCAAGGATTGAAAGAGATGGCGTAATAATCTCGAATTTACCCGGTTGCTCTCGTACTGCGAGATAAGCTTCATTTTCCCAAGCCAATAAGACGTCGCCAATACCGCGTTCAGCGAATGTAGTGGTTGCACCGCGAGCGCCAGAATCAAGCACTTTGGTTTGTTTATAAATTTGGCGAACAAATTCTTGCGCTTTTGCATCGTTGCCACCTTTCTGGTGTTTTGCCCATGCCCAAGCCGCCAAATAGTTCCAACGAGCACCACCAGAGGTTTTTGGGTTTGGTGTAATAATTTCTACACCGGGTTTAATGAGATCACCCCAATCCTTGATTTGTTTAGGATTGTCTTTACGAACGAGGAATACAATTGTTGAGGTATAAGGTGTCGAATTATTTGGTAATTTCTTTTGCCAATCGCTTGGTAATAATTTTGCCTTTTCTGCAATTTCATTAATATCAGCGGCAAGCGCTAAGGTCACAACATCTGCATTTAGACCATCTATTACAGCTCGTGCCTGCTTTCCTGAACCACCATGTGACTGCTTGAAATCAATATCTTGCCCAGTACGTTGTTTCCAAAAAGTACCAAATTGTTTATTAAAATCCGTATATAGCTCACGTGTAGGATCATAAGAAACGTTCAAGAATTCTTGAGCAGCAAAAGATGAAACTGATAATAGTGTGGCAATAATACCAACTTTGATTTGAGATAAACGCATGAAAACCCCTAAAAATTCAATGTTTGTTTGGAATATGAATGCAGCATAACGCCAGTTTTTTTGCAAAAAAAATAATTAAAATCGAATTTGATATGAAAAATAGAGAAATATATAAATGAGATAAGCTATGCTGAATTATTGATAAAAAAGAAATTTTTATTTATAAATTTTAAGTTGTTATAATTTTTTAAAATCAATAGGTTGTTCTGCTATTTAGTGCGACTATATGCAAAATTTTGAAAGGTGTTTGGATCATGCAATGCTATAAAAATGGACAACTGATTGAGTCTATTCCTTTGCTTGATCGCGCTTTTCATTACGGTGATGGTTGTTTTACAACGGCTCGTCTTTTCCAAAATAATTTTGAGTTAAAAGAGCTGCATTTTGCTCGCTTAGCTTTGGCCTGTAAAAGTTTAAGTTTAGATGCAGATTTATCTTTGATTGAATCTTCACTTGAACAACTGCAACAACAGAATTCTCAACTAAATGGCACTTTAAAAGTGGTTGTTAGTCGTGGTGAAGGTGATCGTGGTTATAGTCTGCCTTTACATGCAGCGGATATTTATGTGTGGTATTACCCAAGAGTCATGCAAGCTTTTCAACCAGAATGGATTGAAAGTGGTTTACTTACACATGCTTTAGGTTTAAATATGCCTCATCTTGTTGGACTGAAAACATTAAATCGCTTAGAACAAGTGTTATTAAAGCAAGAGGCTGATCAACAAGGCTGGTTAGAGGCTTTGGTGAGTGATGTTCAGGGAAATATTGTTGAAGGGGTGAGCAGTAATTGTTTCATTCGTATAAATGATCAATGGATTACACCAGAACTTCGTTATAATGGCGTCCACGGTGTTATGCGAGCAAAAATCCTTTCTCTGATGCAACAATATCTGGTGAAATGTGAACAGCGTTGTGTCGAAATGCATGAGCTTGGGCAGATTCAGAGTTTATTTTTCTGTAATGCTTTGCATCCTATGAAAGCCGTAATTCGATTTGATCATCGAGTTTTAGCTCAACAGCCTTACCTTGATTTATTTCATACTTTAAAACTTAACCAGATTGATTAATATGCCAAAGTCACCAAACACGAGCAAAAGCAAGAAAAAGCCAAAAGCTAAACCGAAATCTACTTTCAAAGCCTTTTGGATTGCTGTTTTCCTTTTAGCTTTGGTTATATTTGGTATTTTATGGGCAAATCTTTTTAAAAATTACCCTGTTGATGGCAAAAAGCAACTTTTAGTGATCTCATCTGGGGATACTTATTCCCGATTTATTGATCGCCTAGCCAAAGAAGGTAAAGTCAGCTTGCCTATTGTATTAAAGCTTTATCAAAAGTTTTTAATCCATGACACTATGAAAGCTGGTGTATATGAAGTCACTCAGGGAATGAGTATTCGCCAAGTTTTATCGATGTTGTCTGATGCTGAAAATGCACAGATGAATCGAATTTTGGTGATAGAAGGGACAACATTTAAGCAGCTTGTTCAAAATCTTAAAAAAGATTCGAATGTAACCAAAACAATTTTGGATTTACCCCAAGATCAATTGTTAAAAGCACTCGATATTCCTTATTCACATCCAGAAGGTCTATTTGCGCCAGATACTTATTTCTTCGCCAAAGGTGAAACAGATAAGAAAATTCTAACGGATTTATATCATCGCCAAATGAAATCATTAGATGAGGCTTGGGCAAATAAAGCTTCAAATCTGCCATATAAAGATAAGTATGAAGCATTGATCATGGCTTCTATTATTGAGAAAGAAACGAGTTTGGATAGTGAGCTTCAGCAAGTTTCTGGTGTTTTTGTACGCCGCTTAAAAATAGGTATGCGCTTGCAAACTGATCCAACGGTAATTTATGGCATGGGTGAAAATTATAAAGGCAATATCACACGTAATGACTTGCGTACGCCTACATCTTATAACACCTATACTATTAACGGTTTACCACCAACACCAATTGCATTGCCAAGTAAAAAAGCCATTGAAGCGGCTATGCACCCTGATGATGCCAAAAATATCTATTTTGTCGCCACCGGCAATGGTGGTCATAAATTTACAGCGTCTTTAGAAGACCATAATCGTGCAGTTCAAGAATATTTAACTGTGCTACGTTCAAAGAAAAAGCAAGGTGAATGATGTTTATTAGTTTTGAAGGGACGGAAGGTGTAGGGAAAACAACACTGATTCGTAAAATTCATCAGTACTTTGAACAACAAGGTAAAGAAGTGGTGTTGACTCGTGAACCGGGTGGAACACCACTTGCCGAGCAGATTCGTTCACTATTATTGGCGGTGAATCATGAAGAGCAAATGAGTCATGATACCGAGCTGTTATTGATTTATGCAGCACGTGCACAGCATTTACAGCAAGTGATTTTACCCGCATTAGAAGCAGGTAAAATTGTGCTGAGTGATCGTTTTACCGATGCCAGCTTTGCTTATCAGTGTTCAGGGCGTGGTTTAAGTCAGGAAAAGTTGCAACTGTTAAATCAAACTTTTGTGGCGAAAATGCCGAATATTACCTTTTGGTTAGATGCCCCGATTGAGTTGGGGATGACCCGTGCACGAGAGCGTGGTGCATTGGATCGTTTTGAACAAGAGAAATTGAGTTTCTTTGCTAAGGTGCGTGCGGGTTATGAGACTTTATGGCAAGCAGAGCCTGAACGAATCAAGCGTTTGGATGCAACACAGAATGCGGATGTTGTGTTTGAAGAAGCTTTGCAATATTTGAAATAGGCCTTAAGCAATATCAAGTTAGAAAACAGCCTGATTTTTAGTATTTGAATTCAAGTTGTTATTTACTATCCAGATTGGCGGCATGGATGCCGCCCGTTGGACAGGGGTAACAAGGATGTACCCTCTGTCCAACAAGGGATTTTGATTACTTTGATCCTTCAAAGTAATGTATTGCCTATACAAACAAGATCTAATTATTCTGATTGTATGAGGCAGTACCAATTAAAAAAATAGGTAAATAAATGAGTATTATTCATTCACCAACGGCTGTTCCACTTTAAAGTTTGGTGGAGTTAAAACTGTCTTACGAATCTCATTTGAGAGTTCTGGATAATCCAATGTGTAATGCAAACCACGAGATTCCTTCCGTTCCATCGCACAACGTACAATCATTTCCGAAACCAAAACCAAATTACGCAATTCGATCAAGTTCTTACTGACACGGTAATCTTGATAATATTCAGTAATTTCGCGTTTTAGCATTTCAATACGATGTAAGGCACGTTGCAAACGCTTAGTAGTCCGGACAATACCGACATAGTTCCACATAGTCGAACGCAGCTCATCCCAGTTTTGCAGAATTACAACATCTTCATCCGCATCCGTGACTTGAGACTCATCCCAAGACGGTACAGTAGGAAATTTAAAGTCCGAATCAAATTTTTGTTGGATATCTTTAGCTGCACTCATGCCATAGACAAAACATTCCAATAAAGAGTTACTTGCCATGCGGTTGGCGCCGTGTAAACCAGTATACGAGGTCTCGCCAATCGCATATAAGCCATCTAAATCAGTTTGACTATTCTCGTCGACGACGACACCGCCACAGGTATAATGTGCAGCTGGAACGACAGGGATCATATCTTTGGTGATATCGATACCAAGTTCAATAAGTCGTGCATATAAAGTAGGGAAGTGCTCGGTAATAAATTCTGGTGATTTATGGGTGATGTCTAACCACACATGACGAATCCCGAGACGCTTGATTTCGTGGTCAATAGTACGAGCCACAATATCACGAGGTGCAAGTTCAGCACGTTCGTCAAAACGCAACATGAAACGTTCACCGTCTGGTAAACGTAGATAAGCGCCTTCACCACGCATTGCTTCTGTAATTAAGAAAGAGCGCGCTTTCGGATGATATAAACAAGTTGGATGGAATTGATTGAATTCCATATTGGCAACACGGCAACCTGCTCGATAAGCCATTGCAATACCATCGCCTGTAGCAATGTCAGGATTAGATGTATAAAGATATGCTTTCATTGCGCCGCCACAAGCAAGTGCTGTAAATGGAGCTAAGAAAGTATGGACTTGTTCATTTTTCTCATCTAAAGCATATAAGCCAATCGCTCTATTCTTTTCACCTAAATGACCAAGTTTGTGTTTTGTGATGAGATCAATCGCAATATAGTTTTCAAAAATTGTAATATTTTTTCTTTCTTTTGCACGCTCAACTAAAGTTGTTGAAATGGCTTTGCCGGTTGCATCGGCTGAGTGAATAATCCGACGCTGCGAGTGACCACCTTCACGCGTTAAGTGGAGTTGCTCATCATCATCTAATGTAAATTGAACACCCTGTTCTAATAAAAAATCAACTGAGGGTTTACCACCTTCGACCGTATGCTTTACTGCATCTAGTTCACATAAATGTGCACCTGCAATCATCGTGTCATTAATATGTTGTTGAATTGAGTCAGTCTCATCTAATACTGCAGCAACACCACCTTGAGCATAATAGGTACTCGCTTCTGTGAGCGCAGCCTTTGCTAAAATCGCGATGTTGTAATGACTTGGTAAAGAGAGTGCTAGGCTTAAACCTGCACCGCCACTGCCCACAATAATCATGTCAAAATGATGAATTGTTTCTAAATCAGGCATGTCGATCTGCTTCAATTTCAAACGTTCGCTAATGACAACGCTTTTTGAACAAAAAGGCAAGAGCTAATCTGCTTAGAATTGAGCGATTTTTTGGCGAATGAGTCAATAATTTGCTTGTTTTGTTGTATTGCTACATATCAATAATCATGCGATTACGTTTAGGAACATTTTTTTAATGTGAGTTTAAGTTGGTCATTATAAAACCTGTTTTGAACAGTGGTTATATTAATTTTCCTCCACAATTTATTCACATTTTAGGTTTTTATTTCTTTGTATACATTGAAAATATAAACATTTTTTAACGAAACGTATGAAATGGTTATGATACAACATAACCTTAAATTTTTATTCGATCATCAGTATGTAGGTTCTTGCTTCATGAAAAGTCGATATTTACAACAAGGAATGTTTGCAGCGGTATTTACAGTAGCAGCAGCTCAAGTCGATGCCGCAGCTCCAGTAGATTTTTCAAATCTCGTTGAGCAGGTTAGTCCAGCTGTAGTGAGTGTGAATGTTGTGAAGAAAATGACTCAGGAAGAGTTATTGCAACAACAGGTTCCTGAAATCTTACGTCGTTTCTTTGGTAATCAAGTGATTATCCCTCAACAGCAGGGGCCACAAGAAAAAACAGCTTATGGAAGTGCATTTTTCATTAGTAAAGATGGTTACTTAGTTACAAATCATCATGTTATTGAAAATGCATCACGAATCAGTATCACATTGAATGACCGTCGTGAACTAGATGCGACATTGGTTGGTAGTGATGAACGTACTGATGTTGCTGTACTAAAAGTAAATGGTACGAATTTTCCTGAATTAAAAGTTGGTAATGTCGACCAGTTAAAAGTCGGTGAGCCTGTTTTGGCGATTGGTTCTCCATTTGGTTTCGATTACTCAGCATCAGCAGGGATTGTGAGTGCTAAATCCCGTAACATGAGTGGTGAAACATCAGTGCCATTTATTCAAACAGATGCTGCTTTAAACCCTGGTAATTCTGGTGGACCACTTTTCAACCAAAAGGGTGAAGTGGTTGGTGTGAACTCTCGTATTTTTAGTGGTACGGGCGGATATATGGGCTTGTCGTTCTCGATTCCAATTGATGTTGCAATGGATGTTGTTCAGCAGCTTAAAACCAATGGCAAAGTGACACGTTCTTATCTAGGCGTGATGTTGCAGGATATTGATCGAAATTTAGCGGAAGCCTATAAATTACCAAAACCAGAAGGTTCTCTGGTTAATCAAGTTTCGCCGAAATCACCTGCTGAAAAAGCTGGGCTTAAATCAGGTGATGTGATTTTAAAAATCAATGGTACTTCGATTTCTCGTACAGGTGATTTACTCAATGTGTTGAACCGTACTGCACCAGATCAAACAATTCAGTTAGAGATTTTACGTGATGATAAAACACGTACAATTTCAGCGACATTGGGTACGGCACCTGATGATACACCAGCAGCAGAAGATAAAAATAATCCAACCAGTGGGTTGGGCATGAGTATCCGTACATTGACAGAAGCTGAATTAGCAAGTTTAAATGTTCGTGGTGGAATTTTGGTTCAAGATGTTAAACGTGGTGGATTAGCATCTCTATCTAATATCGTTGCTGGCGATGTTATTGTTCAGGTAAATGGAACGGCAATTACGAACAGTCAAATGTTTGCAAAAACGGTTGCCGCTTTACCTAAAAATAGTGTTGCGCGAATAACGATTATTCGCCAAGGCCAACGTGCAATTTTAGGATTGCGTTTACCGAAGTAATCAAATAAATAAGAAAACCACTCTATTGGATAGGGTGGTTTTTTTATTTTGTAATACTGAGTTGTTTAGACTAAGGTACGGCACTGAACTTTTGTTGTTGAAGTACGAAAAATTATGAGCACAATTCTTGATTTAAAAATACAGGTTCAACCACAACATATTGATGTATTGGGTCATGTCAACAATGTGATGTACATCCAATGGATGCAGGATGTTGCAGCCGCACATATAGAAACGTTGGGTTTAGGTTTAACCCAATATTTAGAGTTAAAACATGCGATGGTGGCGGTTGAGCATCATGTTCAATATCGTAAAGCTGCGCTTGAGGGCGAAGAAATCATTTTACGAACTTGGTTGGATGACATTAATGCGCTCTATTCATTCCGGCAGTACGCATTTTATCGACCAAAAGATCAAAGTGTTTTATTCGTAGGAAATACTAAATGGGCATGTATTGAAATTGCAACTGGCCGACCAAAGCGTATGTCGCCGAGTTTTACTCAGGCTTATCAGCCAATTTCAAATGAATTAGATCCAATGGATTTTTCAATTTCCTATGCGGAAAAATGAAAGTGTTAAGTCGTTATTGCATTGAGTTTTGGTATAAAAGCGCAGAATTATTTTGAATACTTTAAAATGTCATTCTGCTATAATCCCCAACAATTTTGTTAAACCATTTTGGCTCATTGCTTTTTATAAGTATAGGGCGCTCTATTTTCTCAAGGTAACCCATGGCGCAAGCTAAAAAATCCGTAGATATCAAAAATATACGAAATTTCTCGATCATTGCTCATATTGACCATGGTAAGTCGACTTTGGCTGACCGTTTTATTCAAATGTGCGGTGGCCTTCAAGATCGTGAAATGCAAGCTCAGGTATTAGACTCTATGGAGCTTGAGCGTGAACGTGGGATTACGATTAAGGCGGCATCAGTTACGCTTTATTATACGCATCCAAATGGTCAGCAATATCAATTAAACTTTATTGATACGCCTGGACACGTTGATTTCTCTTACGAGGTTTCGCGTTCTTTAGCTGCGTGTGAAGGGGCTTTGCTTGTTGTTGATGCTGCACAAGGCGTTGAGGCTCAATCTGTGGCGAACTGTTATACCGCAATTGAGCAGGGCTTAGAAGTACTACCAATTCTCAATAAAATTGATTTACCGCAGGCTGAACCTGAGCGCGTAATTCATGAAATTGAAGAAATTATTGGGATTGAAGCAACTGACGCTCCAACATGTTCAGCAAAAACAGGTTTGGGGGTTGAAGGTGTTTTAGAGCGTCTAGTCGATGTTATTCCTGCACCTGAGGGTGATCGTGATGCACCTTTACAAGCTTTGATTATCGACTCATGGTTTGATAACTATCTAGGCGTTGTCTCGCTTGTTCGTATTAAACAAGGTCGTATTCGTAAGGGTGATAAAATGCTTGTTAAGTCAACAGGGCAAGCGCATCCTGTTACTTCGGTTGGTGTGTTTAACCCTAAGCATACTGAAACGGATATCCTTGAAGCAGGTGAGGTTGGTTTCGTTATTGCTGGGATTAAAGATATTTTTGGTGCGCCAGTCGGCGATACGATTACATTGGTATCTACACCAGAAGTTCAAACTTTACCTGGCTTTAAAAAGGTAAAACCACAGGTATATGCAGGATTATTTCCGATTGATTCAAGTGATTTTGAACCATTCCGTGAAGCACTACAAAAACTACAGATTAACGATTCAGCTTTGTTTTTTGAACCTGAAAGTTCTGATGCGTTAGGCTTTGGTTTTCGTTGCGGTTTCTTAGGTATGCTGCATATGGAAATCGTACAAGAGCGCTTAGAGCGTGAGTATGATCTCGATTTGATTAGCTCAGCGCCAACAGTAATTTATGAAGCTGTAACTAAAAAGGGTGAAACGATTTATATCGATAGTCCTTCAAAAATGCCTGATGCTTCAACGGTTGAAGATTTACGTGAACCAATTGCTGAGTGCCATATTCTCGTTCCACAAGAATATCTTGGTAATGTCATGACTTTATGTATTGAACGTCGTGGTGTTCAAAAAGATATGAAATTCTTAGGTAATCAGGTTTCAGTTACCTTTGAGATTCCGATGGCTGAAGTGGTGATGGATTTCTTTGATAAATTGAAATCTTGCTCGCGTGGTTTTGCTTCGTTGGATTACAACTTTGTACGTTTTGAGAGTTCATCTTTAGTTAAGGTGGATGTGTTAATTAATAGCGAGAAGGTGGATGCGTTGGCAATGATTTGCCATCGTCAGGATGCGCGTCATCGTGGGATCGCATTGGTTGAGAAAATGAAGGATCTCATTCCTCGTCAAATGTTTGATGTTGCAATTCAAGCTGCTATTGGTGCGCAAATTATTGCACGTTCTACTGTAAAGGCGATGCGTAAAAACGTATTGGCTAAATGTTATGGTGGTGACGTTTCGCGTAAGAAGAAACTTCTTTCTAAACAAAAAGAAGGTAAGAAACGCATGAAACAAGTGGGAAGTGTTGAAATTCCACAAGAAGCGTTCTTAGCTGTATTGAAAGTAGATCGATAAAAAATAAGGCTAGAGAGCCTTATCATTCTCTAGCCGTAAGACGAGCAGCAAGGCTGCGAGTGAGGATTTGTGGATTTTGATTTTAATTTGATTCTAGTGCCCGCTACGCTGATTTTTTTCTTGGTGTGGTTGCTTGATAAGTTTGTGTTTAAACAGCGAGCGAATAAAGGGCGTGATCAGGAAAATTTTGTTATTACTTGGGCATATGATTTTTGGCCAGTCTTAGCTGTCGTCTTAATTCTTCGATCTTTCTTGTATGAGCCTTTTAACATTCCCTCGGACTCTATGGTACCGACCTTGGAGACAGGGGATTTTATTTTAGTTAATAAGTTTGACTATGGTGTGCGTTTACCTATTGTCAATACTAAAGTGCTGAATGTTGGTGAACCTAAACGTGGTGAAGTTATTGTATTCCGTTATCCGCCTCAACCAACAATTAGCTATATCAAGCGAGTAGTTGGTCTACCAGGTGATCATATTCAGTTTAAGGCAGGGCAGTTGATTATTAATGGCAAGCAAATTGCAAAAGTTGCGACTGAGTTTGCGCGTGAGAAGGATCAGCTAGAAACACCTACGGTTTATTATTTTAAAGAAACTTTAGGGGAACACCAGCATTTGATTCGTTATTTAGATGGACGAAATCCTTTGGCTGAACAATTCCAGTTTGCACAATTAAAAGGTGCTGAATCTTTAGTTCCTTTTGTTGCGAAAAAAAATGATGTGTTTATTCAAAGTAATGGTCAAGATTGGGAAGTGACAGTTCCTCAAGGACAATACTTTGCAATGGGTGATAATCGAGATCAAAGTGCGGACAGTCGTTTTTGGGGTTTCGTACCTGAAACGAATTTAACGGGTCGTGCTTTTTATGTATGGATGCATAAAGAACCTGGATTTAATATTCCAAGTTTTAACCGAAATGGTAAGATTGACTAATAAAAACATAAAGGAAATATCAAATGCGTAAATCTCAACAAGGGGCTTCGTATATTGCAATTTTATTTGGGGTGGTTTTATTTGCAATTGCAGTAAAAGCTGCGGTAGCAATTTGGCCAGCATATTGGGATGACAAAATTATTGATACACAAATTGAGGGTTTACTTAAGGATAGTCCTGAAAATATTTCGCCGACAAAATTTGCAAATCAAATAGATCAACGTTTCGATATGAATGGTGTACGTGATATCCATTTTAAGGATATTGCTCAGGTCACTTACAAAGATGATCTTATCGTAAAGAAGAAGTATGAAGTGCGTAAGCCTTTTATGCTGAATATTAGTTTAGTTATGACTTTTGAGAAGACTTTTGACCAAAAATCTGCAAAGCAAGCTGAATGATTCAAGATTACAAGGGCGAATAGGGTACCAGTTTAAGCAGATTGACTTGCTAAAACTTGCCTTAACCCATCGTTCTGTGAGTCATAAGCATAATTATGAGCGCCTAGAATTTCTAGGCGATTCATTATTAGGAATGATTGTCGCCAATTATTTATATTGTACTTACCCGCAAGAAAATGAAGGGCGTTTAACGCGTATGCGTGCGACGTTAGTTCGTCAAGAAGCGCTAGGGAAAATTGCAAATCATTTACAGCTTAGTCAGTCATTAATTCTAAGTACTGGCGAGTTAAAATCAGGTGGTCACCATCGAGAATCCATTCTTGCTGATACGGTGGAAGCAATTATTGGCGCTATTTATTTAGACTGTAATGATCTGAACTTGCTACAAAGCATTGTGCTAAAATGGTATGAACCTTATTTAGATCATATCGAACCAACTGATCAACTCAAAGATCCCAAATCACGGTTACAAGAGTATTTACAAGCACGTAAAAAACCTCTCCCAGTTTACGAGGTTGTAGATATTCAGGGTGATGCCCCAAATCAACATTTTAAAGTGGAATGTTTGATTGAGGGATTGCCAAAAATTCAAGGCGAGGGCTCAAGTCGTCGTTTTGCCGAACAAACGGCAGCGGCAGAAATTTTAAAATTATTGGAGCAATAACCTGATGTCTCATTCAAATGAAAATCCTTTACCTCAAAATCCATCTGAAGCTACTGAACAGCAAGATGGTAATGATTTAATTAATCAATTTTTTAGTTCGCAAGGAACGACTATTCCTTCTGATTTTAAAAGCGGTTTTGTTGCAATTGTTGGTCGACCTAATGTTGGAAAATCAACATTAATGAATCACCTCTTGGGCCAAAAGCTTTCTATTACATCCCGTAAGCCACAAACCACGCGTCATAAGATTGTGGGGATTGATTCGCGCGAAAAATCACAAGCAGTATTTGTAGATACGCCAGGTATGCATAAGAAAGAAGTACGTGTGATTAACAAGATGATGAATCGTGCGGCACATTCGGCGTTACGTGATGTGAATTTGGTTTTATTTGTTGTTGATGCACAAAAGTGGACTCAAAACGATGAGCTTGTTTTGGAAAAGCTGAAAAATGCAGATATGCCAGTGATTCTTGTAATTAATAAGTTAGATACTTTTGAAAACAAAAATGAAGCATTGCCACTGATTCAAGAACGAGCGAAGTTAATGAATTTTGCTGAAATTGTTCCCGTATCCGCTTTACGCGGCGCGAATTTAGAACATTTGCGTGACACGATTGAAAAGTATTTACCTTATCAGCCACCTTTGTATTCATTGGATCAAATTACAGATCGTTCTGAGCGTTTTCTTGCGAGTGAGATTATTCGTGAGAAAATCATGCGTCAGTTGGGTGAAGAGTTACCATATGATTTAACGGTACAAATTGAATCATTTAAAACAGAAGAAGCAACTGTAAATGAAAAAACAGGACGCTTAAAACCACCATGTACTTATATCGATGCAACGATCTTTGTTGAGCGTCAAGGACAAAAAGCCATTGTGATTGGTGATAAAGGTGCAAAGCTGAAAAGTATTGGTATGGATGCACGTACAGACATGGAAAAAATGTTTGAACAAAAAATCATGCTTACTCTTTGGGTAAAGGTTAAAGGTGGCTGGTCTGATGACGAACGCGCTTTAAAAAGCTTAGGTTATAGCGATATCTAAGAGGTTCTACAATGATTAAAGCTCTTGTTATTGTTTCTTGTGTCTTTTTGCTACAGGGCTGTATTACTAAAATAGTTACAGTCCCTGTTAAAGTTGCCTATAAAACCACAAAAGGCGTGGTGAAAGGGACTGCAGCTGTGGTTGGTGCAGTTATTCCTGACGGCGATGATGAAAAGGACGAGAAAGAAAAGGACTAGTATCGTTTTATGATGCGTAATGAAGTCCTACATGGCTATTTAATTCATCATCGTAAATATCGTGAAAAAAGCCATATTGTGCATTTATTTACTCAAGAATATGGTCGGGTGGATGGAATTTTAAGACAAATTCCTCCACCTCAATATCAGCCGATTCGTATTCAAGCGACGGGTAAATCTGAACTTAAAAATTTCACAAAATTAGAAATTCTCAATCAACCTGTATTTTTCCACGGTGATGCGTTTTTTGCTGGTTTTTATTTGAATGAAATTCTATTGCGTCTTTGTACTTTGGAAGAGGCAATGCCACAAACATTTGAACAATATCAACTGATTTTATTGCAGTTACAGCAACTTGCTTTGCATGAGCAAGCCGCTTTATTTCTTCGACAAATTCTTCGACAGTTTGAACATGTTTTATTACAAGAACTAGGTTATGCAATCGATTTTTCTGTAGATGCAAATCAAACAGCAGTAGAAGCTTTGCAACATTATCAATTCCAACTCAATGATGGATTTTTACCAGTAAGGCAAGCTTCACGTTCTACACTTTCTGGTGCTCTAATTACTTCAATGCAAAGCTATGAAGATGGTCGAGATTTTTCTTTAGAACAACTGCAATTGTTGGGTAAACTATATCGTCAGATGATTAGTGCTTTATTAGGCGATCGGCCATTAAAAAGCCGTCAGCTGTGGATTCAAAGTACACAAACTTAATTTTCTTAAAGCATTTTTAAATGTTTAGAGAGTAAATGTTAGGATATTTTTATGGCTGTAATTTTAGGTGTAAATATTGATCATGTTGCGACATTAAGACAAGCGCGTGGTACGACTTACCCTGATCCAGTTCAAGCTGCTTTGGTTTGTGAAGAGGCGGGTGCAGAGGGGATTACTTTACATTTACGCGAAGATCGCCGCCATATACAAGATGATGATGTACGTCGTATGCGCCCGTTATTAAAAACGCGTATGAATCTAGAGTTGGCTGTAACAGATGAAATGGTCGCATTTGCAAAAGAGATTCAGCCTCAACATGTGTGTTTTGTACCAGAACGTCGACAAGAGGTGACGACAGAAGGTGGCTTGGATGTTGTCGGTCACTTTGAAAAAGTCAAAGCAGCGACTCAAGCACTCAAAGCAATTGGTAGTGATGTGTCTTTATTTATCGATGCAGATTTGGCACAGATTGATGCCGCTGTGGCATGTGGTGCCCCAACCATTGAAATCCATACGGGTGCTTATGCAGATGCGGAAACTGATGCAGAACAGCAAATAGAATTAGTCCGTATTATCAAAGGTGCCGAATACGCAGCAGCAAAAGGTTTGGTTGTGAATGCAGGGCATGGGTTAAATCTCGATAATGTTGCTGCAATTGCTGCAATTCCACAAATCCATGAATTAAATATTGGACATTCGATTATTGCGGATAGTGTATTTGTTGGGCTCTCTCAAGCAGTTAAAGATATGAAAGCAGCGATTCAAGCTGCTGCGAGATAAGTTGATGAGTAGTTTGAATTATGATGAGCTAATGCAACCCGTTATTGCATTTTTGGGTTGTAAAACGCCACAAGCATGGTTAGATGAGGCGCTGAATAATCTCGACATCTTAATGCAGGATCATGCCAACTGTGAGAAAAAAGCAGCAAGTACGGCTATGAATTTGATGTTCCGCTATAGTTTTTTTACAGACCTACAAGTGAAACTGGCGCAATTGGTGCGTGAAGAAATGCTGCATTATGAGCAGGTTTTGGAATTCATGAACAAACGTGGCCAAGAGTGGAAGGGTTTGAGTGCAGGGCGCTATGCAGGTGGATTACGTAAAGAAATCCGGACCTATGAACCTGAGGCACTAATTGATGTGATGATTATTGGTGCATTTGTCGAAGCACGCTCGTGTGAGCGTTTCTATGCGCTGGCACCTATTGTTGATGATGAGCTGGGGCGTTACTATCGCTATCTACTTAAATCAGAATCCCGTCATTTTGAGGATTATTTGGCACTGGCTTTGGATGTTGCACAAACTGCAAAACTCAAAGATCCAGAAGAAACGATCCAGCAACGCATTGAGCATATTCGTGAAGTGGAAAAGAACCTGATTATAAGTCCAGACGATACCTTTCGTTTCCATAGTGGTGTGCCCGCAAAGGTTGCAGCTTAATCTGAATTCGAAAGAAAAACCTCTGATCAGTAGAGGTTTTTTTTATGGCTATTTCATTTCATCTTGTTATAAAAAAAAGCCCTGATAAATGATCAGGGCTTTTTAGAATCTTGGCTCTCCCACCTGGGCTCGAACCAGGGACCTGCGGATTAACAGTCCGTCGCTCTACCGACTGAGCTATGGGAGAATAGTAGATTGGCTCTCCAACCTGGGCTCGAACCAGGGACCTGCGGATTAACAGTCCGTCGCTCTACCGACTGAGCTATTGGAGAATCTGATGCGCATTTTAGGCATGAAAACCTATGTCGTCAACAAGAATAGTAAAGAAAATGAATTGTTTGCTTGATAAATATTCTTTTGAAGCTGTATGCATAAAAAAACTGCCCGAAGTGGGCAGTTTTTATTCAAGAAATAATAATTATTTCTCAACACCTGCTGGTTGACCTGCAAGTTTTGCATTTGCATAGTCCCAGTTCACTAAGCTTTCTAAGAAAGTAGCAATGTATTTTGGACGTAAGTTACGGAAGTCGATGTAGTAAGCATGTTCCCAAACGTCGATTGTTAATACTGCAACTTGACCATGAGCAAGTGGAGTATCTGCGTTTGCAGTTTTAGTAATTGATAATTTACCATTTACTTCGTCAGCAACTAACCAAGCCCAACCTGAACCAAATTGAGTTGTTGCAGCAGCAGTAAATTCTTCAGCAAATTTTTCGTAGCTACCAAAAGCTTCATCGATTTTAGCTGCAATCGCGCCAGTAGGCTTTCCACCACCATTTGGTTTCATGCTGTTCCAATAGAATGTGTGGTTCCATACTTGAGCAGCATTGTTAAAGATACCTGCTTTAGATGCATCACCAGCAGAAGCTTTGATGATTTCTTCTAAAGATTTACCTTCAAGGTCAGTACCTTTGATTAGGTTGTTTAAGTTAACTACATAAGTATTGTGATGTTTGTCGTGATGGTATTCTAAAGTTTCGCGAGTAATGTGCGGAGCTAAATCATCATAGCCATATGGAAGTGCAGGTAAAGTAATGGTTGTCATGTTTCAATCCTTGCATTTGCTGGGTTTTACATTAAGTGGCTCTATTGTAAATGATTCTAAAGACAATAGGGCAGTCTTTTAAAGAACTATACACAATAAAGACTTAATTTAAATGTATAACCCAAATGGAAAAAAGATTTAACAAAATCGGATTCTTCAATTCTATTAAATCGGATTATTAAGTTCAAAATAGACAGCTTCAATCATGAATTGATCAGCAAGAGCATCGGCTAAACGCTGTACGCCATAACGTTCAGTTGCATGGTGACCACATGCAAAATAGTGTACGCCCAGTTCTTTTGCTTCATAAAAAGTACGTTCACTCACTTCACCTGAAATATAAGCATCACAGTTTTCTGAAGCAGCTTTGGCTATAAAGTCTTGCGCACCGCCAGTGCAAAAACCAACTTTTTGAATTAATGTCTTGTCACAAGGTAAATGAATGATGCCAAAATCAAAGATGTTTTGTAACTTTGCTTTGAACTGTTCTGGGCTGAGCGGTTGATCTAGATAAGCAATATTACCGATTGGGTGCTTTTCTGATGGGTCTAACGCTTCTAGGTTTTGTAAGCCAATTAAATCAGCAATTGCTACATTATTGCCTAAACTTGGATGTGCATCTAAAGGAAGGTGGTAGGCAATCAAAGAAATGTTATTTTGAATGAGTTTCTTAATACGGTTTCCACGCATACCTGTGATTGGGTAAGCTTCACCTTTCCAAAAATAACCATGATGAACGAGCAGCGCATCTGCTTTTTCGGCAATCGCCGCATCAATTGCATCTTCAGATGCGGTGACTGCACAAACAATCTTGTTTACTTCAGCTTTACCTTCGATTTGTAAGCCATTTGGTGCGTAATCTTTAAATTCGTTTGCTTTTAAAGTTTGATTACACCATTGCACAATGTCATGCAAATTTGCCATGCGATTCCTCAAATGTTCAACATTTTATGGGAGTAAATAAAACACATTTTTAAATGTAACTAAAGCTAGACAAAACTTTTTTAACTTTTGCATTGATTTTAAGCTATTTACTTTACAATGATGGAAATTTCCAGTTCTTCAATATATTACTTATTTATAACTTACATTTGCCAAGAGGATAATAGACGTGCGCCGTGCATTTACATGGTTACCTTGGGTATTACTCATTCTGGTTGTATTTAGTTTTCTAGCTTGGCAGAAATCACATCAACCAAAACCAACTGTGGCTTCTGATGGTGTAAAAATGCCTGCTGAAAAGGTAGAACCATTGGTTGATACAACTCGAACTGGCGGGGTAGTCTCATATAACGCTGCTGTTAAAGTTGCTGCTCCAGCTGTCGTGAATATATTTACCACTCAAAAAGTGAAACAGATGAATCATCCATTATTGAATGATCCTGTATTTCGCGAGTTCTTTGGCAATCAAATGCCTCAACAGCAGCAAAATGAAAATAGTTTAGGTTCGGGTGTTATTGTTCGTGCCGATGGTTATATTTTAACGAATAATCATGTGATTGCTCAGGCTGAACACATTGTGGTGGCATTGCAAGATGGTCGTCGTGCTGAAGCTAAAGTGATTGGCACTGATCCTGATACAGACTTGGCTGTGATCAAAATTGAATTAGATAATCTACCTGTTCTGCCATTTAAGTTAAGTGGTAATGAAGTGGGGGATGTGGTTCTTGCAATTGGTAATCCATTTGGCGTAGGACAAACTGTAACTCAAGGGATTATTTCAGCAACTGGTCGTTCAGATTTGGGTATTAATACCTATGAAGACTTTATTCAAACCGATGCAGCCATTAATCCAGGAAACTCTGGTGGTGCATTGATTGATGTTGCGGGTAATTTAATTGGTGTAAATACGGCAATCTTCTCTCAGTCTGGTGGTTCACTCGGAATTGGTTTTGCGATTCCTGCCAAAGTTTGTCAGCAAGTTTTAAACTCAATTTTGAAAGATGGCCGTGTAGTACGTGGTTGGTTGGGTATTAGTCTAATTCCAAATACTTTGGATGAAGATGTAATGGCGACTAGACCAATTGGTGTTGTTGTTGCAGATGTGCTGAAAGGTGGCCCTGCAGACGAAGCAGGTGTTAAGCGTGGTGATAAAATTATTCAAGTGAATAGTGAGCAAATTACTTCGGCTTCACATTTGATTAATTATGTTGCATTACAGGCACCTGAAAGTGTGATTAACGTCGTAGTTGAGCGTGAGGGTAAACAAGAAAATGTTCAGGTGAAAGTGGGTGAGCGCAAAGTTCAACAAAATGCTCAATCACAATACATACCACTACCTAAACGCCAGTAATGTAATCAAAAATGAGAAAGGCTATTAATTAATGGCCTTTTTTTAGTTAAAGAAAAAAGCTCACTGACGGTCGATCAGTGAGCTTTTCATCGTTTTTTTAGCTTTTTTTTATTTTTTATTAAATCATCCAAATTTGATATTTTGATGACAGTTTTTTGATAATTAAATGACATTGCTCCTTGAGTTAGTATTTATAATCGAGTTGTAGCCACAACTTTTGTGTGTCTACACCAAACTCTTCAGCTTGAAAGTCTGAAAATTTCGCTAAAGCTGAAAGTCCTTTAACTGGCAGAGCTTGTGAGTAAGAAACTGAATATTCTTGACCATAATCCATATTCTTTTCGTCACTTCTGTATTGATGCAGCTCAGTGCCTAATTTACCTTTACCAAAAACATTAAAGCTTGAAGAAATGTATAAATCAGTTAAACCATTGGCTGGTGTTGCTAGGAATAAATCTGTCCATCCATTGAATTTATGCTTGGTTGCTAAAGGGGTTTGGAAAGCTATTTTTCCATCATCACTGCCAAGTACTTCATAACCAATCGCGATTTCACCGAGCGCTACATCTTTATTTTTAAGACCATACCCTAGTTCTAAAGCATAGTAATCCGCATCGTAGTTTATAGGCAGGTCGGCATATTCACTTTGTTTTGCATATTCAGCTGCGTATTTAAAATTATCTTTTTTACCTGTTAAGCGTAGACCATAGGTTTGATTTGACCATGCTGAAATATCTTCAAAATCCATTAAATAGCCATACACAGTTGCATTTAGCAGCGGGTTATAATTCATTTTCGCCTGAATTAAATGAATTTTACTTTCCTGTTTACCATCTTGTGCTTGAACAAATTTAGGTTCAGGGTCTTCGTTACCGAAAATAGTATTCACTTGATCTATATAGGCATAGTACAAACCAAACTCATTGCATGGCTTAATGTTCAAAGCAATTGCATCAAAAGTTTGATCGTTTTGACGCCAAGCAACCGATCCAACAAAGCGTTGATTATCTAAATTAATGACTTGACGACCAACTGTTATGTCAAATTTAGGGTTGTACACATATTTCAAATAGGCTTGATTGAGCTGTAGGTTTTTAGCGTCAGGTACGGTGCTATAGTTTGTTTGATCGTTTCGAGTGCTATTAAATTCGTCATTGATTTCTACAGTTCCTTCACCTTGCACAAAAGCACTTAGACCATGCCATGAACCTGTTTGAATTGCAGGGCGGAGTCTTAATGTCCATGCATCTGCATGATTGAGTTTGTTGTCTTGTTCTACCCATTCATAGCGAAGACGGCTATCGAGTGAAAGCTTAGTTTGAGAGAAGAACTCATCAGCAGCGTTTGTTAGTGTTGAAAAACAAGCGAGCGTGATTAATGAATAGGAGAATTTATTCATCAGAATATCCTTTATAAAATTGTTTGAAATTTGGGGGAGGATGAGTGATTTACTCATCCTCTATGTGAGATGGTGTTAAGCTGCGCTATTACGCTCTAGTAATGCTTGTTCAAATAGCTCTTGTTCTTTTACTTTGTGCTCTGTTGTAAATCGGATAAGAACGACACTAAACGCTGCAATGGTTACGAGAATACCTAAGATAGATAAACATGTTTGCACATCAAGCAAGCCTTTTAGTAAGAAGCCTGCTGCAACTGCACCCACATTACCACCTGCACCAATGATGCCTGCTACACCACCTAAAGCATCACGATCAATGAATGGTACAAGAGCATAGGTTGCACCACATGCCATATGGGTAAATAAGCCGAAGATCGTCATGGCAATAATTGCGAACATTACAACGTTTACTTGAGAGAATACGAATAAGAAGATGCCTTCAAGTAGCACGAGGGCAAATAATACTTTGGTACGACCATCTAAGCCTTTTTTAAGTGCAACTTTATCTGAAACGATGCCTCCCAACGCACGTGCAAATAATGCCAGTAGACCGAAGATACCAGCAGTCATACCAGCTTCTTTCAATCCCATGTTGAAGTGATCGACGTAGTACATTGCTGCAATGTTGTGAATGAAGATTTCGATACCAAAACAAGCGGCATAAGAAGTGAATAGAATCCAAACGCGATAGTTACGAGCAGCTTGCATTAAAATTGCAGTACCACCTTTTTTAACATTACCGACTTCGACTCCTTGTGCACGTAATTCTTTAAAG
Organism: Acinetobacter sp. YQ_14; assembly: GCF_043102985.1. Lineage (NCBI taxonomy): Bacteria > Pseudomonadati > Pseudomonadota > Gammaproteobacteria > Moraxellales > Moraxellaceae > Acinetobacter > Acinetobacter sp. YQ_14. The sequence continues at coordinate 149,147 of NZ_JBICJJ010000024.1, read as the reverse complement.
TTACCTTGTGGGCAATCTTGAGTGAGCTTCCAATACATCACGCCTACAATAAGCATCATTACACCAGGGACAAGCAGGGCAACTCTCCAGCCCATTGCTTGTTCAACACCAAACATCAAGATCGCACCTAAAATTAAAGGCATAATTGCTTGTGTAGCCCCACCACCAGCATTTCCCCATCCCGCAGAAGCAGCATTTGCTGTACCAACTACATTTGGAGCGAACATCACACTTGTATGGTATTGGGTAATCACAAAACTTGCGCCAATCGCACCAATTAACAAGCGGAAAAATAGGAACGATTCATAGGTATTGGCCGCAGCTACACCAAAAACGGGAATACTGCCGAGTAGTAAAAGTGCGGTATAAGTTTTGCGTGGTCCATATTTATCGCATAGTGGGCCGACAATAAGCCGAATTAAAATCGTAATTGCTACTGCGGCAATATTGATATTTGCAATTTGATCTTTTGTTAAGTTGAACTCGCCTTTGATTACTGGCATAAGTGGAGCACAGGCAAACCAAGCGAAGAAACATACAAAAAACGCGAGCCAAGTCATATGGAAAGCGCGCATAGCTGGTGTGGAAAAGCTAAATAATTTTATTTCTGTAGCTTTTTTTGCATCTAAATTCATATCTGAGGACATGGCCTTCTCCTGAACTGTACGTCATTATTTATTGCTATGCCATTACTCTGCATAAGCAAGTCGAACAGAACGGACATCGTTGGCCGTCAGAAAAATATTTTGTGAATCATCGTTGATTCATCATAATTGGTATTAAGCAAACGTCATGCCAAAAAGATGAATTAACCAAATGTAAAATTTAAGATACTAATTCACATTATTTATTTACATTAAAAAACTTAAAGATAAATATGAATTGAAAAATTGAATTTAAAAATCAATAAAACTAATGATGACGATGTCAGACAATCCATAAAAAAGTGCTTAGAGTTGGTGCGCAAATTTTATGCATGATGACTTAAAACATTGCGTTTTAAATAAGAAAAGCAGCTGAAGCTGCTTTTTAAGATAATTTATTTATTTAGAAACGATAGCCAACACCTGCATAACCTAAGATTGGATTGATCTCGATGTCAGTTTTTGCTCGAATAAGTTCTCCGTATTTATCATCATTAACTGTGATTGTCGCCTCGCCAGTAAGATGGGCATAAGAAACTGAACCAACTGCAAACCAACGATCATTAAAATCATAAGTGAAGCCAGCTGTTGCAATTGGAGCAAATGCATCTGAAGCTTCTAGTTTAACCTTCGGATTACCAGAACTTGTTTTTTGATCCAATGCAGCACCAGCTTTACCATCTTTAATGTTGACAATCATATGACCTGCATTAATCAGATCATTTTCGATTGAGGAGTTTATTTTCAATTCATTAAAATATGCGTACATGAGACCCAAGCCTACATAAGGTCTAAATTTATTCACTCCTGTTTTACCGAAATGATATTGAAACTCAAAAGCTGGGGTCCATGCTCTAGCTGTTGCTGCTGTACCATGTGCTTCTAGATCAGTAATAAAAATTTGTTTTTCTAAATCAATTGTAGGTAAATCTATTCCTCCAATAATAGGTAATTCTATTGATGGATGCGCTGTAGCTGTTAATGGGGCATAAATTTGACCTTTACCTTGAATGTCTACCTTTGGAGGAATACCAGCTTTTACTTCTAGAGAAACATTGTCTGTGAAAAAGTAATTAGTCATGATGCCCAAAGTTGTGACATCGTCTGCTTCTAATCCAGTATTAGGATTGTTCCATTCATTTAAGCCATAGATTTCGGCATTACCACTTAATGAACCTGGTAATGTATCTTGTCCCAAGCCATCTAAAAAATTTATAAAAGCTGTCGATAAATTCGGATCCATATCTTTGGAGATACTGTCTTTAACTGTTTTTATCGAAACATCTCCAACTTTAGATTGTTCTCCATTTTCGACTGAAGTATTAACTTTAATGGGTTGGGCTTTACCTGTTGGTTTTACATATAAAGCACCTACTGAAACCGAAAAGCGTTTAAACCCATCTCCATCTTTGAGACTGAAATAAGGTGAGTCAGCGAAAGCAGATGCAGGTAACATACATAAACCAGTAATCAGACAAGCGAATGATTTCTTCATCATTTAGGGACTCCATGTCCAGAAGTTTGTTAGGATTTTTCTTGCGCCCACCATAACGTTATTTTTAGACAAGCATTGTTTAGTTAAATTTTATAATTGTTCTGCTTATGAAAACTTTTGTTTGATTTAGATAAATTGATGAAGAAAATATGAAGAAATAAAAAAAGCCACCAAAGTGACTTTTTTAGAATAATTTAAATAGAATAAATTACATAAAGCGAGATAAATCCTCTTCTGGGCGTGCAGTTAACACTTCAATACCAGTTTTTGTTACCAAAATCGTATGTTCATATTGAGCTGACAACTTATGGTCTTTGGTGACAACTGTCCATTTGTCACCCAAAAGTTTAGTTTGCCATACACCTGCATTGACCATTGGTTCAATAGTAAAGGTCATTCCTGCTTCTAAACGCATGCCGGTGCCTTTTTGACCGTAATGTAGAACTTGAGGTTCATCATGGAATACATTACCAATACCATGTCCACAATATTCGCGTACAACGCTAAATCGTTCTGACTCAACATATTGTTGAATGGCATGACCAATATCACCGAGATAAGATCCATCGTGGACTGTTGCCATACCTCGATACATTGCTTCTTGAGCAACTGTACATAAGCGATTCGCTAAAATTGAAGTTTCACCACCCACGATATACATCATATTGGTATCGCCGTGATAACCATCTTTAATCACGGTGACATCAATATTCAGGATATCGCCATTTTTTAGGATTTTATTTTCAGATGGGATACCGTGACAAACCACATGGTTCACAGAAGTACAAATCGAATGTTGGAACGCAGGGCGGCCTGGTGCAGCACCATAACCCACACAAGCAGGAATAGCATCTTGTACATTTTCAATATGATTGCGACAGATTGTATCGAGTTCTAGTGTGCTCACACCCGCCTTAATATGCGGTTTAATCATGTCTAGAACTTCAGCCGCCAATTTCCCTGCAACACGCATCTTTTCAATTTCTTCAGGTGTTTTGATTAATCGACGTGGGGCTGTATAAGTTGTATTCATGATCTCTAAAAACTTTTGGTAATTTGCAAGCGTCTATGGTATAAATAGCCGCCTATTTTATCAAATGCTTTTCGTGAATATATTTTACGAAAATATCTGATAATAATAGTCGTAAAAAATCCGCACATATATCGACACATTACTCTGGGTGCCTAGCAATAGGTGGAGAATGCGGATATATGGAGGCCTAACCCAAACTTTAAGGTAAAGAAAATGGCAGATTACAACGTAAGCATGCGCGACCTTCTTCAAGCAGGTGCTCACTTCGGTCACCAAACACGTTTCTGGAACCCAAAGATGCGTCAATACATCTTTGGCGCGCGTAACAAAATTCACATCATCAACCTTGAGCACACTGTTCCTGCGTTAAATGATGCTTTGAACTTTGTTAACAACCTTGCTAGCAAAAAGAATAAAGTATTATTTGTTGGTACAAAACGTGCTGCTTCTAACATCATCCGTGAACAAGCTCAACGCGCTGGTCAACCATATGTAGATCACCGTTGGTTAGGTGGTATGTTGACGAACTGGAAAACACTTCGCCAATCTATCAACCGTTTAAAAGATCTTCAAACTCAATCTCAAGACGGTACTTTTGCTAAGCTTACTAAACGTGAAGCTTTAGAGCGTACTCGTGAGATGGACAAACTTGAACGTGCTTTAGGCGGCGTTAAGAACATGGGTGGTTTACCTGACGCATTATTTGTAATCGACGTTGATCACGAAGCGATTGCAATCAAAGAAGCGAAAAACTTAGGTATTCCTGTAATCGGTATCGTTGATACAAACTCTAACCCTGACAACGTTGATTACGTTATTCCAGGTAACGACGATGCGATCCGTGCAGTAACTTTATATGCTTCTGCTATGGCTGATGCGATTCTTGCTGGTAAAGAATATGCTCAATCACAAGCAAATGCACAAGCGAAAGGCGACGACGCTGCTAAAGACGCTTCTGAGGCTTAATGCGTTTTGACGCAAGCTTGTCATTTTTGCGACATGTAATGGTGGCAAATTAAAGCGTCGAGATTGCAAACGGCCCAGAGATTCTTTGGGCCGTTTTTGTTGAACAGATTTATTTTCTACCGATTTTAGGAGATCAACATGACTGCAGTTACTGCGAGCATGGTAAAAGAATTACGTGACCGTACTGGTCTTGCAATGATGGAATGCAAAAAAGCATTAACAGAAGCAGGCGGTGACATCGAACTTGCAATTGATAACCTTCGTAAATCAGGTCAAGCAAAAGCTGCTAAAAAAGCAGGTAACATTGCTGCTGATGGCGCGATCACTATTATTCAAAACGGTAACAAAGCAATTCTTGTTGAAGTTAACTGTCAAACTGACTTCGTTGCTAAAGACGAAAACTTCAAAAGCTTCTCTGATAAAGTTGCTACTGCTGCACTTGCTGCAAATGAAACTGATGCTGCGAAAATTGCTGAACTTAAGCTTGAAGACGGCGCAACTGTAGAAGAAGCTCGTGTTGCATTGGTTCAAAAAATTGGTGAAAACATTCAAGTTCGTCGTGCTCAAATCGTTGAAGGCGAAAACTTGGCTGTTTACAAGCACGGTTTAAAAATCGGTGTTGTTGTTTCTTACACAGGTGATGCTGACACTGGTAAAGGCATTGCAATGCACGTTGCTGCGTTCAACCCAGTTGCAGTAAATGCTGAAGCTGTTCCAGCTGACTTAATCGCTAAAGAGAAAGAAATTGCTGAAGCGAAAGCATTAGAATCTGGTAAGCCAGCGAACATCGTTGAGAAAATGGTTACTGGTTCAGTTGAAAAATACTTGAACGAAGTTGCTCTTGATCGTCAAATGTATGTTATCGATAACGACAAGAAAGTTGCTGATGTATTAAAAGCAACTGGTACTGTTGTAGCTCAATTCGTTCGCTTCGAAGTGGGTGAGGGTATTGAGAAAAAAGCTGAAATGAGCTTTGCTGATGAAGTTGCTGCTGCTCAAGCCGCTGCTGCTGCACAATAATTTTTACTGATTTAGTAAAAGTTAAAAAACCCAGTCTTTGACTGGGTTTTTTATTTTAATAAGATTAAAAAGAAAATTATTCGCCGTATTGTTCTTTATATTTAGCTAAAGCCTCAATTCGGTATTGAATCAGCATTTCACCTATTTCAGCACCTTGAATGTCAGATGGTAGATCTTGTGCACGAATATTTCTGACGATTTCCATTGCATCAAGAATGTATTTAGCCTGAGGATAGGGGCGAGTCTCCAATCCTAAGCGACCTCTTGCATCACATTCACATGCTTGCACAAAAGCTTCAACTTTCTCAGGTTTACGAAGAACATCCAAACGTTGTAGTAGCCGCCATAGTGTACCCGGTTTTAGATTTTTAGCTTGGTGGCATTTTAGATGTTCTTTACACACAATTAGTGCAAGATTTTTTAACAGAGTTGGAACTTTCAAGCGATCACATACATCTGTAACTGGCTTCAAGCCGCGTTCTTCATGCATGATATGTCTTGGTAATTCTTCCACTGGAGTCAACGCTTTACCTAAGTCATGTACAAGTACAGCAAAGCGGACTTCTAATGCATAGTTTGCTTTACATGCTTCTTTCAATGCCATCAAAGTGTGTATACCACAATCAATCTCAGGGTGATATTCAGGGCGCTGTGGAACGCCAAACAGGGCATCAATTTCAGGAAATAATATTTTTAAGGCATCGCATTCTTTTAGCGTTTGAAAATAGACATCAGCTTGGTCTTCCATCAATGCACGAGATGTTTCTTTCCATACACGTTCAGGAGTAAGTGCGTCTAGCTCACCAGTCTTTGCAATATTCTTCATCAACTGGATAGTTTCATCAGCAATTTTGAAGCCATAAGCTGCATAGCGTGCTGCAAAACGTGCAACACGAAGCACGCGCAATGGATCTTCTATAAAGGCATCAGAGACATGGCGTAAGATTTTCTGTTCAAGGTCTTGTTGACCACCGTAAGGGTCATAGACAGTGCCATTTTCATCCATCGCCATTGCATTAATCGTGAGATCTCGACGAATCAGATCCTCTTCAAGTTTAACAGTGGTATCTGTAAAAAATTGAAAACCATGATAACCCACACCTGACTTACGCTCAGTGCGGGCAAGTGCATATTCTTCTTTTGTTTTGGGATGTAAGAAAACGGGAAAATCTTTTCCAACAGGTTGGTAGCCTTCAGCTAATAATTGTTCTGGGGTGGCACCAACAACTACATAATCTTTTTCGTGATAGGGATGGCCGAGTAAATGATCTCGAACAGCACCGCCTACTAAATAAACTTGCATGAAAAAACCTCTATTCTTCACACAATCATGCTACAGAATAGAGGTTTTCTCAAGCATTAAGCGAGGCTTTTCTCGAAAAGCTTCGCTTAAGATAATTAGTTTTGACTTTGTTGAATTTCAGCAACAGTCAACGCAGTCATATTCACTAAACGACGTGTTGTTGTCGTTGGTGTAAGGATATGAACAGGTTTTGCTGCGCCTAAAAGGATTGGACCGATTGTTACGTTATTACCAGATGTTGCTTTCAACAAGTTGAATGAAATGTTTGCAGCATCTAAGTTAGGCATAATCAATAGGTTTGCAGAACCTTTGAAGCGTGAATTAGGGAAGGCAAAGTGACGAATGCTTTCATCTAATGCTGCATCACCATGCATTTCACCTTCAACTTCAAGTTCTGGAGCTTGTTCAGTAAGAAGACGGTGAACTTCACGCATTTTCTGAGCGCTTGGATCAAATTGATCACTACCAAAGCTAGAGTGAGAAAGTAGCGCAACGCGCGGTGTAATACCGAAACGGCGGACTTCTTCAGCAGCTAAGATAGTCATTTCAGCAAGCTGTTCAGCAGTTGGATTCGTATTTACATAGGTGTCTGCAATGAATAAATTACGATCTTCAAGCATCAATGCATTCAGAGTGAAGAAAGTGCTACGACCTTCTTTTAAACCAATTACATTACGTACGAAATCTAAATGAATGTCATAACTACTGTACGTACCACAAAGCATACCGTCAGCTTTGCCGAATTTTACCAATAAAGCAGCAATCAGTGTTGAACGACGACGAGCTTCACGTTGAGCGTATTCGACAGTTACACCTTTGCGTTGCATTGTTTGATAATAGTCTTTCCAGAATTCTTCGTATAACGGATTTTGTTCTTGATCAACGATTTCAATATTCACACCGTGTTGCAAACGTAAGCCTAATTTTTTGATATTGGCTTCAATTACCGTTGTGCGACCTACTAAGATTGGTTTAGCAAGACCTTCATCAACTGCAATTTGTACAGCACGTAATACACGCTCATCTTCACCTTCAGCATAAGCGATACGTTTAGGATCAGTTTTTGCTTGAGAGAAAATAGGCTTCATCAAGAATGCAGAGTTATAAACAAACTCTGATAGTCTTTGACGATATGCTGCAAAATCTTCGATTGGACGTGATGCAACACCAGAATCCATCGCTGCTTTAGCAACTGCTGGTGCAATTTCTAAAATCAAGCGTTGATCAAGTGGGCGAGGAATTAAGTAGTCACGACCAAATGAAGCAGATTTCTCACCATAAGTTGCTGCATCAGCTTCAACATGTGCCATACGTGCAATTGCGTGAACACAAGCAATTTTCATTTCTTCGTTAATCGTTGTTGCACCTACATCAAGTGCACCGCGGAAGATGTATGGGAAGCAAAGTGCATTGTTTACTTGGTTCGGGTAATCTGAACGACCTGTTGCCATAATTACATCAGGACGAACTTCATGTGCATGCTCAGGAAGAATTTCTGGATCTGGGTTTGCAAGAGCAAAAATGATTGGATTTTCTGCCATTTCCTTAACCATTTCTTTGGTTAAGATACCTGCAGCAGATAAGCCTAAGAACATATCAGCGCCAGCCATTACTTCGTGTAATTGCTTCGCTTGAATATCTTGAACATAACGTTTTTTAGAGTCGTCAAGTCCTTCGCGAGAAGTTGTAAGTAGACCACGAGAGTCCGCAACCACGATGTTCTTTTTATTAACACCCAAAGCACAAAGTAAATCTAAACAAGAAAGGGCAGCAGCACCTGCACCTGAAGCAACGATTTTGATTTCGTCAATTTTCTTATTCACGATTTGTAAAGCATTTAATAACGCAGAACCTACAATGATACTTGTACCGTGTTGGTCATCATGGAACACAGGAATTTTCATGCGTTCACGTAATTTTTTCTCAATGTAGAAACATTCGGGTGCTTTGATGTCTTCAAGGTTGATACCACCAAAAGTTGGTTCTAACGAAGCAACGATATCAACAATTTTATCTGGATCATTTTCAGCAATTTCGATATCAAAAACATCTACGCCAGCAAATTTCTTGAAAAGTACACCTTTTCCTTCCATTACAGGTTTAGATGCTAGGGGACCAATATTTCCTAAACCAAGCACAGCAGTACCATTACTTACGACGGCGACCAGATTGCCACGTGCTGTATATTTCGCAGCAGTTGAAGGGTCACGTTCGATTTCCAAACATGGAGCAGCAACACCAGGGGAATATGCAAGCGCTAAATCTCGTTGGTTAACGAGCTGCTTGCTAGGTGTCACACTGATTTTTCCTGGAGTTGGAAATTCATGGTAATACAAAGCGGCTTGTTTTAAAGATTGATCGTCCATCTGAGTCTCGATTGTTCCGATAATAATCAGGCATATATATGTCTAATTATTATATTAAGATAAGTGCACAAGAATATAGCACTAGTTCATGCTTTCGCACAGTCAAAAAAGCTTATTTTCAGTGAACTAGATGCGTATTGACAATCTATAATCAGCTTAAAATAAACTGTCAAAATGCTCTAAATTTACTTTTAAATGGAATATCTTGCGGTTGACAGTTGCATATGTTTTTGAAGAAATTCTGTTGCATGTGCAGCAGTTAATGGCTTCGCAAATAAGTAACCCTGTAATATGTCACAATTTTGTCGTTTCAGATAATCTCTTTGTTGCTCAGTTTCAACACCTTCTGCCACGACTTTTAAGCCAATTGTTCTTCCCATCGCAATCATGGCATTAACTATCGCATCTTGTTTTGGATTGCCAATTTTTGAAATAAACGCACGGTCAATTTTTAAAATGTCAATTGGATATTCGGTTAAGTAGGCGAGTGATGAATAGCCTGTACCGAAGTCATCTAGTGCAATCGAAATATGACGTTCTTTGATGGCACATAAAACTGTTTTAACACTTTCAGTATTTTCTAAAAACGCTGACTCAGTGATTTCTAGTTCTAAGTTTTCACCAGATATTGCATATTGTTCTAGTACATCATCAATATCATGTAGTAATTGGCCACGTAATATCTGTTGTGCAACGATATTTACTGCAACGTGAATATCAGCAAAACCTAAGTTTTTCCATATCTGAAGTTGCTTAGCCGCTTCATATAAGACAAATCGGCCAATATCAGAAATTAAACTGGTACTTTCCGCTAATGGGATGAAAATATCAGGCATGATCAAACCTTTAGTTGGATGGTTCCAACGAATTAAGGCTTCAAAACCACTGATATGAGAGGATTGTGCTGTAATTTTTGGCTGATAATAGACAACTAACTCATTATTCTGAATTGCTTTTCTAAGGTCTAGCTCTAAATCTGTATGTTTAGCAACAAAATTGGTTCGTTCAGTTGAATAGTATCGAATTGTGTTGCCACCTAAACGCTTTGCCTCAGTGAGTGCTTGTTCTGCATGAGTATTTAAATTATCAACTTGTCTACCATGTTCGGGATAGATTGCAACACCAATAGAGATACTGACAACGTATTCTTGATCAGCAATATAAAACGGTTTGCTGAATGCCTCGACAATATTGTTGCAGAGTTGGTGAATTGGCGGATGAATCGGCGACATTTCATAAATGATAGCAAAGTCATCTGCACTTAAGTGTGCAACCAGCAATGCATCAATATTACTGATACGCAAACGCTGTGCCACTTGTTTTAATAGCTCGTTACCTGCTTGATTGCTTAGCAATTCATTCAGTGCTCTAAAGCGGTCAATATTGAGACGAATGACCGCAAGATGTTGGATTGAAGCTTCATTTACCAAGTATTGATGCAGTTGTTGGTGATAATAAAAACGATTTGGTAGATCGGTGAGGGTATCGTAATTGGTTAAATAAGATAGGCGTTGTTCTTGATGCTTACGTTCAGTTTGATCTGAAACAATACCGATATAATTAATAACACGATCTGCCTCATCTTTAACTGCGTTGATATGCATCCACAAGAAACATGATTTTTCTGAAACATAGGTTTCTTGATATTCACCTTCGTACTCATGCTCTTCAAATAATGTATCAAGGATCGAAAGATGAAAATTAAGGTGGTGTTGCTTACTTTGCTTAGTAATTTCAAAAATATGTTTATTTAAAATAAATTGTTTATCTAAACCAGTCAGTTGTTCGTATTTGGGGTTGATTTCTAAATAGTGGAAGTTGTCATCTAAAATGAAAATACCTTCTGAGGCTTGTTCAAATACACTTGCTGCAAGTTTAAGTCTTTCTTGATCTTTTTTCTCTTGATTAATATCACGATGAATACCAACCATACGAAGTGGAGTCCCATCTTTAGGGTTTCTTTGGATGACTTGTCCTACATCATGAATCCAAGACCATTCACCATTCGGACGCTTGATTCGAAAGGTTTCCTCATAACGATCATTTAAACCGCATAAGTGATTGTAGAGCGTATTTTTAACACGATCTGCATCATCAGGATGAACAATTTTTTCGAGTAGTGAATAATGATTTTCTGAATTTCGAGTTACTTCTTTGAGATGTGAGTTGGTAATGCCGACAGTGTGGTTTTCTAAATTCCAATCCCAAGGACGAATACCTGCTGTTTCGTGAGCAAAGGCTAAGTTTTGTCGATGCTCTTGTAGGCTCTCATTCATTTCTGTGAGGTCAAATGTCCGCTCACGAACCTTTTGTTCTAAGAGATGATTATTAAATTGTAATTGTGCTTCGATGTCTTTGGATTTGTTAACTTCACGTTGCAACTGCTGACATAACTCTTCTGTCCATTGATTGTGCTGTTCTGCTACATCAATCAGTTGTTTATTTTTCTCTAGAACTTGGAATAGACGTTTATGGATTTTGAATGTCGCCTGAGCGCATAGCAAAGTTGCGAAAAATGAGAGGTAGTAAGCTATATAGAAAAGGGTGTGTTCTTGATCTTTATGCAATAGTTGTGAAATAACTAAGGGGCTGATACTTGGAATAAAAAATAAGAAGAAATAGCGGATATGCTGCGTTAAAAAAGTAAGTGCAATGATATGAGACGATGTCAGTAGAAAGGCGGTTAACGTTAAAAGATGAGGGCTTGAAATGTTTGGAACATCTTTGGCTAAAAAGTAATTAATGATGATTGCGCCCAAGCCTAGAAGTAAGCCCGTTACGAAACAAATGACCTGAAAAATTAAATTGGTTTTTTTTGCATAGCGGACAGAAGAATATTGTTTTAAAGAAACATGGCAGACAGTGTAAAAAACAAGTAGAACAATGAGTGTTAGTGCGGTCCAAATTGAAAAAACGTTCAGGTTGAATGAATAAAAAAATCCAAATAAAACATAATCTAATAGAGTGAGGCAAAACACGCTTATGACAAATAAACGTACATGATTAGGATAGTTAATTTGATCCGTATAGATAAATTGTGGCAAATTTTTTTCCTGAGCCCCTAACATATAAAGAATAGTCCTTTTAATTTTTTATCTATGTTCACAGTCTATGTTTTTTTGTAAACACAATAGCGTTTTATTTTAAATTACAGCTAAACCAAATCGAAAGCAATGCCAATCATGCTTTCATGCTGAAGTGATAATTTAAAATAGATAAAGCAACGACTGGAGCGGTTTCAGTCCTTAAAACACGATCTCCAATACACCAGTTTTGAAAATTGTTTTGGTTGGCAGTGTCAATTTCTACTTCACTTAAACCGCCTTCTGGGCCAATAAGTAAAGCAAGATGATTGTCACTTTTTAGCAAAACATTTTCTTGATTTTTATTTGGTGCAAGCACAAAACGAGATGTAGGCAATTCAGATTTTACCCAATCATTCAGCGCAATCGGCGGAAGAATTTGGGGAACTTTATTTAATCCACATTGTTCGCAGGCCGCGATAGCAACAGATTGCCAATGGTCTAATTTTTTTTGATCTCGATCATTTTTTAGACGCATTTCACAGCGGTCACTGGTTAAGAGTTGAATCGTCGTAACACCAAGTTCAGTTGCTTTCTGAATCGCATAATCCATGCGATCACCTTTGCTCATGACTTGACCTAAAATTACGTTAAATGGTGCAGTTCGATCTAACTCATTAAATTGATCAACCGAAACAAAGGCATTTTTCTTATTAATTTCAGTGAGTGTTACAAGGTATTCACCACCTTTTCCATTGAAAAAGATGGCTTGTTCTTGCTCTTTTGCTCGAAGCACACGTACCCAATGATGAAATACTGATTCTGTTAATTCGATTGTATTTCCAGTATTTAATTCAGTTTCGATATAAAAACGATTCATGCTTAGGTACGGCTCTTACAAATTAGTTCAAACCAAGATCAACAACGAGTTGTCGAGTTGGTTCTGTTTGGTTCATTGAGTAGAAGTGAAGTGTTGGTGCACCACCAGCAATTAAACGTTCACAAAGCTTCACAATCACTTCATGACCGAAAGCCTTAATGCTTGCACTGTCATCACCATAGGTTGCAAGTTGCTTACGAATCCAGCGTGGGATCTCTGCACCTGTACCATCAGCAAAGCGAATTAAGTTGCTTGCATTTGTAATTGGCATGATGCCTGGTGCAACTGGAATATTCACTCCAGCTTTTTCTAGACGGTCAATGAAATAGAAATAAGCATCTGGATTGAAGAAGAATTGAGTAATTCCAGCATTTGCACCTGCTTGAACTTTTTCTACAAAACGCTTGATGTCTGCATCGAAGCTTTCTGCTTGTGGATGCATTTCTGGATAAGCTGCCACTTCGATATGGAAGTGATCGCCAGAATGCTCACGAATAAAACGTACAAGGTCTTGTGCATAAGGGAGTTCGCCAAGACCAACTTGTCCTGATGGTAAATCACCACGCAACGCAACGATACGGTCAATACCTTGAGATTTATACAAATCGAGTAACTCAGCGATACGAGCTTTATCATCACCGATACAAGACAAGTGAGGTGCAACAGGCGTGCCTTTACCATTAAAGTCATCAATTGCAGCTAAAGTTCGTTCACGAGTAGAACCACCAGCACCATAAGTGATCGAGAAGAACTCAGGGTTGAGTAATTGTAGCTCTTGATGAACGACTCGTAATTTTTCTGCACCAGCGTCAGTTTTTGGTGGGAAAAATTCAAAAGAAATAGGAACACTTTTCGTCATTTCAAATCCTTTTTAAAATTGCTTAGAAATTTTAGAAAAAAGGGCAGTCCGTAAAACGTCTGCCCTCTATTTCTTAGTACTTGTAAGCGTCAGATTTGAATGGACCTTCTACAGGAACACCAAGGTAATCTGCTTGAACTTGAGTTAATTGTGTCAACACACCACCAAAACCGACAACCATTGCAGCAGCAACTTCTTCATCTAATTTCTTAGGAAGAACTTCTACGCGAATCGCAGCTTGTTTTTGGTCAGCAGGCAAATCAGCAAATTTTTCAGCGAACAAATGCATTTGACCTAAGACTTGGTTAGCGAAAGAACCATCCATAATACGAGATGGATGACCTGTTGCATTACCGAGATTCACTAAACGTCCTTCAGAAAGAAGGATCAGATAATTGCTTTCATCTTCTGAACGATACACTTGGTGGACTTGTGGTTTAACTTCAACCCATTTATAACCGCGCAAATATGCTGTGTCAATTTCAGTGTCAAAGTGACCGATGTTACAAACAACTGCACCCGCTTTTAAGCTATCCAACATTGCTGAGTCACAAACATGGTAGTTACCCGTTGTGGTCACAACAAGATCAGTGTTACCTAATAGATCATGGTTGATGTCTTCTTTCTTACCAGTTTGTACGCCATTTTTGTATGGAGATACAACTTCGTAACCATCCATACATGCTTGCATTGCACAGATTGGATCAACTTCAGTCACACGAACGATCATGCCTTCTTGGCGTAAAGATTGAGCAGAACCTTTACCAACGTCACCGTAACCAATCACAAGCGCACGACGACCAGAAAGCAACATATCAGTCGCGCGTTTGATTGCATCATTTAATGAATGACGGCAGCCGTATTTGTTATCGTTCTTAGATTTTGTGATTGAATCGTTGACATTGATTGCTGGAACTTTAAGTGAACCATCTTTCCACATTTCTAACAGACGTTGAACACCTGTCGTGGTTTCTTCAGTAATACCGTGAATACGTTCTAAAAGCGCAGGGTATTTTTCATGAACAAGTGCAGTTAAGTCACCGCCATCATCCAAGATCATGTTGGCATCCCAAGGCTGACCATTCACATTGATCTGTTGTTCTAAACACCAAACGTATTCTTCTTCAGTTTCGCCTTTCCAAGCAAATACAGGAACACCACTTGCAGCGATCGCAGCAGCAGCATGATCTTGAGTAGAGAAGATGTTGCAAGATGTCCAACGGACTTCTGCGCCAAGCTCAACTAATGTTTCAATTAAAACAGCAGTTTGGATTGTCATATGGATACAACCCAAGATTTTTGCGCCCGCAAGAGGTTTAGCCGCTGAATAATGCTTACGTAAGCCGATCAAAGCTGGCATTTCTGCTTCAGCAAGTTTGATCTCTTTACGACCGTAGTCAGCAAGGGAAATATCAGCAACTTTATAATCTGTAAATGAAGCATTCACCGCGTTCATCAGGATCTCCTAGAAAAAATAGTATGGATCATTCTGTTCGCGGATGCCGTTGTTGGTTAAAGCGAATGTTCAACCGATCGTCGAGCCTGGCAAATTGATCTTTAGTAACGATCACTTGTCGCAGCATCCCTCGACTAGGGCAATATAATACTTGGAAATCACTTTTGTTCCAATGTTATTTTTATGTCAGATGGTCAGAAAATGAGAGATTGCAGCGAGGAAAGATAAAAGAAAAATTGTTAATCGTATTTTAGGGTTCCTTATCCTTTTGAAACCCTAATCAGCAAAATTTACCATTATGCTTTTAAATGATCTTCGAATTCTTCACCAAGTTGCATGGCTAAAGCATTACCAGAAAGATCACAAGTCACCAAACCATATTCTTTTTTAAAACTAAAAGTAAAGCCACGATTGTCTGCTAAGTTTTTAACTGAATATCCTAATTTCTCTAACCAAATACGAAAAGCGACTAAATTTTTTGCTTTAACAACTCTGTTTTTCATAGCAGAACTCCTTGTGAACTTGTAATTATTAATAAGGGTGTCTTGAAAATTTTTAAAGGGGTGATGCATATATTTATTTTTCGGCTTGTAAATATTGTAAAACTGAAGTAATTAAAAAAGATCATCTTAAAAAATATATTTTATATGTACTTGTATTTTAATTATAAAATTAACGTTGGTTGCAAAATAAGCAATTGCTATTGTTAAGTTTTTCGTATTTAAAGATGTAAAAAAATAATTTCATTTTTCACTTTATTGCTAAAGTGAAAAATGAGTACCCAGCGAGGAAGCTCTTGTTTAGAACTGATCTTTTAAACTGCGAATTCGAGTAAAGTCTTCAGCACTTTCTGTACGCAGGAAAGGGTTAGTTTCTAGCTCTAATTCAATTGTACTTGGCAGTGTGATTTGCCCCGCATCTCTCAGTGCTTGAACTTCTCTAAAGCGTTCTTGCAACGCGACATTATGTGGTTCAACGGTTAAGGCAAACTCGGCATTCGCTAATGTATATTCATGTGTACAGTACACTTTGGTTTGAATAGGCAAAGCTGCGAGCCGATTGAGTGAGTGATACATTTGCTCGGCAGTCCCTTCGAATAAACGACCACAACCCATCGCAAATAGTGTATCTCCACAGAATAAGCTGTCGATTTCTTCAATAAAATAGGTGATATGACCGAGAGTATGACCAGGAGTTGCAATAATCTCAATTTTGAGATGATTAAAATGGAAATGATCATTGTTTTGTAATGGATTGGAAATTAAAGATATTTTACTTAGCTCATCACGAGGGCCATAAACAGGAATATTTTGATCTGCCAATAAGCCTGAAACTCCATCCGTATGATCGCGATGCCAATGTGTCAGCCATATTTGCTTTAATTGCAATTGATGCTCGGCGCAGAACTGTGTCACAAGATGTGCCTCAGTAGGATCAATGACAACAACTTCTTTGGTATGCGTATCTTCCAATAACCAAATATAATTTTTTAAGGCGTTTTTAACGTCAATTGCATGAATTTTATAATGCATAGCCGAATCCTAAATCTTTGTTTCAAGAGGTTATTGTGCGGCCAATTATGAAATTTAACCGATTGTATTAGTTTAAGTGTAAAAGATTCATAGTGCAAAAGCTGTAGGAGTTCGATGTGTTTTACTGACTTTTTAGGGCAGTATATGACGACTGAAATCAGCCATTATATTTATGGTTGACAAGTGTAGTATTTTGAATAAAGATGATATAAAAGGTTTATAAGTTAATGATTTACATTCATCTTGACTCGAATAACAGATATTTAATTTAAGCTAAATAATTTAAAAGATTACAGTGAATAAGATAAGTATAGAGTGAATGCATAAGATCGAATGTAGGGAAATCATAAGAAGAAAGAGAGGGAAGTTATGTCTGATTTGGTAGATCATGAAGTTGTTGTTATCTTCAAAAAATATTTACACCCTTTGTCTGCCAAGCTTACCGAAATGTTGAATGAGCACTTTAGTCACCAAACTGAGCGTCGGGGCTGTGGTTATACTCAAGCAACACGGGTCATTGCAGAATTTGTTTCTCAACCGCGTGATCTGATCGGTTTTCAAGACTTTAGAATTTTTGAAGAATATGAAACCAAGGGTTTAAAGAATATTTTAAATCAAGCTTCTTTATATGGTTTGGAGCTAGGAACTTGGCGCAACTTGGACACGAATCCAGATGTGCAAACTTGCCTAGGAAAACTCAATCCGCAAGAAACATTTACACAGAATTTAAAGCAGGAAGTTGATTTTCAAGCGACTTTAAGAACCTTGTATCAACATGCTGAACTTGAAGAAAGTATTTTAATTTGTCAGTTACTCGCGGATATTATTCTCCCGCAAGATGCTAAAAATTTAGAAATGATTGAGTGTGAGTCTTTGGAGGAAAAGCCAAAAGTAGGTTCATGTCCAATGGCGGAAAAATTCTTCTTACGTATTGCACATCATCGGTTACTCAGACAAGGTGAAATCAATATCTTTGTAGATGAGCAAGACCAGCCTATTATGATGGAAAAGATGAATATGGGTGACAATCACTCCTGTATCAGCTTAGTGCCGTTAATGATGAATGGGGTAAGGTTACCTGCAGGGAGTCTATTTTCTGCAAATTATGATTTAGATCACTTGGACAAACATCAGAATCAGCAATACAAAGGTTATGTCATTCCTATTTCACAAATGAACGGTTTTTGGTTTTTACGGTTAACCACTTTAGCTGTTTCTCCGCAAAATCGTGCGCGTGCATTTGGTTATCATTTTAAACAGCAAGTGGATAATGGGCTATTTCGACCAGATACAACTGAGTTGAGCCAACTCATGGAAATTGCTCAAGATCAAATATGCGTAGGACATCCATGCTAAAAGCTTGTTATTCTCCGCGCTATTATGCCCAAACGCATACCAACAGCATGGAAAAATTGACCGCAGTTGCGGATGTACTGTATGAAAATAAAATGGTTGAGCTCATTGATCCTGGAATGATTGATGTAGAAATTTTAAAGAAATTGCACAATCCGCAATATGTTGAAGCTTTTATCTCAGGTGAATCTGCTTTTGCCACGGTGCAAGGGTTTAAACCTTGGAATACGCAATTACGTGATGCGATTTTATCCGTTCAGGCGGGGCAGTTATTGGGAGCGGAAATCGCATTAAAAGAGGGTATTGCTGCAAATATTGCACAGGGCTTTCATCATGCAAGTTATGAGTCAGGCGCTGCATATTGCACATTCAATGGTTTAGCGCTGGTAGCAAAGCAACTCCCTGAAAAAAGAATCTTTATTTTGGATTGCGATCAGCATGGTGGCGATGGTACAGCAATATTTACCAACCGAATGACCAATCTAGTCAACTTTGGGATTTTTGGTATCCGTTTCGGCTGTAAAGCGAATGAACGCAGTCTGACCCGATATATTCATCCAAAACAAGGTAATTTTGATCTCTATCGAGAAGCGATCTTTGAAGCGTTTAATTATGCTTCCCGTTGGGAGGCGGATCTTATAATTTATCAAGCAGGAATGGATTGTCATCAACTGGATAAATATGGTTCTAAATGGTTTACTACAGAATTATTGTTTGAACGAGATCGATTGGTTTTTGAAATGGCAAAAAAAATGAAAATTCCGATGTTGTTTGTATTGGCGGGGGGATATCAGGAGCTTGAGGATTTAGTTCCATTGCATGTCAATACATTCAAGGCTGCGAACGAAATCTACTTTCCATAGAGAGCTGAAATAAAAAAAGCACTCAAACAAGAGTGCTTTTTGATTGAGCTTGATTAACGTAATTTAGCTAACCAATCTCCAAGCATTTGAACCATTTGGACCAAAAGTAATAAGACAATAACTGTTAAAATCACAACACTAGTATCAAAGCGTTGATAGCCATAAGAAATTGCCAAATCACCAATACCACCTGCACCGACTGCACCCGCCATCGCTGTTGCACCGATAAGAGAAATCGTACCAGTCGTTAAGTTCAGGATCAGAGAACTACGAGCTTCAGGGATAATAAACTTGAAAATGATTTGCCAAGGTGATGCACCCATCGCTTGAGCGGATTCAACAATACCTTCATTCACTTCGAGTAATGAGGTTTCAATCAAACGACCGAGATAAGGACCAACATAAATCGTTAACGGTACAATCGCGGCCCATGTTCCAATCGATGTGCCTACGATCATTTTGGTTAATGGAATGACTGCAATCAGTAAAATAATGAAAGGCAATGAACGCAGCGCATTCACAATTGGATTGAGAAAATAATAAACCGCGCGATTCTGTAAAATACCACCACTGCGTGTTACGACTAATGTAATGCCTTGGATCATTCCCCAAATACAACCAAACAACAATGAGAAGAACACCATTTGAAATGTTTCTTGTAAAGCTGTTACGAATTGATCTATTGACAGTGAGCTATGCCAAAATGGTGCTGTGACTTCTGTTAGCCATTGTACGATGAAGTCTCTCATTGGCTTACTCCAGATTGTTCAACTTTAACGCCTTGCTGTTCAAGGAATTTAATTGCTTCCTGAATAATATTTGGATCACCTAAGAGCTGAATAAACATCTGGCCAATAACAGTTCCGTTAATTTCAGTCATATTGGCAAAAAGAATATTGAGGCTTAAATCAAATTGTTTAATCACCGCTTGAATAACGGTTTCTTGAGCTGAAGTTCCTAAGAACTGGAGGTTATAGATACTCTTATGATGCTTATGCTCAAGGTTATTTAGAATATTGACAGGGAGTTGTTGCTGTAACACGGTCTGAATAAATGTTTTAGTCGTTGGATGTTGGGGTTGGCTAAAGATATCGAGTGTTGAACCTGTTTCAATCACATGACCTGATTCCATCACCGCAACATAATCACACACTGACTCTATTACATCCATTTCATGTGTCACCATGACAATCGTGATGTTTTGCTCTTGGTTGATCTTTTTTAATAAGGCTAAAACAGATTTAGTCGTTTGTGGGTCAAGCGCAGACGTTGCTTCATCACAGAGTAGAATTTTAGGATGATTGGCAAGCGCACGAGCAATACCTACACGTTGCTTTTGACCTCCTGATAATTCATCAGGGTAGGCATCTTTCTTATGTTTTAAATCGATAAAATCTAATAATTCTGCTAAGCGCTTTTCACGCTCAACCTTGCTATGCCCAAGTAATTTAAGCGGCATTTCAATATTTTCAGAGACAGTCTTTGTTTGCAATAAATTGAAGTGCTGAAAGATCATGCCGATATTTGCACGTTCTTGACGAAGCGTACGCGCATCCATTGCAGTAAAGTCTTTTTGATTAATAATTACTTGTCCCTGTGATGGACGCTCTAGCAAATTAATCAAACGAATTAACGTACTTTTACCTGCACCACTATAGCCAATAATCCCAAAGATACTACCTTCAGGAATTTCTAAATTAATTTGGTCTAACGCATTAATCGTCTGACCCTTTAGCTGATAGTGTTTCGAAATGTTTTTAAATTGGATCATGTTCGTCAATACTAAGCAAAAAAGAAAAAACAGGCAAAGTCACTTTGCCTGTTTCGTTGAGAGGATTATATTACGAATTTGCTTCTGTGAGATAGCTTGTTGGTTTGTTCACGTCAACCTTAGTACCAGCAAAATGTTCTTGTACATATTGCTTAACAGCTTCGGTGTGATACAACGCACCAACCTTTTGCAATACAGCATCATCTTTACGTGATTCTGCCGTTGCTAAAACGTTCACATTTAATTTTGTGCTTTGATCGATTGGTTCGTAGAAGATTGCATCTTTAAGAACGTTTAAACCACCTTCCATTGCAAGCGTATTACCTAACAAGATTGCATCCACTTCGTCTTTAACACGAACAGCAGTTGCCATTTGAATTGGCTTAATTACGATTTTCTTGCTGTTTTCAATGATGTCAGCAGGTGTGCCTTTTACAGGGTCGAAATCAGCTTTTAATTTGATTAAGCCAGCACTTTGTAAAAGTAATAAAGCACGTGATTCATTTGCACCATCATTTGGAATCGCAATCGTTGCGCCTTCAGCAAACTCTTCAACTTTTTTCACTTTGCTTGAGTAGATACCCATTGGCTCTAAGTAAGTTGTTGAAACAGGTGCAATCTTATCTTTATTTGCCGCATTGAAAGCAACAAGATATGCATATGATTGGAATGCATTTAAATCAACTTCTTTGTTTGCAACCGCGGTATTCATTGCAACATAGTCTGTGAAGTTTTTAATTTCTAATTTAACGCCAGCAGCTTTGGTTTCAGGTAATGTTGCGATATAGCGCCAAATGTCTGCATCAGAACCAGTAGAAGCAATTACAACAGTTTGCAACGCGCCAGCATCACCTTTTTGTTCAGTCGATGCTGTATCTGGTTGTTTGCTGCACGCTGCAAGCAATAACACAGATACACTTAAAAAAAGACCAATCAGCTTTTTCATGTATAAATCCTAATCGAAATAATGTTGAGAAGGTTCGTATTTCTCTAGCATTAGTGATTGCAATAATTTTGTATGTTGCAAATTAGCATCATGCATAAACATTCATGTGAATTGCTTTTAAAATCTGCGTCTTGCAACATTATAAAAATAGATGAATATTCATGTTCAAATTTAATACAACTTATTTGAACAATGAAACCTTCATATTATTTTCATCATCAAATTTGGATCTAGCTGTAATTCAATCCCTAAACTACAATGTCTTAATTATTTGAAATAAATGAAAAAGATCATCGGTTTAACAAAAAAACAACATCTAAAATTTGGGCAATGATACCAACAATTTACATAAGGTTATAGGGGCGTAAATTGAACTAAAGCGTATAAGAGTATGATTATTTGAGGGAAATTGCATTCATAGTAAACATAAATGGATGATAGTTTTATAAATTTTTCAGAAAAGATATTGAGCTGAATCAGTGGAATAATGAATATATATTTTTCTGAATTTTATATCTAAATAATGAATATAGAATTTATTTTTATGCATTTTCAGGAATAAAAAAGCCTTCCGAAGAAGGCCTCTTTAGAGAATGGCTTATTCAGCTTTTTCACGTGCAATTGCACGATAGCCGATGTCGCTACGGTATTGCATACCCGTGAATGTCACTTGACCACATACTTCTAGCGCATTAATTTGGGCTTCGAGTACAGTATCACCTAATGCTGTGACGCAAAGTACACGTCCACCCGCAGTAATGATATGACCATCTTCGGTGGTTGCTGTGCCAGCATGGAAGATTTTTGTATCTTCAGGAGATTGTCCGATACCAGAAATCACATCACCTTTACGTACAGTTTCAGGATAACCTTCAGCTGCAAGTACAATACCAATTGACTTACGTTCATCCCATTCAGCTTCGCTTGGTAAGTTACCATCAATACCAGCTTCAACTAAATCAACAAGAGATGATTTTAAACGCATCATAATCGGTTGGGTTTCTGGATCACCAAAACGACAGTTGAACTCGATCACACGAGGTTGACCTTGTTCATCAATCATTAAGCCTGCGTATAAGAAACCAGTGTAAACATGACCATCAGCAGCCATGCCTTCAACAGTTGGACGCATAACTTCATTCATGACACGTTCGAAAACGTCAGCAGTTACAACAGGAGCAGGGGAATAAGCACCCATACCACCTGTATTTGGACCCTGATCACCTTCAAAGATACGCTTGTGATCTTGTGAGGTTGCCATTGGAAGAATATTTTTACCATCAATCATGCAGATAAAACTTGCTTCTTCACCAGCTAGGAACTGTTCGATCACAACGCGAGAACCTGCATCACCAAACTTGTTACCTGCAAGCATGTCATCAATTGCAGCAAAAGCTTCTTCGTTGGTCATTGCAACGATAACGCCTTTACCTGCCGCGAGACCATCAGCTTTAATAACAATTGGCGCGCCATTTTGTTCTACATAGGCTTTAGCTGCATCTACTTCTGTAAATACATCATAAAAAGCGGTTGGAATATTATGGCGTTTTAAGAAATGCTTAGCAAATGCTTTTGAACCCTCAAGCTGCGCAGCATATTGAGTTGGACCCCAAATTTTAACACCCGCTGCACGAGCAGCATCAACAACGCCATTGACTAACGGTGCTTCTGGACCAACAACCACCAGTGCAACATCATTGGCTTTAGCAAAATCAATGATCGCTGGGTTGTTTAAAATATCAAGGTCAACATTTTCACATTTGTCTTCTGTTGCTGTGCCTGCATTACCCGGTGCAACAAAAATTTTAGCCACTTTCTGATCTTGTGCGATTTTCCATGCAAGTGCATGTTCACGGCCACCACTACCCAAAACTAAAATATTCATTATTAAGTTATTTCCCTTTTCCGTATTTAAGAATATACCTGTTAAGAATAAAAAAGTCCCTCTAATGCGACTAAGGCATCGCAGAAAAGAGGGACTTCGGGGTATTAATGACGGAAGTGACGCATACCCGTGAATACCATTGCAATACCAGCTTCGTCAGCTGCTGCAATTGTTTCTTCGTCACGCATAGAACCACCCGGTTGGATGATACATTTGATACCTGCTTTTGCAGCATTATCAATACCATCACGGAATGGGAAGAATGCGTCAGATGCCATTACTGCGCCTTCAACCACTAAACCAGCATGTTCTGCTTTGATTGCGGCAATACGAGCAGAGTTCACGCGGCTCATTTGACCTGCACCAACACCGATTGTTTGACGGTTTTTTGCATAAACAATTGCATTTGATTTCACGTATTTTGCAACTTTCCAAGCAAAGATAAGGTCATCAATTTCTTGTTCAGTTGGCGCACGCTTAGTTACAACCTTAAGGTCGTCTTTCGTGATCATGCCTAAGTCTTGGTCTTGAACCAACAAACCGCCGTTTACACGTTTATAGTCGAGTTGTGGAGCACGAGCATCAATCGCTGGAAGTTCACCACACACCATCACACGGACATTCTTTTTCGCGCCTGTGATTTCAAGTACGCCATCAGCAATGCTTGGTGCGATGATCACTTCAACGAATTGGCGATCGACAATAGCTTGTGCAGTAGCCGTGTCTAATTCACGGTTAAATGCAATGATGCCACCAAAAGCAGATTCTGGATCAGTTTCATAAGCAAGATCGTAAGCTGCTTTGATGCCATCTAATGAAACTGCGACACCACAAGGGTTTGCATGTTTTACAATCACACAAGCAGGTTTTGCAAAAGATTTAACACATTCAAGTGCTGCATCAGTATCTGCAATATTGTTATAAGAGAGTTCTTTACCTTGTAATTGCTTCGCAGTAGAAACAGATGCTTCTTTTGCATTTTCTTCTACATAGAATGCTGCATTTTGGTGAGGATTTTCACCGTAACGTAAATCTTGTGCTTTATTCAATTGAGTATTGAAAGTACGAGGGAATAAGTCAGCTTCACCTTCAACTTTACCAACACGCGCACCTAGATAAGACGCAATCATGCCATCGTATTGAGCAGTGTGTTCAAATGCTTTAACAGCTAAATCGAAACGCGTTTCGTATGACAATGAACCATTTGCTTTTAATTCAGAAATGACGCTGTCATAGTCAGATGCATTTACGATAATACCCACAGAAGCATGGTTTTTCGCTGCTGCACGAACCATTGTCGGGCCACCGATATCAATATTTTCGATTGCATCAGCAAGAGAGCAGTTTGGTTTTGCAACAGTTGCAGCAAATGGATAAAGATTCACAATCACAAGATCAATCGGATCAATATTGTGTTTTTGCATCACAGCTTCGTCCAGACCACGACGAGCTAAGATGCCACCATGAATTTTTGGATGAAGTGTTTTTACACGACCATCCATCATTTCTGGGAAACCTGTATGTTCTGAAACTTCTACTACGGCGATGTTGTTGTCTTTAAGCAACTTATATGTGCCGCCTGTAGATAGGATTTCTACCCCAAGAGCTACAAGGTTTTGAGCAAATTCAACGATTCCAGTTTTGTCGGAGACAGAGATTAAAGCACGTTTGATAGTCATGATTTTAGTCAACAATTTGAAGTCTACAGATTAAGCATAAAAAAATGCCCACGAGAACGTGAGCATTTTATCAATTATTCACTCATTAAACCGTGAGCTTTTAACTTTTTACGTAAAGTTCCACGGTTAAGGCCTAAAATCTCAGCGGCACGTGTTTGGTTGCCACGAGTATATTCTAAGACCACAGATAAAAGAGGTTTCTCCATTTCTGCTAAAACCATGTCATAAACTTGAGATGGTTGCTCACCTTGCAATTGTGCAAAATAATGACGAACTGCGCGATCTACATGGATGCGAAGAGCGACATCAGATTGAGCCGTAAAAATAGGAGATTTGCTATTCATGCGTGTTAATCCGAAAAATCAAATATCGCTTGGGTAAAGCGATATATAAATGTGGTCTAAATTACTGAGCCCTGTTTTAGATCCTAAAACAGTGACTCTAAAACAAAAGGACTATTAGCTTGCCACAATTCCTCGATTTGTGTAAAAAATAAGCGTAACAATAGTTAAATATTTGTTACTGCCTACTTTCAAAAACAAAAAAACCAACAATGCGCTTATGGGATAGAAGCACAGTTCGTTTAACGATTTTATTGTCTATAAATAACGAGGAGTATGTAGGTCAAAGCATTCGTGGCGCGTATCATACCACTGTCTGTGAAAAAGTGAGCAAATTAACTGCACTTTTTTTTGTTTTTTTGTCACTTTTTTATGCTTTTAGGGCTGTACAATTTCTAAACTATAGTCATCAAAGCTATTTTTGCTTTTTGGAATGGTAAATTCGAATCTAAAAGGACTGTTTGATGGAATACGTTGAATCATTTTTAGACTGTCTACAAGATAGTCTTGTGGCTTCAATGTGATGTCGGTGATGGTTTCACCCTTTTCTTTTAGAACAACTTTAATAGAAGGAATCAAAATGCTGTTTTCATGGTGATTGATTAGCACGCCAGAAAACTTGGTTTCATCTTTGCTGATACGTTTTACTTTTACTTTCTCAAAACTGAGATACTTATATTGTTCGTCTAAAGTTTTGCAGGTCAAAATACCGCATGCATAATTGAAAATTCGATTCAATGCTGGGCTTTCATGCATAAGCTTTGGATTGAACCACAATATTTGAAAAGCAAATACAAGAATTAAAACAATATTGCCGATTCCCCATAAAGAGTAATAAAGCCATCCGTGTTGTTTGGTATTTGGCTCGTGCTCTATTAATAAGGCATCTTCCGAAAGATTTAGGTTAGGAAGGGCTGTAACGGGTTCGGTATTAAAGTAATTTAAGTTATTTAAATAAGTCAGTAAGTCGATATTTGAGTTTTCAATTTTTTGATCAAAAATACTTAAGATCTGCATTTGTTTTTCTGCAAATGAGCTGTCTGGTTGTATTGATGAAAAGAGTGAACGGTTCGTAGTGCTAGGAACCGTTTCATTCGCCTCTGAATCTAAAAGATTGGTCAATGCATTGAAGTTGATCATGCATTTTGGGCAACAAACCATACCCTGAGCAACGCTGAGTTGTGAAAGGGTCACTTTGTACACAGTTGAACATTTGGGGCAGCGGGTCTGTTTTTCACTCATAAGAAAAAGTATTCTCAAATTGTTGTTTTGCGTTTTCCTGAAATGCGACACCAGTTTTCTTCACGCTTTTCGATGTCTAATATATCAAAAAACTCAGAGTAAACACTAGAAACATCAGCAACTTGCTCTTCGATTACACCTGCAAGTGCGAACTCTCCCTCACTTTTGATTAAAGTTGAGAATTCAGGCGCTAGTGCCATTAGTGGTGCAGCTAAAATATTTGCTACTAACACATCAGCTTGTTGTTGATTGAACTCCTGATCAAACTCTTCAGGTAGACCAACGTAAAGGCGATCAAGTACGCCATTTAATTCTGCATTTTGTTTTGTTGCCAACACAGCTTGTGGATCAATATCGGTTGCATAAACTTTTTTAGCACCAAGTAACAATGCTGCAACACCCAAAATACCTGAACCACAACCATAATCGATGACAATTTTGTCTTTAACATCGGTTTTGCCTAACCATTGTAAGCATAAGAAGGTGCTTGCATGGTTACCTGTACCAAATGCTAAACCTGGATCAAGTTTGATGTTTGTCGCGTCTGCTTCAGGTGGTTCTAACCATTCTGGCACGATCCAGTATTTCTCACCGATTTGGATTGGCTCGTAATAATCCATCCAAGCACGTTCCCATACTTGGTTTTCCAAATACTCATGGCGCATTGGAACATCTGGAAGTTGAGCTTTTAAGAAAGCTTCTAAAGTATCAACGTCGATTGGATCTTCTTCGTCTTGTTGGTAGATCCCTGTAACGATAACTTTATTCCAAAGAGGGGTTTCGCCTGGTAGTGGTTCAAGTAAAGCCTGATCTTCTGCATCGTCTAAAGTCACACTGACAGCACCTAAAGAAAGAAGCAATGTTTCGGTGAGTTCAACTTGATTTTGATCAACAGTAATATGAATTTGTAGCCAGTTCACAGGAAAACCTAAGAAAATATATTTGCGATTATTGTAATAGATTCATGACCATGAAAGGGACAATAAAATAAGCTGATTACAAATTTAAGGCTATTTTTTTAGAAATTAAGCTATCTATGTATTCAAAATCCATAAAAAAGGATGCATTTAAGCATCCTTTTCTGAAAATATAAGTTTATGGAGCAGTTTGATCCATATCACCCGATGGTGCCATCATTGCTGGTGGTTGCTGCATCATTTGATGTTGCATTGGTGCCTGCATCGGCGCGCTTACTGGACGAGGTGCAGATTGTGTTTCTGAAATCTTACTTTGTGTTTCAGGCATTGCATTGTTTGCAGGCATTGGTGGTTGGAATACTAATTTACCTGCGTCATTTGGTTGACAAACACCATTGAAAATTACACCTTTTTGAGCAAAAGAAACCATATCACCTTGTTTTTTGCTCTTACATACTTGCACATACTTTTGAGCGAGTTGGTCTGTGTTTGATTTGGTATTTGCATGTGCCGCTACTGTTGTGAAACATAAGCCACAAATTAGCGATGATAATAAAAGCTTAGTGTTCATATCATTTTCCTAAAGTATTTGTTATGCATTATCTAGGATAAGAAATTCCTTAAATAAAACAGTGGTGTTCAAGTTACCGATTATGGGGCGCTATGTTAACAGTAGGGTTGAATTGCAACATAACGTTACTTTTTGTGTATTTTGTGGTCATTTCAACGGAGTGTTAAAAACAAGAATATTGACTGTTTTTGTCAATTTAATGGAAAACTCCTGTATAATACTCTGTCATTTTTTGAATACACATTTACCACTATGCACTATCCTAAGGTTTACGACGTTATCGTAATTGGTGGCGGTCACGCTGGTACGGAAGCGGCACTTGCTGCTGCACGTATGGGAAGACAAACATTATTGTTAACGCATAATATTGAAACTTTGGGGCAGATGAGCTGTAACCCAGCGATCGGTGGTATTGGTAAGTCACATTTAGTACGTGAAATTGATGCGTTGGGCGGCGCAATGGCGTTGGCTGCTGATAAAGGTGGTATTCAGTTTCGTATCCTAAATTCACGTAAGGGTGCTGCTGTACGTGCAACACGTGCACAAGCAGACCGTGTCCGTTATAAAGCTGCGATTCGTGAAACCTTAGAAAACCAAGCAAACTTGGATATTTTTCAACAAGCGGCTGATGACCTGATTGTTGAAGGTGATACGGTTAAAGGTGTCGTAACACAAATGGGTATTCGTTTTGATACCAAAACAGTTGTGTTGACGACAGGTACATTCTTGGGTGGTGTGATTCATATTGGTTTACAAAACTCAAGTGGTGGTCGTGCAGGTGATCCACCTTCGATTGCACTTGCTCATCGTTTACGTGAACTTAAATTACCAGTAGGTCGTTTGAAAACAGGTACACCGCCACGTATTGATGCACGTTCAGTTGATTTTTCAGTCATGACTCCACAGCCAGGTGATTTTCCATCACCTGTGATGTCATTTATGGGTGATGTCTCTATGCACCCAGAACAAGTCAATTGCTACATTACACATACGAGTGAAAAAACCCATGAAATTATTCGTGGTGGTCTAGATCGTTCTCCGATGTATACAGGTGTGATTGAAGGCGTAGGCCCACGTTATTGTCCATCGATTGAAGATAAAATTCATCGTTTTGCAGATAAAGATTCGCATCAAGTTTTCCTTGAACCTGAAGGTTTAGATACACACGAGCTTTATCCAAATGGTATTTCAACGTCATTGCCATTTGACGTACAGTTTAATTTAGTCCGTTCGATCCGTGGTATGGAAAATGCGCATATCCTACGTCCAGGCTATGCGATTGAATATGATTATTTTAACCCACAAGCATTAAAATTCACGCTCGAAACTAAAGCGATTCAGAACTTATATTTCGCTGGCCAGATAAATGGTACGACGGGTTATGAAGAAGCGGGTGCACAAGGTTTACTTGCTGGTTTAAATGCTGCGCGCCGTGCGTGGGAGCAAGAAGAATGGACGCCGAAACGTGATCAAGCTTATATGGGCGTACTCGTTGATGACTTGATTACATTAGGAACGAAAGAACCATATCGTATGTTTACCTCACGCGCGGAATATCGTTTGATGTTGCGTGAAGACAATGCAGATCAGCGTTTAACTGAAATTGGTCGTGAGCTTGGTTTAGTTGATGACGAACGTTGGGCTGCTTATAGTGAAAAAATGGAAGCAGTTGAGCGTGAAACTTCGCGTCTACAACATTTATGGGCAGCACCAAACAACCCAATGGGTAAAAAGTTTGTTGAAATGACAGGTGCTGATTTAAGTAAAGAATGTAGTGCAATTGATTTGCTTAAGCGTCCAAACATTAACTTCACTCAAATTGCTGAATTAACAGGTTCTGAGGTATCTCAGCAAGTTGGTGAGCAGATTGAGATTGCTGTGAAATATGAAGGGTATATCAACCGTCAGCACGAAGATGTCGCTCAATTAAAGCGTCTTGAGGAAACCCGAATCCCTGCTGATTTTGAATATGATGATATTTCAGGTTTGTCTCGTGAAATCACATTGAAACTAAAAACAGTACGTCCAGAAACGTTAGCACAAGCAAGCCGTATTCCCGGTGTGACGCCAGCAGCAGTTCAATTGCTGATGATTACGATTCGTAAAAATAATATGGCGAAGAAAACAGCTTAATTTTTATTGAATAAGTTGGTTTTGCTAAAAAGCCTAATCTTTATGATTAGGCTTTTTTATTGCTTAAACTTCTCTAAAGTGCGACTTCAATGCCTTGGCTTAAATTGAATTGATCTGTTTGTGTATTCTTATCAATTTTAGCAAATGCTTTCGGAAGTAGACGTCGTGCAGTGCGATTTACTCTTTTTTCTAACCATAATGGCATTTTAATCGCTAAAGGATTTGTTTCGGTATCCGATACATCAGTTAAAACACGAGTCCCCATGATGTAATCAAACCAAGGCTTAGTTACACACCAGTTTGCATTTTGATTGCTAGTCATGTGGTGATCATAATGCCATGGGATGCGCTTTTTGGCATATTCTGGATCAAGATGAGATTTGGCATGAACTTTCCAATAATTCCAAATGCCATAGTACAAACCCGCTGTAAAAAAAGGCGCTACTGGTAGAAACACTGTTGATGCAACGGTTAAACCAATTAAAGCTGATTTTTCATTATACATTTCTGAATTTTTAAACATAGATTCAGCATAGCCTTCATCATGAAAGTCATTTAGACGTGCACGTTTGTGATGGGCAATATGGGTAAAGAAAGGGCTATTTCTATTTTTGCTTGGGAACTCATGTAACCACACTTTATGAAAATACCATTCCATGCCATTTGCAACGAATATACCTACTGGAAAACCAATCATGTAAAAAACCTCTTAAAACATGAATTGGATTTTAGAAAAAACAATAAGTTTTCTTTTGACTGAACTGACAGTTTTATATTGCCGGCTTAATCAAATGCAGATTGCTTACGTTGTCTATATGCAGTAGGTGTTTCTCCGGTCCAGCGCTTGAATGCTCTAGAAAAGGCAGAGGGTTCAGAAAATCCTGTTAAATATACGATTTGATCAATTGTTTCTTGGGTTTGTGATAAAAGTCGTCGAGAAAGGCGTTCTCTATATTGTGCAATCACTTTTTCATAGCTGGTATTAATCAGTTGTAAATCTGCTCTGAGGCTTCTAGCACTTCGATTTAAATGTTGAGCTACACAATTTTGATCGAATTCACCTGACTCCAATAAGCCACTTGCTAAAATTCTTTCTATTTCGGTAATTAGTTGATGTTTATCTAAAAGCTCAAGTTGTGATTTAGCATGATGCTCATGAATTTTTAATAATTCAGGTTCGTAAGCGGGTGAGGGTTGATCCAATAGTTTTCGATCAAAACAGATTGCACCCTCAGTTTGTGCCAGTTGAACCTTACATTTCCATATTTTTTGATATTCTTCAGAACAAGCACCCTCATTGTAGGGCAGCCAAATTTCTAAAGGCGAAAAAGTATCTTGACTAATATATTTGAAAAAATTTAAAAAAATTCCAATCGCACATTCAAGGTAATGTCTTACAGGGTGTGTTAAACCTGAGATGATCATATAGTCGCTATTTGATTCATTCAGTTTAAAGGACATTGCATCCGTAAGTAAGGCTTGATAACGAACAGTTCGTTTTAATCCCTCACCAAATGTTGGGCTGCTCAAAAAAAGATATTCAATTACTTGACCGCGAAAGGCGGGTACATTTGCGCCGACATGTAACCCAATATCTTGATCATGACTAATTTGTTCCGCAGCTTGCCAAAAACGTTGTTGGGTTGAATTGTCACGTCGAACAAATTTATCTGGGGGTTGGTCAGGTAAATGCACACTAGCAAAAATTGCTGCTGCATCTAAATCCATCTTTTGCATGGTTTGATACACCATCCACAAAAAGATGCCTGCATCGCTGGTTTTTCTTGAGTGCATAAAAGAACATAAATACGAGTTTTAAAATCAATATACTATGCTCTTTTCATAATGGAAATGAATTACCTTTTACTTAAATATGGCTATTAAGCTATTCATTGGAAATATTTTTGTTTGAGTTAAAGCAACACAAGTTAAAGCAATCAGTCTTTATTACGATTTAATCTAGTTGTTCCAAAACGAGTGTTTTAATTTTAGTTGCTTTTTCAAAATGATTTAATTGATGTTCCATAATCCACCAATGTGCTGCTTCCATAAGCTGCTCAGGATCATCATTTTTATTGGCAAAAAATGCATAAAAAGATAAACCAACATTACTGCCTTTTTTGGCAATTTTATCATCACATACTTCTATGATTTTAGTTCTCAGTTCTGTACGCATCTAACTCTTCAAATCTTCATTAATGGGTAATTGCATCATAATATACGTAGAGCAGAACATAAAAGAATGTGAAGTTTAAGAGGGGAAGTCTTTCGTATAAGTGATGATTTAACAGTTAAATTGTAGTAGCTAACCGATCATACATAATATTTAAGTCTCTAAAATTAGAGTTTCTTTTAAAGCGTTATTTGAAACGATGGAATACCTTCAGTTATCACTTCTGAAGTTTGAGGAGGGGGAGAGGAAGATCAATCGTCTTGTTAGCGGCAAGGGGTAGAATTTATACTGAGCGATAAAGAACTAAGAATACTCAATCTTCCATATTAGAGTGGATGTTTCATTAGAACCCTAAAAAAGATTGAATTATTTTGTGCGTAGCCGAATGTAAAATTGTTTAAAAAGAATCGAATTTAAAAAGAATAACACATGGATGTTAAAAATATTTTTGGCAATTTTTTACTCACTGTATCCGCTCTATCTATCTCATCTGGGCGATAAATAAGCACTAAAAGCAAAAAATAGACTTGAAGATGATGAAAATGAGAATTATTTTTATTAAAATTGTATCGTTTTTATATTTTTAAGCTTTTTTTAATTTTTATTTGAGTTTGGATATTTTATGAGTCTCTCGATACCTAGTGCACATACTAAGCCTGTTTTTAAGTTCAGTTTACTTACGGTGATGCTGATCCAAGCGCAATATGCGATTGCGAACGAAGAAAATATGCAAACAGCTGTTATGCCTACAATTAAAATCGAGGCGATGAGTGAGCTTGATCCAATCAAAAGTTATATTGATTATGAACAGGCAAGTGTGACTCGTAACGGTCTTAAGAAAAAAGATATTCCCCAGACCATTGATACCATTGATGTTCAAAAATATAAAATCTATGGAGCCAATGATCTGAGCGTCATGTTGCAAGGAACACCGGGTGTTTCTACGAGTTATGACATGCGTGGAGATGGGATTAGCCTAAGAGGATTTAATGCAGATACTGGTGATATCTATCGTGATGGTATTCGCGAAAGTGGGCAGGTGCGCCGTAGTACTGCTAATGTTGAGCGAATTGAGATTTTAAAAGGTCCTGCCTCAGTACTTTATGGACGTAGTTCTGGTGGCGGTGTAATCAATATGGTCAGTAAAGTTGCCAATTTTGATTCTAAAAGTTCTGTTGGTATTTATGGTGGATCATATGATAACTATGGTTCAACAGTTGATCTAAACCAAGTATTAACGGATAACGTGGCTGTACGTTTGACTGGCGAATATGGAGAATCAAACAGTTTCCGTTCAGGCATTGAAAATAAAATCGAAATGTTGTCTCCAAGTTTTACTTATAAGAATGATGATGGACTCACTTGGACGATGCAATACACCTATGACAAATTGCATCGCGTTCCAGATCGCGGACCTGAATTTTCTGAGCTTCCAAAAGGAACCTCGATCAAAACAGGATTTTCTCAAAAAGGCGATTATGTCGATGACGTATTACAGATAGCCCGTTCAGACTTGAATTATGAATTCGCGCCGAATTGGAACTTTCATTGGGCTTTAAGTCATCGTCAAGCTGAACAAAACTTTGATCACTTTTATTCTGGTACATATTGTCAGACTGATCAGACAGTAGTAAAAAATATCGGTTCTTGTGATGGGCATGCAGGGGAAATCTCTCAAATTTATTATTGGCAACAAACAAGTAATAAGACCACCAGTAATAGCTTTGATATTCGTGGTGAATTTGATACAGGTCGCTTAAAGCATAACCTTCTAGTGGGTGCAGATTGGACCTATGAGCAACGTGAACCAAAACTCGCAAATAAAAATCAAGATGGTTCAATTCTGTGGGGATATGTCAATCCATTGACAGGTGGGCGTTCTAACTCACGAGACCGCGGTGATTTAAAGCTTAATACGCATAACTATAATCAGAGTGAAGCTTATGGCTTATTTATTCAGGATTTAATTAGCTTTAATGATTATTTCAAAGTCATGCTCGGTGGGCGTTATGATTATTTCCATTCGAAGACAACAAACCGTTTGAAAGATAGTAATGATCTAGATTATCAACGTAGTATTGATGGTGAAAGTTTTAGCCCGAACATCGGTTTAATTTGGCAACCAATTGAAAGTCAAAGTTTCTATGCGTCTTATAGTAAAAGTTTTGCACCATTTGGGGGGAGTGTTGGTGTAAATGTAGTGTCTGCAAATACAAACTTAGATGCTTTTGATGCAGAGCCGCAATACAACGAACAATATGAAGTGGGTGTTAAAAGTGATTGGATCAATGATCGTTTAAATACTCAACTTTCTGTATTTGATATTCGTAAAAACAATATTCGCTATAAGCCTAATCCAGATGATGAGCCAAATGTCTGGGCTGTCGGTGGGCAACATCGTTCTCGTGGTGTTGAATTTAGCTTCATTGGGCGTGTGTTGGATAATTTATTTGTTCGTGGTGGTTATGGATATAACGAAGCCGAAGTTACAAAGGATAAGGAGAAACCACAGAATATTGGTAAAGTACTGAATAACGTGCCAAAACATACAGGTAACTTATTTGTACGCTATTTGCCGACAGATAAAATCTATACAGAGGTTGGTGCAACTTATGTAGGTGATGCAACAGTCTATGCACGCGGTAATTTGGATAATGATCCTATGTCATTTGATGGTTTTACTCGAGTAGATGCGGCAATTGGTTACAGTGCTGATCCTTGGAATGTAACGATAGCAGTGAATAATTTAACGAATAAAGAATATTGGCGCTCAGCATCAATGCCGGGAACACCGCGTAATTTCTTAGTTCGTTTAAACTATCAATTCTAAATATCTAAATTGTTGCAATACGGAACATCTTTGCTCTTTGAGCAAAGATGTTTTTTTAACTAAATGTAACAGCTTTATATATTGATAAATCAACCAATTGGTAAAATTTAGCTATACAAAATCTTGCTATCTAATTGAATTATATAAAATGCTATTGCTTTAAAAACTAGATTATTCTAGTATTTATTTGGATATAAAATGTACAGAACCAATTTGTGAAAGGTTATATAATTGTGACTTATTGCTAATTAGTGGTTGTTGAATGTTAACTGGTTCTCATTTTTGTTCTATTTTGTTAGTATTAAAGAAAAGCATACAATTGAGATAATAATAATGAAGATATTACTTGCACTATTAGTTGTTTGTTCCGTCTTTGTTTTAGGATATGCATCATATGCGGATGCCCAAAACAAAAAGCGGGAAGAGCTTATTAAGATTGTCAATGATGCTGAGCATAGTTTAAATGAGATCCAACATAATCCTAACTATGTAAAGCACAATACGCATTTGTCTTCTTATAAGCAAAAGAGTTGAATTTTGCTTGATCATCTAATCAAAAATTAGGTGACTCAGGATGAATGGATTGTTTATGCTTTTTTTATGCTGTGATACTCAAGTTTTGATGAGAATCTGTTAAAATATTTACCATTAAATAAAAAGCTGCATCTCGTTATGCAGCTTTTTACGTTTTGATATCGGAATCAAATTTATACCTATCGTCTGCGTAGCAAGTGCAATATTGGCATATAGATTGCTTTATTGTCTTGTATACCTTTTTGTGTACATTCAAAAAACTATTTGAAACACAAGCGTATAGATTTCAAATTCTACGATCTTAGATTTTAACAGGTGCTATGTTATGACAACGCCTAATGCTTCGGCTGGTTTGTTAGAACGCTTATTTAAGTTGAGCGATAATAAAACCAACTTTAGAACAGAAGTTCTAGCTGGTGTAACTACATTTTTGACCATGTGTTACATCATCATTGTAAACCCACTCATTCTTTCTGAAACAGGAATGGATCATGGCGCTGTCTTTGTAGCGACTTGTTTGGCAGCCGCAATTGGCTGCTTGGTCATGGGGATTGTTGCAAATTATCCAATCGCACTTGCACCAGGTATGGGCTTAAATGCTTACTTTACCTATTCAGTGTGTTTAGGCATGGGGGTGCCTTGGCAAACTGCTTTGGCGGCTGTGTTCGTTTCAGGTTTGGTTTTCTTAGCGATTAGCTTTTTCAAAATTCGTGAAGCAATCGTGAATGCAATTCCTATGTCGTTAAAGTTTGCAATCGGTGGTGGTATTGGTTTATTCCTTGCTTTGATTGCACTTAAAAATGCTGGAATCATTGTAGATAATCCTGCAACTTTAGTGGGTTTGGGTGATATCAAACAGCCTACAGTTTTATTGGCACTATTTGGCTTTTTAATGATCGTTGTGTTACACCAGTTTAAAGTGCGTGGCGCAATTATTATTAGTATCTTGGTCGTAACAGCAATTGCAACAGCAATGGGTTTAAATGAATTCAAAGGTGTTGTGGGTCAAGTTCCTTCTTTAGCACCAACCTTTATGCAAATGGACTTTGAAGGTCTATTTACGGCAAGCATGGTCGGTGTGATTTTTGTCTTCTTTATTGTAGACTTATTTGACAGTACAGGGACTTTGGTTGGTGTTTCACATCGTGCTGGCCTTCTTCAAGATGGAAAATTACCACGTTTGAAGAAAGCGTTATTTGCTGACTCTACTGCTATTGTTGCAGGTGCTGCCCTAGGTACATCATCTACCACACCATATATCGAGTCTGCTTCGGGTGTTGCAGCGGGTGGACGTACAGGTTTAACAGCGGTTGTGGTTGCATTCTTATTTATTGGATGCTTATTCCTTGCACCATTGGCTCAATCTGTACCAGGTTTTGCGACTGCACCAGCTTTGTTATTCATCGGTGTGTTGATGATACAAGGGATTACGCATATTGATTGGGATGATATTACCGAAGCTGTTCCTGCATTTCTAACCATCGTATTCATGCCATTTACTTATTCAATTGCAGATGGTATTGCAATGGGCTTTATTAGCTATGCGCTAGTTAAATTACTGACAGGCAAAGCAAAAACCGTTCCATATATGGTTTGGATTATTGCTGTTTTGTGGGTATTCAAATTCATCGCATTTGGTGGCTAAGCAAATCGTTGCTATTCATTTATTATTCTCTTTGTGAAATATTTTCTCAAAGAGAACCCTAAAAGGGTGTACTCGTTCAGGTAACACCCTTTTTTATTTAGACGCGGAGTTTATATGAATCAAATCGAGCTGATTCGTGCTTTACCAAAAGCCGAATTGCATGTGCATATTGAAGGGACTTTTGAACCAGAACTGATGTTTGCAATTGCACAGCGTAATCAGATTCAGATTCCTTATCAATCAGTTGAAGAAGTGAAACAAGCTTATAACTTTCACAATCTTCAATCATTTCTAGACATTTACTATGCAGGTGCAAATGTACTTGTTCATGAACAAGACTTTTATGATCTAGCTTGGGCATATTTTGAAAAATGTGCTGAAGATCGAGTTGTTCATACAGAAATGTTCTTTGACCCACAGACGCATACTGAGCGTGGAGTTGAATTTGCAACAGTATTGGCGGGTCTAAAACGTGCTTGCACAGATGCAAAAGAAAAATTAGGGATTAGCTCTCAGTTGATCATGTGCTTCTTGCGTCATTTAAGTGAAGAAAAAGCATTTGAAACACTTGAGCAAGCATTGCCATTTAAAGATGACATTATTGCAATTGGACTGGATTCAAGTGAAGTTGGTCATCCACCATCAAAGTTTGAACGTGTTTTCGCTAAAGCCCGTGAAGCAGGATTTTTGATTGTTGCACATGCTGGTGAGGAAGGTCCTCCAGAATATATCTGGGAAGCACTGGATTTACTCAAAGTGAATCGTATCGATCATGGTGTACGTTCAGAAGAAGATGAGCGTTTGATGACACGTTTAATTTCTGAAAAGATGCCGTTAACGGTTTGTCCACTCAGTAACTTGAAATTGTGCGTTGTGAAAGATATGGGCGAACATAATATTCGTCGTCTATTACAGAAAGGTGTACATGTTACTGTTAATTCAGATGACCCATCATATTTTGGTGGTTACATGAATGATAACTTTATTGCGATTCAAGAAGCGTTAGCACTGAGTCATGATGAATTAAAGCAGCTTGCGATCAACTCTTTTGAAGCTTCGTTTATTTCTGATGAAGAAAAGCAAAAGTGGATTGAAGAAATTAAAGCCATTTAAAATAAAAAAACCGCATTATGCGGTTTTTTTTATGCCTTTATATTTATTTAGGTTGACGTAACATACTCAGCAAGACGTTATCTTTATCAATCACATGGTGTTTAATCGCAGCCAAAATATGCCCAGCAACTAGTAGACCTGCAAACCAAGATAAATAAATATGCAGCGGTTTTACAATTGCAAGTAGATCGGGATTATCTTGTACTAAACGAGGGATCTCAAATAAATATAAAACAGGTGCAGGATGACCAGCACTCCAACTAAACAAACAACCCGTAATTGGTAGAGCTAATAACATTAAATAAAGGAATAAATGCCCTATATGCGCTAAGCCTTTCATCATTGGTGACATCGTTGCTGGTAGCTTTGGTGCAGGATGTGTGTAGCGCCAAAAAATACGAATAACAACCAAGAAAATAATTGTTGTTGCTATATTTTTATGTAGGGTAATGACAGTTCCCTTAAATCCACCATCGACTTCATAGCTTAAAAAGTTTCCGCTATAGAATCCGATCAGCCATGCGGTAATAAAAATAGCAGCCATGAGCCAATGCAAAACTTGCGCCGTGCGTGTGTAATATTGTGCTGAGGTTGACATCGCAACATCCTAGCTGTGATATGAGTGATTTGATTTTAATTAGCTCTTTTTATTGCTTATACAGTGTATACGTAACAGAGCGTTTTATGCATGCAACGTTCAATGAAATTTGCCTATTGTTATATTATGTAATATGTCTACAGAGTCAATTGATTAAATCTTTTATTTAGTCAAAATACGCCTGCCAAAATTTTGGATATAGGTCGAAGGTCGTGAAAAAATTATTACTTGTATTGCCAGCACTATTTGCGCTTAATGGTTGTGTAGCACCAAATGCGAATAACACTACAGCTACCACATCTCAACAGTTAGGCATGACAGCATTGAAAGTTGCTGTAAATGCGAAATGTATCAATGAAATAAATAATTTACCAGCTTGGAAAACAGCGACACGTTTGATGACGACTGAACAACGTGAAAACATTCAAACGAATGTTTGTGGTTGCGTAAGTGAGAAAGCTCCAAATAGCGTCACAACAGTAGAATTAGCGACTGCTGCGATTGATCCAACTGCTCGTGCAACAATCGTAAGCCAAGTGGTATCTGAAACGGTAAATGCATGTGTTGCTGAAGCATTGAATAAATAATTAACTCAGTACATAACTAGCAAAGTTGGATATTTCGGCTTTGCTTTTTAATAAAAAGTAAAATTAATACCATTTTTCAATTTTAAATCACGCTTAGATATTCTAGTTTGAACAATTAAAACTCTAATCACATAATTAGGTTATAAATAATGAAAAAGAATCATTTGTTATTCATTCTATCAACATCCTTAACTCTATTGGCATGTAGCAGTGCTCAAAGTGCAGAACAGAGCAAATTAAAATTAGGTACATCTGCTATTGAGTTTGCAGCGCAAACAAAGTGTAGCCATGATATGGATGATTTTGCTGCGTGGAAGGTGGCGAGTCGATTAATGAGTAGTGAATTAAAGAAGCAAAAGAAAAAACAAATATGTAAATGTGTTGGAAAGAATGCACCAACTGTTCTGTCTCCATCTGAACTTGCTTTAGCTGCCGTCGATTCAAAAGCTAGAACAGCGTTAACAGGTGTTGCTGTTGCAAAAACAATGAATGCTTGTGTGTCAGAAGTGGTAAAATAATAAATTAGTGAATAACGTTCAGTTAGCTGCAATCAAGGCAGCTAATTTTTTGTGGAAAAGATATGTTTGTTGCTGGTGTAGATGAAGCAGGGCGTGGGCCATTGGTAGGTTCAGTGGTTGCGGCGGCTGTAATTTTAGATCCGAATAATCCGATTGAAGGATTAAATGACTCTAAAAAATTAACTGAGAAGAAACGAGAAAAACTCTTTTTAGAAATTAAAGAAAAAGCATTAGCATGGTCAATTGCAGAAGCAACTCATGCTGAAATTGATGAATTCAATATCTTACAAGCGACATTCTTGGCAATGCGTAGAGCAGTAGAGGGTTTACAAACTCAACCAGAAAAAGTCATCGTGGATGGTAATCAAATCCCTAAGGGAATCACTATTCCTTGTGAGGCGATTGTTGGGGGAGATGCGAGTCATGCTGAAATTAGTGCTGCTAGTATTTTAGCGAAAGTAACTCGAGATCATCAGATGAAAGCTTTAGATTTACAGTATCCTGACTTTGGATTTGCAAAACATAAAGGCTATCCTACAAAAGCACATTTTGAGGCGATTGCTACTCATGGTGTGATAGATGAGCATCGACGTAGTTATGCGCCAGTGAGAAAAGCATTAGGATTATAAAATGCTTTGCCCAAAATAATTAAAGCGACTGTAAAAGTCGCTTTAATTATTGGAGAAAAATTCTGTGCATTAACGATT
Organism: Acinetobacter sp. YQ_14; assembly: GCF_043102985.1. Taxonomy (NCBI): domain Bacteria; kingdom Pseudomonadati; phylum Pseudomonadota; class Gammaproteobacteria; order Moraxellales; family Moraxellaceae; genus Acinetobacter; species Acinetobacter sp. YQ_14. The sequence continues at coordinate 108,164 of NZ_JBICJJ010000024.1, read as the reverse complement.
GAAGTTATTATTTCGAGTAAAATCGGTATTATCTTCTTCATAAGAAAGTTGATAATCTTGATCAAGATGTTGTAGATGCTCATGCATGGCACGTTCATGTTGGATACGTTGGTAAATTTCCTCACGATGCACAGAAACTTCTTTTGGAGCATTTACACCAATACGCACCTGATTGCCTTTTACGCCAAGCACAGTAACACTGACTTGATCCCCAATCATTAATGTTTCTCCGACACGACGGGTCAGAATCAGCATGTTTATCTCCTTGCTAAACGCTTAAACTTGCGACAGGGAATTCATTTTAGAAAGCACAGCCTTAATATACAGAAAATTCTAACAGAAATATGTAAAAAACATTCTTTTTCGTAAGTTCTGTTGGAACATCCTGAAAAACCTCACGGATTAATATAACAGAGCCACTGTAGGAAAAACTATAGTGGCTCTGTTTTTTTTTGCTATTTACTTGAAAGTAAATATGTTTAAGCAGCTATTAATTAAGCACGCGCACTGCTTTCGCCGTGTTCACGGTCTAAGCCAAATGCAGTGTGTAAACAACGAACAGCAAGCTCTAAATAGTTTTCTTCGATCAATACAGAAATTTTAATTTCTGAGGTAGAGATCATCAAAATATTGATACTTTCATCAGCTAACGCAGTGAACATTTTGCTCGCAACACCTGCGTGTGAACGCATACCAACACCAACGATAGATACTTTAACGATGTCATCACGAGTTACAACTTCACATCCTTCGATGCTGCTTGCAGTTTGCTCTAGGATAGCTTTTGCTTTAGCTAAATCAGTGCGATTAACTGTGAAAGTAAAATCAGTCGTGCCATCTTCTTCAACATTTTGGATAATCATATCCACTTCAATGTTGGCATTGCTGATTGGTGACAAGATTTTAGATGCAATACCTGGCTCATCAGGAACACCCAAAATAGTAAGTTTTGCTTCGTCACGGTTAAATGCAATACCTGCAATGATTGGTTGTTCCATATCGTCCTCTGCCTCAGTCGTAATTAGTGTGCCTACGTTTTGTTTGAAATCTTCATCAAATGCGCCATCATCATCATTATCAAAACTTGATAATACACGCAGTGGAACTTGATATTTACCTGCGAATTCAACAGAGCGGATTTGTAAAACTTTTGAGCCTAAAGATGCCATTTCTAGCATTTCTTCAAAAGAGATACGGTCAACTTTCTTCGCTTTTGGTGCAACACGCGGATCAGTCGTGTATACGCCATCAACATCAGTATAAATTTGACATTCATCTGCTTTAAGTGCTGCTGCAAGTGCTACACCAGAAGTATCCGAACCACCACGACCAAGTGTTGTTGTATTACCTTCAGCGTCAAAGCCTTGGAAACCTGCAACGACCAGTACGCGACCAGCATCTAAGTCCTTTGTCATCACATCAGTATCAATAGATTCAATACGTGCTTTGGTGAAAGCACTATCCGTTTTAATACCGACTTGGCGACCTGTATAAGATTTAGCTTCTACACCAATTGAGTTCAGTGCCATAGCTAACATGGAAATCGTTACTTGTTCACCCGTTGACACCATTTGATCTAATTCACGTGGGTCAGGGGTGGTGGTAATGGCTTTAGCAAGCGCAAGTAAGCGGTTTGTTTCACCACTCATTGCAGACACGACAACGACCACCTTGTGACCGTGATCATGCCAACGCTTGACACGACGAGCAACATTTAAAATGCGCTCAGGAGTACCCATAGAAGTACCGCCATATTTTTGAACGATTAATGCCATATTGCCTAAACCCTTGTAATAAAACAGGTTAAGTTTATTCTTGCTTCCTGAGATTTCTATTATGTACACGCTTATGTACACAAATTAAAAGACTGAGTTCTTAGCAAGGTACGAATTCGGGTCACAAGTATATAGTAAGGGTTATACGCTAACAATCATAGAAACGGTGGAAAACTATCAAGTTTACTGATTGTTAGCTTTTATTCTACTTATATAGCTTTTTGACTCATTTCCAAATTACTGCACTTTTGTTCCCATTCCATTACATCAGTTGAAAGATAACGTTTCATAGTTCCGCCATCGGATTTTAAAACTGGGGCAGGGAATGGCAGTCCCCAGGGGCTTTTAATTTCCCAGCGGTTTAGTGTGCGTTTGGTTATTTTAAACATCTCACACACACTATTAGATGTTATGTATTTATCCATCTAAACCCTCCGTATCTGCTTCTGGCCCGTTTGGAAGATGCATCCAATGTGTAATCAAATCTTGATGCAACATTGCACCTTCTATTGAATCCACAAAACCCAGTATTGTGTACTCTGCGGAAATAACTTCATTTGCAATGTAAATCAAAACCTTTGAACCAAGATCGGGCAGCATGAAATTAACAGAAATCCAAATAGGCAATACAGCTTCATCTACATCTTTCATATTTTCTACAGTCATTAAGTTACCTCCGCGCTTGTTGGGCTGACTCAATAATGAAAGCTTTAACATCATTAAACCGCGATGAATCAATTGCTAATAAACTGTCGATGCCTTGATCTTCGCAAAAGGACATTACATCCCAATTCGCTTGACGTAATAGTTCTTGAATTTCATCCCTTTGCTGATTGGTAATACCATTAAACTCTTGAGGGTTATTCCATTTACCTTTCTGCTTATCAAATTTGCAGCCAAGTTCTTTAGAGCGTTTCAATAATATTTGACGCATTGATTGTGCATATGGATGGTTACTTTTAACTAAATCTTCCAAGCTTTCTGTAAGTTGATTTAGATCACCTGCATGTTCCGCTTCATTACAACTCTGTTGCCAGTTTTCAAGTTCTTCCTGAGCTTTTGAAACGGCTAGTTGGGCAGGGGTAAGTGTATTGATATGATCTTTAGCAGATTTAATAAGATCCGCTAAAAAGGTAGGATTTGTCTTTAAGTCGGGAACCCATACTTCACCAGTCTCACCACCTAAAGCACCTGAGTTTTTAGCGTGATGTGTTGGGCTAGGTTTAAAGTTGATTACCCGTGCATTTTTACCTTCGCCTGTGGTGACTGTAGTTAAGTAGCCCATAATGTCAGCGATACGATAAAGCTCATTTCTATTCTTACCGCCTAGATCTGGACGATAGATGTTTTGGTCTCCATTTTGATCTTCAGAAGCGTGGGCGATGAAAACAACATCTTTACCTGAGCTGATTAGCGAATTTACATATTGCTTGAAGATCTGATTTGCTAGACCTTGTGCTTTAAGCTTTAACGATCCATCCTTTTGACGGTTATTCGCTGTAAGTAGTAAATGAGTTTTGATGTTCTCAAGCATTGCGCCCACAGTATCAATTACAACGGTATTAAATGGTGCTAAATCTTGAGGTGTAAGATCTGCAACATCTTTCCATTGTTGAACTGGTACAACAGATCCTCGGCGTAGCTCACCAGTACGATGTGCACCTTTATCAAAATCGAATGAAATAGCTTTATCACCAGTAAAGCCCAATGAGGTTTTACCTAAACCAGGATCAGCATAAATGTATGTGATAATTGCACTTACATTAAGCGCTTGATCAGAAGAAATAATATTTAGAGCCATGATTACAACCCCTTATTAGATTTAGCGTTGTTATAAGACATGCGTTGATTTGCACTGTACGGTGTGCGCTGAAAACATTCCTTGGAGAACATTTCTGCACGTTCTTTTTTGCGTCTGAAATTAACTTCTTGTTGTAAGTTACGAAGTATCCAAGGCTTAGACTTTAATAAATCAGGATCTACTGGTGTGCCGCCGTTTTCATCTTCAATGCGAATATCAGTAAACTTCCAGTTTGTTGAAAAGGTCTGAGGTCCCAAGCGAACGTGATAACGACCTTGGTCATCGCGGGTAATGAACTCGCGGAAGGGGGTAGTGAAGCGCTTCTTATTCATCAGATCGCCTCCGCCATTTTGTTCTTTTCGATATATGCCGCTAGCTGTGCATTGATGTTGCGGTGATCGTCGTAGATCGTGAAGTCTTTATAGTTGTTGCCGTTAGCGTCAGTAATTTGACCGATCTCAAGATTAATGATGTCTACAGCGGTAAATTCCGAACCAGGAACACCATAACTATCGGGATGTTTATCAAAAACAAACTTTACTGGTACACGGAAACCATCAAGATTAATAACAGCTTCGCCAGTAATGTCAGAAGTAAGTTTTAGTGTCATAACGCCGTAGTAGCTAGGCTTTACGTTTGCTAATGTTGGCTGGCTTGAATGAGCCGCTTGGTAGTCACAAGAAGAAACAGCTGAAGCTATTCCAACGATTAAAAGACTTGCAGTTGCCCATGTACCCAATACAACTTTTCCAAATTGAAAAGCTGAATTGCTTTGAATTGTGTTTTGTTCCATAATCAACCTCATGTGTAGTGAGAAGCCCTGTGTGATGTGAGAGTCGGCAGGGCTTTTTGCTTCTTGCTAGGTAAAGAATACTTTACTATATTTACTTTGTAAAGAATACTTAACTATAAAATTTAAATTAAACTTTACTTTTATGTTTTAATAGACAAAAGAAAACCCACCGCTGGGTGGGTTGGATTGTTGTGGTATTTTGCTTTAAACTTCTTCTAGCTTTCTTTGTTTATCAATTCCCGACCACTCGATTAATTTTTCAGATGCTTCATTTACAGAGTGCTCTTCAACTAAATCAATACCTTCAGAACGTAAGCTCCACTTAAAATTTCCAATTATATCTTTTCTTTTCTTTTTATCTGCGTTACTTAGTAATTCCATATTATGGTCATCTGGAGACAACATAAATAATTTACAATCACTATCTTTCTTTGCATATTTTTTCACTGCTCTTAAATTTTCCAAGGCTTTAAGACAATTTATTTCAACAGTATCAGGTGTTGCATAGACAGTTGAGACTAAGTCTCCGATTTTATTATTTTTTTCAATATTAATAGCAACAGGCAGATTTCTAAACCCAATTATAGAATCACCTACTAATAAAGTTTCATTTCTCGGGAATATCTCTTTATAAATTTCCCCCATTTTACTCTTAATGTAACTTTTAACTTCTGAGTGAAACTTTACAGTCTTAACTGTATGAAACTGCTTTTTATAAGAACTCTTATTGTGATGAGGTAAAGACAGCGGGGCAGCTCTCATTAGAAGCTCCTCAAGAAGGCCGTCAATTGTTTCCCCTTGCACAAAACCACGCTTATCTAAAATTAGCTGAGATGAAAATGACGTTTCATGATTACAGTGTAGAAAATCCTCAAAAAGCTCTATACATGATTTTAAGTAGGTGACAGCTTCAGTACCATATGCACATTCGACTCTTGAGAAATCTTCAATAAATTTAGTATGAACAATGCCATCATAGTTGATAAGAACGCCAATAGATAATTGCTCATTAGTAACCAAGTCAGGTGTAAATCTAACCTGAGTCCAAGTAGCTTGTATTTGTTCTGGAGTGCTTGGATTAGTTATAAACTTTTCTTCAAAATTTTTAAAATTCATAATGTTACCTATTTAGCAACATTGGTTTGCGTTGCAGAAAGCCATAAGTCGCATTTTGCTTCAATATTACCCACTTGTACAGCATTTGTCGCAAGAAAGTCTTGCAATATATTGCTTACATTTTGTACTGGATTCGGTGGTAAACCTACATGAATTTTTTCATCGCCAAGAAAATCATTAATTAATTGACATGCTTCATCTTTAATTGATTCGAAGGAGGATCCATGTTCGTTTTTGACTTCTTCTAATGCATTTAATAAGCTTTCTTTCCAGAAGAGTCCATTAAACTTCTGTTTAAAAATATTTACATACATTTTTTGAAAGTTGCTATTTATTACTGCATTTCTCATGATATCCCAAGGTGACCAATTGTCTCCATAAAGAATACCTCCATGATCAATTAACGTGAACGTTTTATTTGGAAGTTCAAGCAAATTACCCATATTACGATCATTGTTTGCTAACCAGTCATCACACATAATCAGGTTGGGTAGTTTTTCCCAGCTCTTTAATGCTTCAATGACATGAGCAGTTAAGTAACTTTTTAGCTCCGGTGAGTTTGCATTATCTATTTCAATTCTTCTATTGATACCACCTGTATTAGTGCAAACCCACGCATAAGTGACGCCTCTATATTTATCAACTTCAGATGCTTGCGCCCAAACTTCAGGGGTGGTTTCTTCTGAAATTTTGAATTCTAGAAATCCAGCAAGTTCGGGTTGCGGTAGTTTTAATCCGCTTATTAAAAGATAGCCTAGTGCCTCATTCAATAAAGCTCGCTTTTTATTTTCGCCATAAAATTTTATATATGATTCCCTCTGTATTCCATCAGACCAAGTTAGTTCACCTACATGTGTCATAAGGCCCATACAGCCATCTACTGCAGGCCTTAAGTATTTCTTATAATTTGAAAATGGTAAATATTGTAATATCTGACTCATTTGCTCTTCCTAAGTCGATTTTTGATCTGTTGTCATGGCTGTGTCGGGTTCACAGTTTAATTGTTACCAGGTTTCCACTTTATCAATTTTCCATACCCATCCAATTACTCTAAACTTTTGATCTTGTATTTGTTGCTTGGTTAATACCTCTTCTGGGTACTCTTCTTTATTGTCACTCACTATACGAACTCCGCCTTCAGCTGTTTTATACAGTCGTTTGCAACGAAATAAGTCTCCATGTTCGATGGCAAAAATTTTACCATCTTTAATAAAGTTTCTATTTTCATCTACATAGACAATGTCACCATCATTAATAGTTGGTTTCATTGAATCATCTTCAGTTGGAGCGCAAAATGTTTTGTCTCTATAAATACCTAATTGATCTAGAAGTTTTCTTGAAACTCGCGTGTAACTTTTATCAGTTTCATTAACTTGAACCATAGAGCCACTACCGCATGCCAAACGAAGTGTTTTGTAAAATGCAACCTCGACTTCATCCAAACTTATAGGTGTACTGTCATCCCAAACACCAATTGAAGATAATTTATTTTTTACATTAGATATGACCATTGGCGCTTTCTCACCTGCTAACCAACGTTGATTTACATGTAGGAACTCAGCAGCTTTTATTAAGTTTGAACCTCTTAGTTCCTCAGTAGGGCCTTTAACCCAAAGTCCAACATTTACTCTTGATACATTTGCATATGTTGCTAGGTCAACATTTTTAAACTTTTTATTAGTGACTTCTTCATAGTGCTTAATTGCTAAAGCCATACGTTCTTGCAAAGTGCTCATAAATTTCTCATGGCTATTGCCATATCTAAAAAGTAAAGATAGCTTAACTTTTTAAAAGTAAAGTTTGCTTATCAAAATAAAGTAAAGTATTCTTAACTAAGTAATGATTACTTTACGGAGTTGAATATGCGAATTGAGATGAAAACAGCAGATGTTTTGACTCGATTTAAGAATGCACCAAAAGTGGCGAAAATTTTAAAAGTTACAAAACAGGCTGTTTATCAATGGGGTGAATTAGTTCCAGAAGCAGCTGCATTCAAATTGCTAGAAATAGAACCATCATTACCTCACAAAAGAGTTTCATAAGGAAATATGTATGAGCCTCGAAAAAAAATCTACGCATGTGCGTTTGTCTCCTGAAAACCATGAACGTGCAAAAGTTCTCGCAGAAATTAAGGGAAAAGACCTTGCTCAATACCTTGCTTACTTGCTTGAAAAAGAAATAGCAGGTGAGTGGCATGTACTTAATTTACAAGCAAAATCATTTGAGCGCTTGGGATTAGGAGCTTTGATGAGGGATCTCTCAACTGAAGTAATTTTTGGAGAGGGATTAGAAGGGATTCAAGGGAATTTAGGCAAAGAAAAAGCTTGATCTGCAAATCAAGCTTTTATGTTCAATTTGAAATGGGATCCAAAGAACATGACCAATATATCAAACGAGATAACAACCTACAACAGTGACTTTGTTGTGGGGGATATGGTGGTAATTAATTCACCACTTCAGTTTGTGGATAGATCATTTGATTCAGATGAGCTGTTTACAGTTGAGGCTACGCTGAATAGTGGCATAACAATCAGCATCGATGGTAAGCAAGTTACTGCAGCAGCAACTGAGTTACGACATGCCACGATTGCTGAAGTTAATGCGAAGCGCCGTATCACTAAGTCAGAACAAGCATTAGCGGAGGTGCCATGAATACCACAGCTAAGATGCCTGAGCACAAACAAACACAAGTTATTCAATCCTGGCATGAGCCAGCATTAAGAACATTGAACAGCTTTTTAGAAGTTCGAAAAGCCAATCTACGCAAGATTAATCGTGATGAATCAAATGCTGCAGTTACTCGTGATGAGTTAATTGAGGCATTAAGCCGCGATCATCGAATCAGTTATCAAGATGCAGGAATGATTATTTCAAGTTTACATCGATGTGAAGAAATCATCATGTTTGGACGGTTCATTCAAATGAATGAGCAGGGTGGTGAGGAATGAGTTTAGACGCTACAGTCTGGGCTTGGAAAAAACAATTCACTCAGGTGAAAGGTGGACCATCCCCAGCATTAAAGAAACTAGTTTTGTTATCAATGGCTGATCGTGCAGATGAACAACATTGTTGTTATCCAAGTACGGGACGTTTGGCGGAAGATTGTCAAATTAACAAAAAGACGCTTTTTAAGATTTTAGAAGAGCTGATTTCCGATGGTGTAATTTTCGATACAGGTGAAAGAAAAGGCAGAACTAAGCAAGTAATTGTGTATCGATTAATTGGTGTGCAAGGTCGAGAGCAAACAGTACCAACATTGGAACACTTAGAAGATGAAAGCCTTGATACACAAGGCTTAAATTCCGAAACAGTACCAATATTGGAACAGTACCAACATTTCCCTGAAAGAGTACCAACATTTCCATTAAACAGTACCAATATTGGTACACGGAATCTATCAAAGAATCTATCAGTAGAATCTAAAAATAAAAATACGTGGCTTTGTTTGAAAAAACTTCGTGATGAATTAGCTCAAGCAGATCCTGATTGCAAACCTGAAGAAATCATCAAATCAACTTGGTTCAATCGTGAATTAAGTGCTTTTGAGAAATTCAATGCTGACAAGAATCTTTGTGATGAACTTTTGATTTATCACTTCGCGGATTCACTTTTGAGAAACAAAGCGAAATACGACAAGTCTCAAAAAACAGAGAAAACCAAATCAACACGTACATCACCAAACAAACTTTCTGAAAAACAAATTGGACTGTTTGCTCAACGGCTTTCAAAACATCCTGAGTTCTCAAGCAAGTTTGCTGAACCTGGTGAGGGTTATGAACAACTAGCGGCTCGAATCGCCGTGAAGTTATCAGATCCAGTACAGGCTAAAGCTTGGGAGAGCTACTTAAAACAAGTTGGCTTGGATACACCACTGGGAGCTGCAGCATGATTAAAAAAGGCGATCGAGTGAAAGTTGATTTCACAAACAATCCAGAAACGATTCACGCAGGTATTCGCTTCACTGGTTACGGTGTTTTAGATCGAGTTGAGGATGGGCGAGTGTTTGGAAGATTGGATGATGGGCGGACGTTTATGTGTCTTGAGGGTGATGTGGAGGTAAGACAACACAAATATGACTGGTCCGTTATTCCTGATCATGTTGCATACATGGCTACAGATGCAGATGGAGTTGCATGTGGTTGGTTGGTTGAGCCAAAAATCATGGGTGATGCATGGAGAAATCAGTCGCATCTTTCAGCCTTTTTTTACATTCAGTCGAGAGAAAACTATAAAAAACATTTTCGTGGAGATTGGAAATATTCACTTGAGAAACGTCCTGGGGAGCAATGCCAATGACTTTATGTGTTGGAGATCTTGTTTGCCCAGACGCAGATGCTTTTAAACAGGCTGGTTGGAATCCACAAGGCGAATTAAGAGTTTCATTCGTTAAGAAAGGCAAAAGAACTGGAATGTTAGTTGTTCAAGCCAAAGATGAGCGAGGGTACAAGTACACAGGTTTTGAGAATAGCTTTGTGAAAGTTGCGGAGAATAAATCTAAATGACATCAATGAGCATCGATCAATACCGCCGTGAAATTCTAAAGCAATCCGATAAGACTAAGGATGTTAAGCGCAATAAGTTCAACGCTCAGAAAGTTGAATTGGATGGCATGACATTCGACAGCAAGAAAGAACACAAGCGGTACATCGAGCTTAAAGCAATGCAACAACGGGGCGAGATCTTCGGTTTAGAGCATCACACAAAATTTGAACTTGCGCCAAAAACGAAATTAGAAGGAGAGAAAAGGGCAAAGCCAGCACTACGTTATTTTGCAGATTTCACTTACTACAGCATCACAGGTGAGTACATCGTTGAAGATGTGAAGTCAGAGGCTACGAGAAAGAAAGACAGCTATAGAAATAAAAAGCATTTAATGAAAACGGTTTTAAATATTGATGTCAGAGAGGTGTGATTGATGAATGCTATCGCTAAAAACAAAGTAATGGACTGGTCTAAATTCACAATTGACGGATGGTTAGAGCAGTTCGGCGCTTGGTGTGAAACTGTTCGCATGAAAGGCGGTGATTTGCCTGATGGCTTACATATCAATCAAATCTACTGGTTGATGAGAGAGGCTGATAAGGAGATGCCTAGAAGTAAGTCTTACATTCGATGTCAGATAGAAGATTATGAAGCTGATCAAGTCCAAAACCTTCTACGATCAGTTTTCAATTCAAGCAAAGTGGATTACACAACAAAATTTGCACTTATGTGTCTTGTGAAATGCAAGGTAGAAAATCGTTCTTTAAACGTGGTGGCAGATATTACTAACCAGTCAAAAGGGCAGGTGAATATTATGGTGAGCTGTGCTAGATTCTATCTTCTTGGTAAATATAACTTTCTAAAAATGGGATAAAAAATGATTTATGAAATTCAAGTAATTAAGGCTCATAGCATTAATACTCTAGAGATAAGAATTCAAGAATGGATTAATGAGGCACCTAATCATTATGATAAGTTTAAGCTTTTATCTGTCAGTCATGCATTTGAGCCTGAAAAGGGTTACAGAGCTATAGTTACATTTCAAAAAGGCTAATTGACTGTTTAAACGCAATATGGCATATTTCTGTTATAGTGGAAGAAGTTATAGTAATTCACTAACTAGTTTAGCAATAGTATCTATCTTCTATGTTGGCTTGACTCATGGGTTGATAGATGCGCCTACAGGCATGGTAACATGCAACTATATATTTAAAGCCCTGCTGCAGTACGTTTCGTTAATTGCAACGTTTGATTTTATCAGTAATAACCTCTGTAAGTTTTTTAATAAATTAAAAGGAACCTTTAATATGAAGAAAATAAACCCCAATGTAAATGTGCTTGGTACGCTATGTGGTGCGCAGGGCTTTAAATGTTAAAATGTAGATTTCTAAAAGAAACCAATCTAGGGGTGAAACTCCCCTAGGCCACACCAGATTCTTAAGAAGCTCATCGAAAGGTGGGCTTTTTTGTTGTCTATAGAAATGTAAAAGGAGCACTATGGTCCATATTTGCGTAATTCATTTAATTGGTACGTGAGCATAATCCTTTTTTTAATTATTGATGTTAGGTTGAAATTAAAAAATTAACCCTCAAATAAAAAGAATGAAAATTTTTGTGAGTGTGGGATGTGAGTATTGATTTAAATGTTTTAAGAAATGATTTAGTAGCACATAAAGTCTCTCTAAATAGACATACTGAGAATGATTTATTAGGATTTTATATTTCATTGAATGGTGAAGATGCTTATGTAAAAAAAGTAAAAGAATATAGAAAAGACATTTCCCAACTTGAGGCGTTTCTTGATATTTCAAATCCAGAACACTTTCAAGAGGCTCTTAACGAAGCTTTTAAGGTAACAAATCTCAAGTTAGATGCCGATAAGATTATACAGAATGGATTGTCTAAACCTGAGCTAATTAAAATGATCACAGATCTTTCAAGTAAACTAAAAGACCATAAAATCTATTTAGACAAAATTATTCTTACTTCTGATAAATAAACTAATCTCCTTTGGGAGGTTTTAGTATATGCTCTGCTTTGGTGGGGCTTCTTATTGCTTGCTACAAAGTAAACGTAGCTAAATAGTGATGCTATGGACGAAGAAGAATCTAAAAAATGGTTCGAAATGATGCTAGAAAAGACTGAAAAGGATGTTGAATTTATACAATAAAGAAGATATTTTCTAATATCAATTAGAAACTTAAATGAGTTTATGATGGGATATATAGTTAAACTTTTAGATAGCAATACTTATTTCATATCTGACGATAATGGGGATGTGGGAACAACAGAATCAAAAGAACAAGCTATTAAGATTGGTCAGTTTGGTGATTTTGAAGAGGCGGATCTATCTGCTCAATATTTTAGTAAAGACATGGCTCGAGGTATCGATTACGAGATTATTGAGGTTTAACTATGCCCACACAAGGATATGTTGTTGAGGTTGTAATACCTGAAAGTAAATGCCCGAGAACGGTAAAAAATCGTGAAAGCTTGATTAAAGATGGCTTTGCTACTCTATATCTATCATATAAGACCACATCAAAAGATGCAGAGAATGGTATTACAAGGTATGGCGTTACAAGTGGCAGAAATGTAGTAATAGTAACTGACAAAACTTTTGAAGAACAAAAACAAGAATTTGAAGATTTTTTGAATTCAAGATTTAAAAGCGATTGGCAAATGAAATTAACTAAATGTTATCCATAGCCTAAACAAACCTCCTTCGGGAGGTTTTTTTTGCCGAACGGATTACGGCACAAATTGTCCTGCTAAATATTGATTATTAGTGGAGCTTTATACTTTAAAAATTCAATATCCAGCATATAATTAATTTAATTTACTTCTCTTATTATAAACTTAAATATGCAAACACTTCCTCAAAAAATTATTCAAACAAATGAAAACACGAGATTTGTTTTTGCATCTACAGATACAACTGCAATTTATTCATTTGTTATAGCTGCTTTGATAGGGGTTATTCTAGCCTTAATCGGGGTTTTCTTAGCATGGTGGTATGGTAAAAAAAGCTTTGATTTAACAACAAAATCATTTGAAATTACTGTCAAGCAAATTATTGCAAGTATTGATGCGGCAAAAGCCAATACAAATGAGATAATCAAATCCAATAAAGAATCTTTAGCAATGCAAGAAGAGCTTAAAAAAAAGGAGTTGGTGTTTCAGAGCAGGCAGGTTTGGTTAAACGACTTACGTGATACCTCAACTCTCTATTTAGAAAGTTTGTCTAAAATGAGTAGTTTGTATATACAGAAAAGGCAAGCAATTAGATCGGGAGTAGAAGATGACAATGAATTTTTTCTAGAAAAAACAGCTCAAGAGAGTATAAATATTACAAGAATTGCTTTGAAAATTGAGTTTTTACTTAATCCTGAAGGTCTTAATGAGCAAATAATTCTCGAATTAATGAGTAATATTCATGAAATTATCAGAGAGCAGTTCCCAAAATGTTTAGCAATTGATAAAAATGAAAGCATTCGGGGATTAATTGAATGTGATTATAATAATTTTAGAGCAGAAATCCGAAAATTATTAAAAATAGAGTGGGAAAAAGCAAAATCTCTAAAATGAATTTAAAAAATATAAACTTAACCTTCTTCGGAAGGTTTTTTAATGGATGAAACTTATGAATGAAGTCGGATTTGTTATTCAGCAACGTCCATACCCACCAGAATGGATTTTTGCTTTGGATACGCCCAACTTTGCGCCAGCACCTGAATTATGGCGGTGGATAAAGTCAATTTTTCTCAATCCCGAACATAAACTATTTAATCCTGATCATGCTCATCTTGAGGCTTTCTATTATCCTCAGATCGCCGTGATGTGGGCTAAAGGTGGATTTAAGAAACAAGGTCGGTTTGTCGTTGGCCAAACAGAAAAGATCATGATCAATGCAAGTGGATGGAAGAAAGAACGGCAGGAAGAACAGTTTTATCAATGGTTCAATGATTTACCTGATTACTTAATCACGATCGATGCAACTTACGCCCAACAAGCAAACGATGTTGATTTCTGTGCCCTAATAGAACATGAGCTTTATCACATCGCGCATAAGAAAGATGAATGGGGAATCCCATCCTATAACCGTGAAACGGGTAAGCCTAAGTTGACGATTCAAGGGCATGACGTAGAAGAATTCACGGGCGTAGTTCGCCGTTATGGAGCAAATCAGGAAGTACAAGAAATGGTGAATGCTGCAAATCAACGGCCAACTGTGGCAAAGGCTGATGTCTATCACGCCTGTGGAACTTGCTTTCTAAGAGTGGTTTAAATTTTTTTGCCATTCTTCTTGGATGTACTTGGATGGAATGGTGGAAATGGCACGTATTACCAAAAAGGTGAAACTGTTCATCGTTAGGATGCTTGCTGAGTTTGAAACACCAACCCAAACATCCAAAACAGTTAGAGAAATATTTAAAGTTGATGTCACCCCACAGCAATGTGAAGCCTACGACCCAACTAAAAGAACTGGACAAGACTTAAGTCAGGAATTACGAGATAAATTCTTTCAATATCGCCGTATAGCAAACCAAGAGCTTGAAGCTATTCCTATTGCGAACATGCGCTATCGTTTACAGCTTCTACAGGGTTTAGTTGATAAATATCCAGACAATCCAGTTTTGATTCCGAAATGGGCAGAGCAAGCTGCAAAAGAGATGGGCGGGCAATATACCAATACAAGCAAAACGCAATTAACTGGCGCAGATGGTCAGCCTCTTAACCCTGAGCAAGTTACCCACGTTGTAGCTACGCCTGAACAGATAAGGCAGGCAATGGATGAACTCGAAAGTAAATACTAGCTTGCTAGAAATGCAGTTAGAACGAGAACGCTGTGAGAAAGAACATTTATTCTTTACTCGGCGCTTTTTCTTGCCGCGCATGGGCTTTAAGTTTTCGGTCAATTGGCATCATGAATACATTGCAGACAAGATTGATCAGGTTATTTCAGGAAAGGTTAAAAACCTTGTAATTAACGTTCCACCTGGTTCGGGAAAGACTGAGCTATTAACCAATCTTATTGCCCGTGGCTTAGCGCGTAATGCACGTTCACGCTTTCTATATTTGTCGTATTCACAATCTTTAGTTGAGGATGTGTCTGCAACTGCGCGAAACATTGTCAAATCGGTGGATTTTCAAAGCCTATGGCCAGTCAAAATCTCAACTAGTACTGATGCCAAATCAAGTTGGAAAACCACAGTAGATGGATATGATGCGGGGCATGTTTATTCTGCTTCGATGGGTGGGCAGGTTACTGGTCGCCGTGCAGGTACATTGGCGAATGAGGGTTTTACTGGTGCCATCATTCTTGATGATCCTTTAAAGCCTGAGGATGCATTTAGTAAGTCAGCACGTAAGAAAGCCAATCGCAAGATCCTGAACACAGTCAACTCACGTAAAGCTAAGTCTGACACGCCAATTATTTTGATCATGCAGCGTTTACACGTTGAAGATCCAACTAATTTTGTGATGACTGGTAACGTGCCAGGTGATTGGGAACAGATCTGCATTCCTGCTTTGATTGATGACGATTACATCAGTCAATTGCCTGAACATATTCAAGCAAAAGTTCAAAAGGATGTAGAGCGTGATGCGTTAGGCCGCCAAAGCTATTGGCCACTGAAAGAATCACTCGAATCATTGCTGCAGCTGGAAAAAGGTGGTGAGGATAAAGACGGCGCGATTGTTTCTCGTTATACCTTTGCAAGCCAATACATGCAGAATCCTAAAAAGCTTGGTGGCGACCTTATCAAGACTGAGTGGTTTGGACGCTATAAAGATTTGCCTGCACTACAATGGCGGGCCATCTATGTTGATACGGCTCAAAAAGTAAAAACGCATAATGACTACACTGTATTTTTGCTTGTTGGCTTGGGTGTAGATGGCAAGATTTACATCATTGACCTGTTACGTGGCAAATGGGAAGCGCCTGAGATGAACAGGCAGGCCAAGGCATTCATTGATAAGCATAAGGCTTATACATATGAAACAAGGCCTATTCGTTGGATGAATGTCGAAGATAAAGCACATGGTACTCAATTGATGCAAAACCTTGGTACTTATGCAGGTGTTCCATGTATTGCTATTCAGCGAGGTACAGACAAACTCACACGCTTTATGGATGTTCAGGTTCATTTAGAACATGACTATGAAAACAATCCTCATGATCGATTGGTGATGTTGCCTATTGGACAACCTTGGGTTGCTGCTTTCATTGAAGAATGTGAAGCATTCACAGCGGATATGACACATGATCATGATGACCAGGTGGATACATTGATCGATGCGATTGAAGAGGCAACCGTTAAACAGAACTATGAGCCTCCAATGGGTGGTTAAGATATGGCAAAGAAAGACAAATCTAAAAAATCAAATAACCCTCAGTCAGCAGTGACTGGGGGTTATTTATATACACAGCAGGCAGAACAAGCTTTTATCAAGTTTCTAACTCGCATGCCTGATATTGATGAGGTTTTAAGAAAAGCAGGTGTTCCTCGTAATCGTTTAAGTATCTTGATGTATGACGATGAAATCTATCAATGTATTGAGAAACGTCAAGATAAGCTTGAAAGCTCGCCGTTTCGATTAGAGCCAAACAATACAACGGCATCAAAGATACTTTCTGATGAGCTTCGCAAATGGTGGTCTGAAACTGTGTTAGGCACTCAAAATGCGCGGTGGTATGGATATTCGGTTGTTGAAGTTGTTTACGATAAAAATGCAGTACATTTTGAAGGACAAACGATAACACCCTATATCGGTTGGGAATGGGTAGGTGTTAAGCCTATGCAGTGGTTTGAACCCAAGAATGATGGAAAATTGATTCTTGGCCAAAACTACAATGATCAGCACAGAGACATAGAATGTGATCAAAAGTTTAAACACTTCTTAACGCAATGTAAGCCTACATACGAGAACCCATACGGTGAAGCACTATTCAGCCGTCTTTATTGGTTACACTTCTTTAAAAGTGGTACTTCGAAGATGTGGGCAAAGTATGTTGAGCGGTTTGGAAATCCTTTACTAGTTGGTAAGTCAACAAAGGGCGTAGAAGCAATGCTAAAAGCTTTGCTGAATGCTCATGCTCAGTCTGTACTATCTATCAATGCTGATGAATCAGTCGAAGCAATTTCAAGCAATCAAAATGGTTCTACGGCGTTTGAATCATTTGATAAGAAGATTGAACGCAGTATTCAAAAAGTAATCTTAGGTCAGACTTTAACCAGTAGTACGGATGGACAAGGTAGTAGGGCTTTAGGTGAAGTTCATTTAGAAGTGCAGAACAATAAAATTCAAGCTGATATTCGAATGATTACATCGACAATTCAAGCAATGATTGATGCTTTATGCTTTATCAATGGATGGGAGCGTCATACCATCATAATTGGTGATGAGAAATCATTAAATACTGATAAAGCTGATAGAGATCAAAAGCTGAAAAATGCAGGGGCAAATTTAACATCACAGTACTTTAAGCGCGAATACGAGCTGCAAGATGGTGATGTGGCTGACCCTCAGAATGGGGTGCCTTTGCCTCAATTTAAAGCTTTGCAAAATCCTGCCTTTAGCTTCGCAGCAGATGTTAAAAAGTTAAGTCCAGATCAGCAGGAAGTTGAAGAACTTACTGATGCTCAAGGGCCGTTAAATTTGCTTGATCAGAAGCAGATTGCTGAATTAGTCAAACAGAGTGAATCACCTGAAGCTCTTGCATTTAATTTGCAAAAGCTTATTCCCCATGCTTCTAAAACAGAGTTCACGGCGAATTTGGATAGGGCGTTGTATGCAGGTGATGTGCTTGGGTATGTATTGTCAAGTTCATCGGGTTGAATTTTATTGTTAGGTCTATAAAATCATTACTATTTTTAAATAATTAAAATTGTTAAGGGTAGTAATGATTGATCTTATAAAGCTAATTGAACTTTTTATAAGCCGTAAAGACAAGTTTAAAAAGGCAGATGAGCGATATGAAAGGAGAATAGAGTTTTTTAGCAAGGTTAAGTTAATTAATGAAGATGAGACATTATCTCCAGAAATTAGAAAAGCCTTATTAGATTCAGCAGCTCAAAAATTAACAGGTAGCCCAAGGGGTGGTTATGAAATTGTTGAGTATTTTATTAATACTAAGAAGTTTATAAATTTTGAGATAGTTGCACCATCAGTTTGGTTCTGGGATGAGTCTATCGAAAAAGTTTATGATGAAAATCAGAAGTTAATCGATATAAAACTCAATGAAAAGGGGTTTAAAAAGGAAATGCTTTATCTAGGCTTTACCATTTTTTTCTTTTTTACAATAACTATCTTTTTCATACTCTCAGGTAATAACCTAATAAATCTGATAGATGCTAATATTTATATCGGAAAACAGATCTTAGGATTTTTTTTAGTTTTGATAATTCTTTTTTTCTTTTTTATTACAATTGTAATGGGGATTCTTTTTTTGACGCATAGAGAGTTGCCAGATCTTTTAAGTAAGAAATAATTTTTAACAATGCAGCCGTTTGGCTGTTTTTTTATTGGAAAAATGAAAATGCAGCCAGTCCCATTTCTTGAAGCTATGCAATACGCACAACTTAAGAAGATCGTTTTGCCTGATGAGTTCTATTCACTGGACTTACGTACCAGACATTATGCAAGCACAGTTAGTTTTCTTACGAGCCTTGAGCAGATCAATACCGTAATGCATGCGATAAACAAATCAATCGTTGACGGTTCAACGTTTCAAGATTTTAAAGACCTCGTTGCCGATAAAGGTATTGATTTGCCTGAGTCATATCTGGATAACGTTTTCCGTACTAACATCCAGTCAGCTTATGCTCATGGACGGTGGCAGCAACAGCAGCGCAATAAAGTAGCTAAACCTTACCTGATGTATTCAGCGATTGATGACAGCCGAGTTAGACCTAGCCACTTGGCTATGAATCGAATTGTTCGTCACATTGATGACCCATTTTGGTTGATTTGGTATCCACCAAATGGATTTCGATGTCGTTGCACAGTTATCGCTCTCACAGAGAAACAGGCTTTGAAATATTGCATAACGTCAGATGAGGATTTGCCTGATATCGCAGTGGATCTAGGCTGGTCAACCAGTCCAGCAAGCTTCGGTGATTTATCCAGTTTGGTGGATCAGAAAATTGCTGATTCACTGCTGGATAAAACTTTCCTGCTTGAACAAAAACAACTGATTCAAGCTGAATGGACAGCCAGCGACAAGCTTAAAAGTCTACTGGCGCCGATGAATGATCAAAGTCGGAATCTATTTGAGACTATAACCAAAAAGGTTATTCCGCTTGATCCTAACATCCGACCAAGCGCTATCAAGGTTTTGATAGATTACGTAATGGGCAATGATGCAGCTTTAACGGCGTATTTAAGCAAAGAGCCAATAAGTATGGCAGAGCAAGTACTACGCCGTTGGCTGGTTGCTGATATGACCCAGATTCAGGCTGTGGCTAAGAACACGGCGGATGTGGTGACGGGTTCAGTCTCATTGTCTTATGTAGCTTCATTACAGGTTGGTCAGACAATCACTTTAGATTTTCCGTTGATGTTGGCTGCATCCAATACCGATGTGGTGATTAAGGTGGAGAATGCCGTAGGTTTGGGAATTGATCTGGAACAACTTAACGCTGGACAGGGGGTGTTGTTTGAAATTGGCATTTCGTTTGAAGTTGTTTCAGTAGAAATGGTGTCGGGAAAATTGGTTTATATGTTAAAAGTAATAGCTAATTTATGAATCAATAAACATATAATATTTAGTAAATTTAAGAGTTTGAATTATTATGTGATTATATATAGTATATGCCAAACTTTAAACAACTGAATTATAATGTGTGAAAAAACTGATACTTGTAGCAATCCAAAATCCGAAAAACTTTCTGAATTGAAAGCTGTATATAAGCTTGCAATAGAAACAAGAAATTTTGAGATACAGCAGTTAATTAATCGAAATAATTTCTTTATGTTATTTCAGGGCGTATTGTTAGCTGCTGTTTTTAGTAATCAAGCTAGTAAACCATTTGTAGAATTTGTAATTTGTTTCGCGGGTATTTTTATTTCTTGGCAACAAGTTGGTGTTGCAGCTGGTGCAAAATATTGGCAAGAATGGTGGGAATTAAAAACAAGTGAAATTGAAAAAGAACTAAAGGAAACAATCGATAATGAAAGTTTTATCTCATTGTTTAATCTTGATCATTCTCAACAGGATGATCAACGTTCTAAGGTAATGTCAAAAATTAATAAACAATCTGGCTTAATAGAATCTGTCATAAATTCTTTGATACTTAAAAAGTATTCCGTAAGTCGAGTGCCAATTCGAAGTGGATTAACTTTAATGATTACATGGGTTGTATTGTTCTTGAGCACAATCCATTGGGATGGATTCATAAACTTGGTAGTTGAAAGCCAGTTATTAGATGGACATTATTTTACCCCTGATGTGCAAACTGATAGGTAAAGATTAAATATTTCTTTTTAATTTAAAACCGCTCCTTTTTGGAGCGGTTTTTTTATGGAGCACAAAATGTCAGATCCAAATGAAGAACGGCTGAAGTATTTGTTCAATACTCCAGCCATTGAAGTGCCTCAAGCTGTTGAAGGTAAGAAACGTACTTTCAAAGGTACAGCTTACAGTGGAGGGCGTGTAGATGGTCACTGGTACTGGGGCCGTACAGGTGTTGTTTTTGACCTTGAAAGCATTGAAATTGACTCACCAACGGCATTACTAGAAGAGCACTTCGGGACCAGCCGTGTTGGTGTTGTCAAGAAAGTAGATACCAACGGGAAGATTGATGTTGAAGGGCATTTCCTCACAAACGATCGCGCAAAAGCAGTAGTACAGGACTCTGATGATGAATTCCCATTCCAGATGTCTATGTACATTGATCCTGGTTCAGTTGAAGAAGTGAATACAGGTCAAACAGTCGTTGTAAATGGTCAATCATTTACAGGACCAATTGCAGTTTTCCGAAATAACCGCATTCGCGAATTCACGATCTGCTCAACAGGTGCTGATCGTAATACATCAATTAAAGCTTTCTCAAGTAAGGCAAATTCAAGTCAACAACCAATAGAGGACACCAATGTGACCGAATTAGAACAAGCAAAAGCAGCACAAGTAAAGGCAGAGCAAGAGCGTGATGCAGCACAGACAGAATTGAAAAAGTTCAAGGCTGATAAGCGTACTGCTGACATTACATCATTAGAAACCGAGCTGAAGATCCAATTTAGTAGTGAAGATAAAGCAGCTTACACAAATATGGATGATGCGACATTTAGCTTTGCAGCAAAGCAGTTGCGTCAATTTTCAAGCAAAACACCTGAACAGCAACCAGCGTCACAGCCTACACCTCCCCAGCCAAATGCAGCATTAGCCCATTTATTTACTCATCAAGCAAATGGTGGGCAAGCTGGTGGATCAGGTCAGCCACAAGGTTCTGCACTGGATCAAGCTTTTAATAAATTTGCAGCAGCACAGGAGAGTAAATAATGGGCGTAACAATTACAGATACAATCGAGAGTCGCCAGCTCGTTGTTGGTGATGGTGTTCGTACTGAAAATGTTAAACCAACAACAGCTACAGCTTATAAGCGTGGTGACCTGATCGCAGTCAGTGCAGCAAACGTAGCAACACACCCAGTAGTTGATTCTGAGACCGATGTGGTAGGTGATTGGCATGCCATTGTTGTTGAAGATATGACGGCAGCGCAATCGACATATCATGCAGCGAACGGTCTTGAAATGCCTATTTATGTGCAAGGTGCTTTCGATGTTGCAGTCGTAACAGTCGATGGAACCAAGCTGATTACGAATCAAATTGATGCGGTTCGTGCACAAGGCCTTAAGAACAAAATCGAATTACGCAAAGTCGTGGGGTAAATCATGAGCGTTAGTTTTACATTTCAAAATGCACCAGTTGAGTTGCTGGATATTCCGCAACTTGTTTTATTAACTGACACCACCAAAAAAGTTGACACTTGGTTGATGGATCGTTTCTTTCCACAACGAGTTTCTTACAGCAAAAAAGAAGTACCTGTTGGTGAGTTGAATACAGCAACTCCATTAGCACCATTTGTGAGCCCTAATGTTGCAGGTCGTCAAATCAATGTTGCTGAATCGGGCAAAGTTGGTTTTGTTAAACCAGCATATTTAAAGCCGATGGTAACCATTGTGCCAAGTGATGTGCAGGATTCTGCATTGGTGGCGCAGTTACGCCGTTATGGGATTATTGCAACTGGATCGAATCGCTTAAGTGATGCCGAGTTGTTGTTGATTGATCAGGCACAAAAGGCGGTTTACCTGCGGCAGTCGATTGAAAACCGAAAACTGCTTATCGCGCGTGATGTGTTGTTATACGGAAAAACCACATTTGCATCTGCAGACTTTCCATCCTATACGGTTGATTATGATCGCAACTCTGCATGTAATTTTGCACCATTGATTAAATGGAATCTTGCAAATGCAACTCCGGTTCAAGACATGCAAAGCATGATTGATATTTCGGTTGAGCATGCAGGTGTTGCGCCTAACATGGCATTAACATCATCCAAAGTTTTTAATGTCTTGATTCAGAATGATGAGTTTAAGGAAAAATTCATTAAGCCTTATGCATCAATTAGTGTTCCATTAACACCAACATTTGATGATCCATCTAAACCTCAGTTCCGTGGTACTGTCGATAATATCCAGATTTGGACCTATGACGGCACTCACAACATGAATGGGACAGTAGAGCGTTTCATTCCTGAAGATTTCTTTGGAATGATTTCTGATGCAAATGGTTGGATTGCACACTGTGCGATTCAGAATATTGAAGCCTTTGGTCAACCATTAGAATTTTTCTTGAATCAGTGGCAGGAAAAGAATCCATCTTCTATTCAAATGTTGGCTGAGTCTTCACCGCTTGCTGTACCAAACAATAAAAATGGTTTGGTTGGTGGTCGTGGCTTTGTTTAAGGAGAATTAAATGCCAAAGTACATTGCTAAACAATCCATCGGTCATTTTCGACCAGGTAGTGAAATTAAAGGGCTTGATGCGAACCGTATTCAAGCCCTTTTAGCATCTGGAGCAATTGAAGAATATAAGCAACCAGAACAAACATCGTTAGATGGATCAACAAGTGATCTGAAACAGCTCTTAGGTGAAGTTGCAGATCTGAAGGTAGCTAATTCGCAACTCACTCAAGAGAAGGAGAAAGCTTTAGGTGAAGTTGCAGATCTTAAGGGTAAAGTGTCAAAACTTGAAGCTGAATTAGCTGCTGCAACCACCAAGTCTCCTAAGGCTGGAAAAGCTGCTTCGGATGAAAACGCTGATAAAGGTGCAGCAGAAACCAAGTAAGGTGATTTATGTATGCAACCAGACAAGACCTTGAATCGAGATTTGGTGCAGCGGAAATAGCAAACCTTGAATCTATGCAGACTAATCCTGATGCGGTCAATGAGGCCCTTCAGGATGCATCAGAAGAAATTGATAGCTATGTCGCCGTTGCCTATGATCTGCCGCTGCCATTAATCCCAAGCACTTTAAAACGAGTGGCATGCAATATTGCACGGTATCGACTCTACTTCCAGCAACCGACTGAAGAAGTAGAGAAACGGTACGAGTCGGAGGTGAAGTATTTGCAACGTATTGCCAATAAAAAAGCAGTGCTGCCTGTTCTGGATGAGGATGACAAGCCGACAGGCGAATTACCTTCTCAGTCGCCAGTAACCATGCCAATTGGTACAACTTATCAAGGCGGTATGTTTGCTGATGACGTTCTGAATCAAATGCCAAGCATAAAGTGAGGTATTTATGCCTTTTGCAATATCAGTTAAAGCCGATGGCGAGTCAGCAATCATACAATTGTTTGATCATCTCTTAGGATATGACAAGCAAGCTATGTTTGATGAAATTGGTGCTTACGGGGTTAGTTCAACTCAATTACGTTTTGTAGAACAGTCTGATGTTGATGGCAATCCTTGGAAACAATCATGGAGAGCCAAGTTGCAGAATAGACAGACATTGCGAGATACGGGGCGCTTAATGAATAGCCTTACACACAATGTTATTGAAAACGGAGTTGAATGGGGGACTAACGTTGAGTATGCAGCAGCAATGCATTTTGGCTCTCACATCTTGCCAAAAACTGGCCAGTACTTAGTGTTCAATGTTGCTGGAAATTGGCGCAAGGTCAAAGAGGTTGTTAATCCACCTCGGACATTCTTGGGTATTAATGCTGAAGATGATGAGTCTATTTTAAACATTATTGGGAGGCATTTAAGTGTCTAACTTTTTTGATGTCCGTGCTGAAATTGCCGAGAAGCTCAAAGAAATTACAGCATTTAAGCAAATCTATACGCCGTTGAACTCAGTATCTGTAACGGAGATGTCTCAAGTCACACCATCGGCACACGTCAATTTTGTAAGAGTTAAAAAGATTGATGATGCAGGTAAGGGAAAGAGCAACTTACTCGGACTGCATTGGTCAGTAACGATTGCTTGTCGCAATGCTCAGGCACAGTTAAATGATATTTCAGCCTTGGCTGATGAGGCAGGTGAACTGTTAGATCAAGTTATTGAGCTTTTGGCTGGTTGGGAACCTGACAACTCTATCGAACCTTTACAGATCGTTGATGTTAAAGATGGCTATGGGCCTGCATTCGTTTATTACACAGTGATTTTTGAATCACGAAGAATTATTTAGGAGCTGCTTCATGGCAGAAAAACAATACAAAGCCCTGCAACCTGTAGGACGTTTTAAAAAAGGTGATTTTGTTGCAGGTATTAGCGACAAACAAATCTCTAATTTGCTTGAAATCAAGGTTATTGAAGAAGTAAAGCAAGAACAACAGACCGAAAAAGAGATTCCATCGGTTGAAGTTAAGTCCACACCAAAACAGAAAGAGGTCAAAGTGAATGGCTAAGGAATATATCTATCTTCAAGGTAAGTTTTACTTATCGAAAATTTCAAATGGTGTAGCAGGTGCGATGCGCTTCATTGGGAATGTACCTGAGTTTCAAATCGCGATTACAGCTGATTTGATTGAGCATACTGAAAGTACATCTGGCAACAGCACAACAGACTTCACAATGGTAAATACCACAGGTGTAGAATTCTCAGGACAGATCGAAGAGATCAACGCTAAGAATTTGGAATACATCTTATCTGGTACAAATCATGAAATCGCATCTACTACTGTGACAGATCAAAGTATTGGAACGGTTGCTGTTGGTGAAGAAATCCAATTGGGTGGTTATAACCTTACAACTGTGTCTTTCAAGGATTCAACAGGAACGCCTGTTACGGTAGATCCATCTAAATACACATTGGACGCGAAGTTTGGCACAGTGATCTTTAATGATGTAACTGGCTTAACAATGCCGTTAGAAGCTACATATACGACTGGTGCAGTCACGCAGACAACAATTGCGACAGACCTAGAAGAAGAATATGAGTTGTTCTTCAAAGGGTATAACAAAGCAACCAAGACTCATGTTGCGGTTCGTTTGTGGCGTACTAAGAAGTCACCTGAAACAACCTTCCCATTGATTCACAACGAACTTGGGCAATATGAAATTCAAGGACGTGCGTTATCTGATGTAGAAAAGGAATCAGATGCAACACTTGGCGTTTACGGTCACATCGTAACTATTCCAGCAGCAGCAGCTTAAAACAATACGTGCAGGCACAGGGGCGCATAAGCGTCTTTTTTTGTGCCTGTATTTTAGGATTATTTCTATGAATGACTTTTTCCTTTTGAACAATGAATCATTGCCCTATGTTTTTATTGATCAGAATATTGAGATTAAACAAATCCAAGTAAAGAACTTAAATCGATTTGCTCAATTTGCAGATCCAATTAAAAAGCTAGAAAGTTATTCAATAGAAACAATCACACCTTTAATTGAGCCTCAGATGCTTAATATCATGGGTATGTGCTCATTGGTGACATCCATAAGCCCTGAATCATTTAATGAGAATGCAGGGCAACCAACAGCGATTGCCGAACTGGTTTTAAAGGTTATTGAAGTAAATGAGGCATTCTTTAAGAAAGATGAAAAAACCGATAGTAAAGATTCAAGTTGGTTCGAGGCTTTTGCATATTTAATTAATCATGGCCATCGGCAAGATGAAGTCATGAGTATGTCTTATGGAGCATTCTTAAAGTACTTAATAGCTGGACACAGAGTGGATCATCAACAAGTGAAAGCTTATGCGATCGCCACAAGAATGGCGAATGGTGCTAAGCAGCAGGGATGGGATAAATATTTAAAGCAATTGGATAGATAATTATTATACGTTTAAGGTTTCTGTCATTTATCGGATTTTTGACAGATTTAAATTAATATTTGAACAAAGCTTTTTACATATATTAATTATTTACTACATTTCAGGTAATATTCGCGTAAAAGTTAGACAACATTTTTTTTAGATAGTTATTTAATTCTCAAGTGGTTAGGGGGTAGTTTTGGACGATAAAGAATTTGAGTTAGAACATATAAAATTACATTTGGGTGTTGAAAAGTGGATGGCTATCAAAGATGTCGTTGTGCTATCTTTAAAATTAGCAACTGCTATCTTATGTGTTTTTATTGTGATGTATTATCTTTATTTAATGTCATCCCAAAATCCTGAGGCAATAAAAGCAATTTCTATGGTGGTTGCAAGTATCAAGTTGAATCAAATCATTCTTTATATTACAACAGCTGGAGCGGTTAGCTATGGTTATTTGGAACGAAGAGGGAAAAAACGCGCAATTTCTCAGGTTTCAGAACTTAGAGCTGAGCTTGAGCAACGTGATCCTTATCGGGGTTCAAGCAAATTGACCAAGACGGGTGATACGCCAAAACCAAAACGTAAAAAAACAAAAATGATAAGTGGGGAAAGTTAATATGGAACTAGTTGTACTTACAGCAATAAACTTCCTTCTTTTGTTGGGGGTTTGGAATTTTTTTCTTAAAAAAGCTGTACTAGATTATTATCGAGATAAACTTTTTGATCTACGATCAAAAGTTAGGATCTTCTTTCTTAAGAAAGACATGTTGGATAGCAAAGAGTACATTGAGCTTAGAAAGTTGATTAATGGCGAAATTGCTATGACGGAAGAGTTGTCTTTTTTTAGCTATTTGGTGTGGCAAAAGAAAATCGATAAAAACCCAGAATTAAAAGCTTATATTCAAAAGGATATGAGTGAGACTTACTCAACTACAGATGAAGAGATTCAGAAATTCATTGTCGATATGAGACGTGAATCAATTCAGGTTTGTATGGGTTATATACTTTTTTCTTCATTAGCCCTAACTGTTATATCTATGCTAGCCTTTATTGTTTTTATATTCGTAAACATCTTTAAGCATATTTTTAAGCAATTAAGCTTTAAACGAATGGAAAAGGGTTCTATGAAATCCGCCCAAATTGCAGCGGCTAGATTGTTAAATTTAACTGAAGAGCGAGTCGAGGAAGCATCATTCCTTTATAAAAACCCTACTAATTATTTATTGTCATGTCAGTCATGATTCTAAATTAGTGATGGACAAAATAAACCTCCTACGGGAGGTTTTTTAATACCTGAATGTTTGTGGTATAAACACCCTTAAACATAAGGGTTTCTTTATTTCTTCCGATTTTAATATTTAGAATCTATTAGAACAATTTTTAGAATTCTTAAGCATTTGTTTTTCATCTCCTTTTTATTGACTTATTACTTGTATGATTGTTTATTAAATGTACATCTTTAGAAGGAGTACAATCATGAAGTCACTAAAACTAATTCTTGTAGCTCAACTCATTCTTATACTTTTTGGTTGTGCTTCGCTTAAACCACATACTCTTACCGCAGGAAAAACTGGAGTTAATTCATCTCTAAATGGAAAAAGTGGTGGTCAAATATTGGAGGAAAAGTATAAAGGCAAAATAATTACAAGGGATTTTGTTTACAAAACAGGTGATATAGATAATTTTCCAGCTGCAATAATCTTACTTACAGACAAATGGTATACTAAGGAACCCGCAAGCAAATTATGCGAACGAATAATAATGTTACCTCCATCAAAAGACAAATCTAAGGAGTTTGTCACGTATTGGTTAGTTGATAAAAAGAAACTTGATTCTGAAGAGAGTGACTGTAATTATTTAAAACTTATGTACAATTATTCAGAGGCAAAAGCTGAGATTGATAGAATTTTTAAAGATAGATTTATAAATAAAAACTTGATTCAAAGAATTTATGGAAATATAACTTTAAGAGGACCATATATAGCTATTTATGAAGATAAATCAAGAGAAACTGATCTTATAATCGATTTGAATAAGCTAGGTCCAAAATCAACTGAATATTTTATTGAAAATTGGTCAAATATTTTAAAAACTGTTGAAATGAGAGGAAGTGTTAAGAATCCAGCGGCTTCTATATTAGCTGCAATTGCAAACGATCCGAAACTAAAAAAACTAGAAAGAGAAGATTTAACAGATAATTTAGTTTTATGGAGTAAAGCTGGTGTTTGTGTGGGGTTAGTTGCAGCATCAATCTCGACTACTGTTACCGTTGGTACCAACTTAAATATGAATGATTTAACTACTATCTATGTAAATACTGAAAATGGTTTAAAGAAGAATCAAAGTTATTGTGGAGCAATTTCAGAAATTGCTAAAAAGTAACAAAGATATTCTCTCAACATTCAAATTAAAAAGGAAATAAAAATGACTAAACGTGATCAAAAAAATGATGATGATACTAAAGAGAAGAAAAAGGAACCGCCATTATGTAATTTCCCAGGGCTAAATGATTCCAGTTGTGCACATTGCACATGTCCAGCATATCGAGAAGATGCTTCTGATCCCAACGGATTATGTATCAATACAAGGCCTGGCAAACCATGGCATATATGCGGACATTCGATAAAAGAACATAATATGCCTGGTTGTTAAATTTATGATCTAAAAAAGCCCCTTAAGGGGCTTTTTATTTAAGACCAACGATTGAATTCAGAGGTTTATAGGGTCATAGATTTGGCGTTTTTTATTGCCACAATTTCCGCCGTTTGTTAAATTCAATTTCTAAACAAACTTTATGAATTAGAAAATTAAATGGCAAACAAATGCGTTAGTTGCAATAACTGCGGTCATGTGGGGTGGTCAAAGAATCGTGGTAATTTTTTAATTACCCTTGTTCTAGCATTTCTATTTTTAATTCCTGCGGTAATTTATGAAATTTGGCGTAGAATGGGATTAGGTGTTTGTGAAAGCTGCGGTAGCGATGCAGTTGTGCCATCAAGCCAATGTTTATCTAATAAACCCTCAGATGCAGGTGAGTTGGCAATTTTGCTTGTGATAGGAATAATTGGTGGATCTGTATTTATGGTTTTATACGCAATGGCTGATGGGGCTATTGATGCTTTTAAAGGCAGAAATGATCCACCTCCACAATTATCTCAAAGAGATTTGGAAAAGCGTTGTTTTTATGATGGTATGAGCCACTATCAAAACAAAAACGAATACCCAATTTTAAAAGACGGAAAGACACTAGCTATGGATAAAATCCAGTTAGACTGCAAAGGCAGCACTACAGGAAAGTATGTAGTTAAGTAAATCAACCAAAAATTTAAGCCCGACCAAGTGTCGGGTTTTTTAATGCCTAAATTTTCAGTTTGGCAATGTAGATGTGTCCATTACCGCATGTCTACATTGCCTTTTTTATTCGGTAATGAGGTAAAAGTATGTCGAAAGATCTGGTATTTAAAGTCGTCATGAAAGGCGATACAAACAACTTTGATTCATCGGTTAAAAAGTCGAAGCAAACTGCAGAGCAGATGTTTCAAGCCATTGGAACTGCAGTTGAAGAATTAGAGAAAAAGACTAAAAAGACATCAGATTCAACAAAAAATATCGTCTCTACGAAAGCACAAGACCGAGTAAAAGACCTCACGGCTGAGTTAAATGCAGCTACAAATGTGATTGTTGCATTGGGTGATAAAAGCACAATTTCTGCTAAAGAAATTCGAACAATGTCTCAACAAAGTCAGCAGGCAATATCATCCTTAAAAGATGAGCTAGCAGCTGCACAATCTCAATATCTACAACTATCTCAAGCAAAAGCATCACCTCAAGATATTGGCGAAGCAATAAGTAAAATCACGGATATAAAAAGAGCAATTCGTGATGTTGAAACAGCGTTTGGTGCATATCAAACGGTTGCTGCGAATGCTATGACAGGTGTAACAAAAGCAACCAGCACCACTATCAATGAAATTCAAAAATTCACTTCAGTAGATTTAAACGTAGTTATTTCCGAAGCTCAAAGTGCTACTCGTGCTATCGAATCTATGGGAGATGGTGCGGTTGTATCCATAAAAGAAGTTCAGCGAATTAGTCATCTTGGTTCTACTGCTATTGAATCCTTAACACGAGAATTAAATAGCGCAAAAAAAGCATGGGTAGATTTATCCAATTCAAAAGGTGTTGATTTAGAAGAACTCACAGCAGCAAAAGAGCGTGTGCAGGGGCTTGAAAGAGCATTAAATCTAGCAGAAACATCAATGACTGAGTTTAAAGGAGCAACTCAGCAGGCTATACATGTTGTTGATCATTTAGATCAAACTTTAGAAAGCACAAATCAAGAACTGAAAGAAACAGAGTCTTTAAGCCAAAAGGTAAGTGAGGAGCTTGCTGGACTCAAGACAGGTTTTAATGCTGTAACAGGTGCATTGGCGGCATTAGGTATCGGGGCAACTGCACAGGAAATCGCGCAAACAGCAGATGAATGGTCAAATCTTAATGCACGAATAAAAATTGCTGTTGGATCTCATGGTGATGCAAAAGCAGCAATGGCTGATGTAATTGAAATTGCAAGGACGACAAATTCAAATTTAACAGCTACGGGTGATTTATATGCACGATTAACTAAAATCGGGCAAGAAATGAAAATCCCTCAAGAACAAGTTTTACAACTAACCAAAACGATAAGCCAAGCCATTCAAGTGAGTGGAGGCAGTGCGACAAGTGCAGAAGCAGCTATTACCCAATTTCAGCAAGCGTTAGCATCGGGCGTGCTACGTGGTGATGAATTTAATTCAATGATGGAGCAATCACCTCGATTGATGCAAGCTCTTGCTGACGGTCTAGGTGTAACTACTGGCGAATTGAGGAAAATGGCAGGCGAAGGAAAATTAACTACTGATGTAGTAACCAAAGCCATGCTTAGCCAGTCGGCAGTTATTCAAAAGGAATTTGAACAATTTCCAACTACAATTGGGAGCAGTATCGAAAATCTTAAAACTTCGTGGACGGTATTCATAGGGGAGTTAGATCAAACACACGGAGTAAGCGCGAAAGTTGCTGAGTCATTAAAATGGGTTGCTGAAAATCTGGATGCTATTTTCAATACTTTAAAATTAGCAACACAGGCATTTATTGCATACAAGGCTCTGAATATTGCCAGTTTATTCCTTGATAAAGCTGCTGGTGTAAGAGCAGCCTCAATAGCTATTACACAAGAAACAGCATCTGTTGTTGCAAATACGCAGGCACAGCTTGCAAATGCAACAGCAACTCGATCTGCTTCAGTAGCTAAAGCTGGATTAGCTACTTCGGCAGTGTCGTCATCAAAAGCAGTAGCGACTGCCACAGTTGCGACTAACAATTCATTGGGTTTGCTAATTGGGAGATTAGGGGCTTTAGGAGTCGCAATTACCGCATTTGGAATTCTAGTACCAACTGTAATGGAGCCAGTAGGTACATGGATTGGCGAGGGATTAGCAAAGCAAGTTGAAAAAGCTAACATGGCTTGGAGTAACTTGAATGCATCAGCTGAAAGCGATAAAAGATATATGACTGCTATAGAGCAGTTAGAATTTCAACTGCAGAACGAAGCAATTGCTGCCAAAGTTTCAGCAGATATGAAAAATGAAATCGCTGATGCTGCTGAAAAAGGTTCAATAAAAACCTATGAATTAAGCAAAGCTTCACAAGATTTAGTCAATAAATTCAATCAACTTGTGAAAGATGGGAAGCTTACAGCTGAAGCATTAAAAGAAGTTAGGGAATCAATGAAATTTGATTCTTTGACTGGCATTAATAATGCGGTTTCGGCATTAAATATGCTGGAAAGAACAGGGAAAATAACTGCACAAGAGTTAAGAGCAGAGCTTAAATCGGTATTGGTGAATGAGGATTTAGTTGTATTTCAAACAAATGCCAAGGCTGCATTTGCAGGAACAGCTCAAGAAGCCAATAAAATGGCTCAAGTTACTCAAGTAGCAATGGAGCTTGCAGTCGAAAGAACTGGTATGAGTTTTGAACAACTGCAAGGTAAAGGTTCTGCAGCTTCGCGATCTCTAGTAAACGACATATTAATTATCGTTGACTCTATTGACGAATTAAAACGTCAAGGCGTTGATGTTGGTTTGGCTCTAAATGCTTCAATTTCTAAAGCAATAGATGGTGCAGAAACAGAGCAGCAAGTTGGTGCTATTAGCAAACAAATACAGAAATTGCGTGGAGAACTGGGTCAAAAGGTCGCTGATGGCTTGTTGCAACAAGCTGAGCAGAAGCTTATTGATATTCAAAAGGAGGCCGATAAAACCAAAGCTGGCATTAACTCAGTGGCAGAAGCTTTTGGAAAGTTTGGCATTCAAACCAAAGCAGAAGCAGCATTATCAGCCAAAAGCTACATGGATGCTTTTGGTGAGATGGAGAAAAGCGGGCAAGCAACGACTGGTCAGCTTAGACAAGCTTTGATGAAAATGACCGATGACATTTATAACAGCGGTGATGCTGCAAAGATTGCTTGGTATGAATCTAAGCTTGCTTCATATGATCTGAAATCATCAATAGATGATCTAGGAAAAGCATCAGTCAAAACAATGAATGATGTGGCTAATTCTGCTAGAAATGATGCAGGTCAAGGCTTTAGAGACTTAGGAAAAATCGCCCGTGAAGAAGCTAAATCAACTGCTCAGGAATGGGAAGATGCAATGGCTAAGGTTGATGCAGCTCGTAAAGCTAAAGAAGCCTCAAACAATAAGGGGTTATCTGAGCTTCAAGGTGGCATTGATCAAATGGCACAGGACTATTACGACCGATTAGTTGCAGCTGGTATGGATCAAAGCAGAGCGCGTGATCTTGCTGATAAAGCTCGATACAGCCTTGCAGTTGAGACAACTACATCACTGAAAGGTGGTACAACCCAGAACATGAATACCACTAAGCAAGAAATGGAGAAGACGCTCGCTTATTGGGAAAACAGAAATTCGAGTAAGTCTGGAAGTGCCAGTGTATCAACAGGAAATAACAGCCCATCAATCCAAGTTCCAAGCATTCAAGCACCTAGTATTGAGTCACCTAAGATGCCTAATACATCCGATATTTCTACACCGAAGACTCAAATTTATAAATTTGAATTTAATGGAAGCGAAATTGAATTTCAGGGTGATCCATCTCAACAAGATCTAGTAAATGATTTCTTTAGTCAGCTTGAGCAGGCTAAAAAGAGGTTCTAATGAGACTATTACGCAAAGCAACAAACGAAACCGTTCTTTTAGAGAACGGTTTTTTATTTTCAGATGAATTTAACTGGAAGCCAGTTGAACAAAATCAAGAATACGCCGTTGATGGGACGCTGATTGTGCAAGAGGGTAAAAAGAAATCGGGTCGTCCCATCACATTGCTATCAAAAACTGAAAAACAGGGATGGATAAAAAGAGCTGTTTTATCCGTGATTCAAGACTGGTCTGCATTACAAGATGAGCAATTCACTCTTGTATTTGAATACCCACATGACAATCGCCAATTCAATGTGATTTTTAATCATGCTGAGGGAGCGATTGAAGCAGATCCAGTACGTGGTGTTCCTACCATTTCTGAGGGCGATTATTACCGTGCAACATTAAGATTTATCGAGGTGCCAGATGCCAGTTGAGACAAATAATTTAGTTTTATACAAGTCTGAACGCCTGACAGACACAACGGATGGTGGCGGTAAATATTCTGGCCAAGTTGTAGTAGATGGTGAGAGCAATAATCTTTTTCCCGATGTATCAGAACTTGATCGAACAATGGGCCGTGTATCACTGCGTAAAATCTTTGCAGGGATTAATAACAACGATACTGAGTCTTTGATGGGATCAACCGTATTCATCTCAAAGAATCCCGATGATCCAAACGTTTCAGCCTTATTGTTCAGTACAGAAAGTCATACTGATGTTCGCTCTAATGCAGCTAACCGTATTGAAAACTATCTTGCTAAGGGTGGTCAGATCGCAGGAACGCCGTTAGATACTTTGTGGCAAGGCATGAAGCTCATTCAAGCTGCAATGTTTAAAACGGATACTGAAAGTAATGTAGGTGATACCATTGTTCTAGTTTCAAATGAAGGACAATCCACTGAATATGAGCAATATGTTCGAATCACAAAAGTAGAAACTCGTATTGCTAAAATGATCATTAATGGTAATGAGGTCGAATACAAGATCGCAACCTACTCAATTAATGATCCATTGAATCGAGATTTCATTGGATTGTCAGCTGCACAGTGGTATGGCGGATCTAAATCACCGACGATCATTCGAGACACCATTGTCGCTGATACTGGTAAATACTATGCCAGTGTTGAGATTGCAGAAGATGTGGCAGTGAATAGCTTTACGATTCAAGCAGCATCAATCTTTTCACAGTTAATCCCGTCATCGCAGACTGAAACGCCTTTAGTTGACTTGAATGCTTTAAGTGAAAATGTTGCTTTAATCGCAGGTAATAGCGGAACGATTACTGCGACTTTCAACACGATTGTGAACACCAGTCAGAGCTTGTATATCGGATCTAGTGTTCTACCGAGTTCTGTTGCTTTCACTCTATTTGGACAAGCAATTACAGATAATGGCGGCACGTTACGCACTGTTTCAGGCACACAAGTAGGAACGATTGATTACCAAACAGGTCTAATTGTTTGGACCAATGCAATTGGTACGGGTGCAGCAACAATCAACCTTACATTTACACCTGCAGCTGCACCAACACAGCCTTTTGAATCCTATGCTTTTCCAGTAACAGCCAACAACCAAGGTACAAACTGGACAGGGGTATTATTACCTATACCTGCACCGGGTGCGCTTAGTATCTCTTTTATGGCTCAAGGCAAGTTCTATACCTTAAAAGATAATGGAACAGGGCGATTGGTTGGTGCTAATGAGTCAATAGGTACAGGAAGTATCAACTATCAAACTGGATCTTGGTTACTAACTACTGGGGCTTTACCCGATGTTGGAACTCCAATCTTACTACTTTGGGGTACTCCTATAACTACCTTTGCACGCGCTGATCTAGCTGTTTTACCAGCAGCGATTGAGTTTGATTTGAATCAACTAGGGATTGCTGCAAGTTCAGTGACAGTGACGTGGCTGCTTGAGGGGGTGGAGAAAACGGCTACCAGTAATGCACAAGGGCAGTTCACAGGTGATGCAACAGGCACAATTAACTATGCCTTAGGCACCGGGAAAATTATTCCAAATAAGTTACCGCAGAAAAATGCTGTATTTACGTTTGCCTTTAACTACGGTGAGCCTAAAGCGCAGACAAAAGCATCTGTAGCACCTGATTCAAACAATAAGCTTATGTTTACGATCGGTACAGGTTCAGCAATTCAACCGAATAGCGTTGAGTTGAGTGTACCTGTTTCTGAAGGATTAGGTTCATCAGCGGTGCAGATCCTTACATTATTTGATCAGCCTATAGATGCATCAACAGGAAATCTAGTGGACGCATTTGGCAATATTCAAGGCACGATCACCTATGCAACGGGAGCTGTTGAAGTTACACCTAATCTAAGTGTAACAACATGGACAACGGTGTATTTACCACAAACCTACTATACGAGTTCTTAATATGAGTGGAGCATTTTCATTACCTCAGGCAAGCCGTGTAGAAGCCGCTCAGGTGCTATACAAGGTATTCTCAAATGTCGACGTACAGGTGAAGTATCGAGATACATCAGGGGTAAATACAGGTACAAAACAAGTCACCGCATCAAAACTTAATTTTGATTTAACCCAAGGATTTGATGAGCAGATTCTCTCAGGTTCTGTTCGTTTTAAAGTAGGTTCAGATACATTCATCGATCGCAATGGTCTAATCTATAGAAATATAGACAGTGCCACGGGTAGTGGTACCCAAAGCGGTACCATTCAATATGGAACGGGTGTGATTGATGTTGATAGCTGGACACCGAATGTTGATAACAATCTTGTATTGCAGTCATTAACCACGACGACAGATATGTTGCCCGTGCAGCATGTCAGTTTTCGGACACCAACTATTCCCATTCGCCCCGGTTCTTTAACGGTGGTTGCTGCGGCAATGGCTGGTGGACAACTTACATTAACCGCAAATGAAGCGGGTGTAATTGAAACAGCTCAAGCGCATGGCTTGGTCAACTTTGAAACAGGTTTTGTTGATCTCTACTTCTACACCAAAACTGAAATCACGACTGAAAATCGTGATGAAATTGAAGCGCAGGATTGGTATTTGCCAGAGCTAGAATATGTCGAATCAACACAAACATTCATCAATGTACCGTACTGGATAGATCCAACCAGTGTTCGGTATAACGCCGTGGCTTATACCTACATTCCACTTGATTCTGAAATCCTCGGATTGAGTGCTACACGTCTGCCACCTGATGGACGTGTACCGATTTTTAGAGTTGGCGATATTGGTGTGATTGCATCTTCAAAGCTTCAAGAGTTGCCAAGCCATGTTGCAGGGCAAACCTATGATTTAAATGATCAGCGAATATCTTGGTGTGAGCTTGAAGATAGTGAGGGAACCAAAGTTCCTTATGACATGTACACGGTTGATTACGATTATGGGAAAGTGACGTTAAGTGGTGACTTTGCTTTGAATAGCCTAGTTGCTCCGATCTCAGCAGCATATCGCTATCAAGATATTGGCTTGATCAATGATGTTCAGATCAATGGCCAAGTGACTTTCACCAAGCCTGTGACGCACAACTATAGTGCGGCAGATTCTATTGTTGGATCGGTGGTTGTAGTGGGCGACATGTTTAGCCGATACACCAGTAAGTTTGTACAAGGCACGTGGAATAGCACATGGTCTGATGAGCCGAGCGGTTCAGCAATCACCCCTAATTACAATGATGCACTTTATCCAATTGAAGTAACCAACAAAGGTGCTATTCAGGAACGCTGGGCGATTGTATTCACAGATACAACCAATTTTAGAATTATCGGCGAGGTGTCAGGTCAAATTGGAACGGGCAATGTAAATGCGGATTGTGCCCCGATCAATCCAATCACTAGTGAACCTTACTTTGATATCAAAAAAGAAGGTTGGGGCACAGGTTGGGTATCGGGTAATGTTCTTCGCTTTAACACTATTACTGCGATGTATCCACTTTGGTGTATTCGCACTGTGAAGCAATCTGAACCTACAACACTGAGTGATAACTTCCAAATCATGTATCGCGGTGATATAGATCGAGTTATCTAATTCTTTAAATCCCAAGGGCTGCATTTGCAGCCTTTTTTATTGAGTATAGGAAATGGTCGCAAGTACAGATATTAAGTTTTATGTGCATACAAACAACAACGTGCCACAACTACAAAATGCTTTTGGTTGCATGATTGATGTGCTGGATGCTTGTTTGATTAATGGCTTTGGTTCTCAGGCGGTGGCTACACTTACAGCTAGCGGTACGACAGTCACTGCAACTTATGGTTCTGCACACAATTATTTGCAGTATCAAGTGGCTAAGATAGCAGGTGTAAATCAAGCAGAATTCAACGGTGAGCATCGGATTTTAACTGTACCCGATGCCAATACAATCACCTTTGAACTTGCTGCGGTGCCAAGCGTAACTACTGCAACAGGCACAATTACATCTTCTTTGCCTTCATTAGGATGGTTGAAACCTTTTAGCGGCACTGGTAAAGCGGCATATCGTTCTGCAAATACCTTGCTCACTTCACGGCCTTATTTGCGTGTAGTTGATGCATTAGATCCTGTCTACACTTCGACTTATGCCAAATATGCGAAAGTCGGCATTGTTGAAGATATGTCTGATATTGACACGATGTTTGGTGTACAAGCACCTTATGACTCAGTAAATCCAGATAAGAACTGGGTAGGCACAGGTTCAGGTACAACAGCAATTAATGGCTGGGCACGTTGGTATTATGCAAGAAGCGGATCACCTACAACAACGGGAACTGACACTACAGCACCAGCAAGTGGAAATCGTGCATGGGTGATTATTGGCAATAAAGACTGGTTTTATATTTTTAACTCAACAGCAGTATCGAATACAGATCTTTTAGCATACGGATTTGGTGCATTTGAAAGCGCCTTGAATACTGACAATGCAGTC
The DNA here is from genome assembly GCF_043102985.1 of Acinetobacter sp. YQ_14. Classification (NCBI taxonomy): domain Bacteria; kingdom Pseudomonadati; phylum Pseudomonadota; class Gammaproteobacteria; order Moraxellales; family Moraxellaceae; genus Acinetobacter; species Acinetobacter sp. YQ_14. The sequence goes on along the minus strand of NZ_JBICJJ010000024.1, from coordinate 69,826 downwards.
AACTTTCTGTCATGTACATATAATTATGCAGGAGCAAGCTCAGGATTTTATCTTGGTGATACTGTAGCGCTAACGCGCGGTACGCAAGCTACGCTATTGCTTCAACGGAAATACGATATGTCGGCCGTACCAAATACAGCTAGAGTATCGTCAGTAGCTTTCTCAAATTTTGCTGAGACAACAACAGGGGTGAGCAATACAGTTGCAAGCTTTGCTGGGAATATACCATTTGCACCTGTATTTATTTTTGAAACGGGTTCAATTTTTCGTGGGCAGATTCCAAATTTGCATTGGATATTTCAGACAAAACCACTCACACATCTAACTCCATTTACTAAGTCAGGACAGATCTATTTGCCAATTAACGTAACGAGTAATACTAGCTCAGGGCAAGTGGTTATTGGGGTGGGTAGTTTATGACAGTACTTGTGAAATTAGCAGTAAAAACAATCAGAACATCTGAAGCAGATGGAATATTAACTTTATCAGAAGGATTGTCAATTAAAGGGCAAATAAGGGAGTTGAATATTCCTTTACCATGTCGCGTTAGATTGTTTGAGCGTTTGACAGGCCGCTTGATAGATGACGTTTTAACTGATGTATCAGGTAATTATGAATTTACACATTTAACCGTAAATAAGTTCTTTGTCGTTGCTCATCATCCTGAAAATACATTTAACGCTGTAATTGCAGATCTGGTGGTGCCGAAATGAGTGTGATTCCTTCTATGGCTGCTGGCTTGGCTCAGTTGCAAGCACTAGCCAATTTCCTTGATTCGGGTAGCAGTAATGCGACCATTTCATTTTACAAAGGCACAAAACCTGCCAACGTAGCTAATGCAGCAAATCTAAGTGATAAGTTGGTTACGATGAACTTACCCGAGCCATGCTTTAAGCAACTAAACGCAGACAGCATTGAGCTTTACCCAACCGATGCAGCAACGGTGACACAAGCAGGCACAGCCACATGGGCACGGATATACAATGGAAACGGTGATGGCGTTGCAGATTTAGCAGTGGGGGCAGATATTACACTGGCAAATCCTAATCTAGCACTAGGTAGCAATCTGATGGTTAATTCAATTGTGCTTAGACCATCTACTTAAAATGAGGTGTGCATGTGTCAAATTACATTCCACCCGATGGCCATCAAGTAAATTTAAATTTCACTGAAATTATTGGTGAAGTTAATTCACACAATGTAATCCTGAACTTTGGTGCAGATGAGGTTAATACAGCAAGTATTGATGCTGTTATAGCCACAACTTTAAGTGCGGACATTACAGCAATACAGGGTAACTTTGCTCAGATTGACTGTGTTGTAAGTACGAGTTTTGAAGCTGAATTAAGCGCTATTTCAGTAAGTCAGCAATGCAATATTGATGCAGTGATTAATACGGGTTTTAGCTCAAGTATTGATACGCATTTTGATATTAATTTCATCCGTGGACTCAACCACGTAGGTGTTTTTGAATATCAACGATCATTGCCAGCATTACTGGATCATCATATCAGATATGGAAAATCAGTATTCAAGGCGCATAACAGCGCCTTTATTTTTGAGCGCGGTTTAACCATCTCAAACGCCGTTACAGCAGGCTTTGATAAGTCTACGTTCCTGCAGCAGTTGGTTAGAACTATATTTGAAGAAACCACTGGATTGGCCAGCACTGCAAAAATCGTATGGCAGGAAAACGATAAAAGATTCATTGCTCGTACTTTGGTATTTGAAGAATCTGAAAAGTTACTAATCAACCGCCAGACTGCTTGGGATGAAATGATTAGAAAGCGTAAGAAAATTACGTTTAGTCATGAAGTTGCTGCAGTGTTTGAAAAGCGGTTCACATTCATCCATGACAAAGGCTTGGAACTGGTCACAGCTGATTCAATCCCTTGGGAGGTAGCAAGGGCGGTCTATTACCGTAAATCAAGTGTTGATCCAATTGAGCCACACCCAAAGCCTGAATACGTTGGATCACCTGATCTTAATTTTATTTGTTTATGTCATGACATTGATTCGCACAATGTTGTTTTAAATTTCGGTGCTGATGAATGTTTGCCAAACATTGCACCCGTAGACTGGTGGTATATCGTGAATGAAATCAAAGTAACCCGGTTAGACAACGGGCAAGAGATCCAAATATACAATGGCGATTACAGTACCGACCGAAGCAGTTGGAGCTGGTCATATAACCTATCGATCCCTTTTTATGAAAAGTCTAAAACTGAGCCGATTAATGGCCAGCCTGTAATTCTAAAAATCTTGATCAATGGCAATGAGCATCGCATGTTGCTTGAAAACATTTCACGCTCAAGACAGTTCGGCAAAGATGTTTACAAGCTCTCAGGTCGTAGTCCTACCGCGTTACTCGATGCGCCATATTCACCAACACGATCATTCACGCAAGAAAGTGAGCGATCGTCTGTGCAATTGGTTCAAGCTGAACTTGATCGAGTGAATAGTGACGTTGTGTTGAATTGGGATCTGATCGATGCGCTGGGTTGGATCTTGCCGCCTGAAAGCTTGAGTTATTCAAATCTAACACCAATAGCCGCGATAAAACTTATTGTTGAGGCTGCTGGTGGCTTTATCTACAGTGAGCCGAACAGCAATACCTTGACGATTAAACCGCGCTATAAAAAGACATGGTGGGATTCGATTGCGATCGATGATTATGACCGTGTGATTCCTGAGAGTATTGTCACCGATCAATCCACCAATTATGAACCGTATCCAGACTATAACGGTGTATTCCTTACTAATGACCGCAACGGCGACACGGGGCAGATCAAACGTGTTGGCACCGCAGGTGATGTGCTTCAAGAGTTGATCAATAATCCTTTACTGACATCTACAACTGTGATGCATAGTAAAGGCCGTGAAGTGTTGGCCAAAGCTGGACTCGTAGAAAATCACAGTTTATTGATGCCAATCACTCAAGAAATCGGTTTGTGTTTACCTGGTGAATTAGTCGCATTTAACGGTGATTGGTGGGGCATTGTTGATGGTGTTAGTGGTTCATTTACACATAAGCTTGTGAATCAGACCGTCAAGATCGAGAGGGTGAATCGTGAGTAATATCTATAATCGCTTCTTTGAGATGCTACCAAAGACCCCCGAGTTTATTGGAACTGTTCAAAGTGCAGATCATCCAATTTACAAAGTGTTAGTCGCTGACGGTACAGGGCTTGTGCTTTGTACTAGTGCTACGGTCTTTAACGTAGGAGCAAAGGTTTATATCAGCGGAAATGAAATAAAGAGAAGAGCGCCCACAGGCGCTGTATATCAAATCGAAGTTTAACTTAAGAAAAACAGACAATTCCATTTGTCTGTTTTTGCTTTTGAGGTTTAGATATATGGGTATACTGATCGTTCTATTATAACAAAGGACATAAGAGTGAAAAAATTAGTACTAGGATCTTTGATAACAATTGCTGCTACAAGTAGTGTATTTGCTGAATGCACATATAATTTTGATGCAACTGAAACGCAGATATCTCAGATTGATTCTTCTGTAACTGGGTTTCCTGTCAAAAATAATCAAAAAGTAGGTTTTAACATTGTAAGTAATGAAGGCGTTAAGGGATATGCCGCTTATAGTTCTGCCTATGCAGCAAATAAAATTTCAGGTGTGAATAATGGTGATGTAGCAGCCCAAACCAGTGGGATTTTTGCATATGAATATAAGATCAAAGTACCGACATCACTACTTTCAGGTGATGAAGCTTTGGTATTTTTCCCTTTAACAATGATTGGAACAACGAACAATCAGCAAACTCAAACAATTGATATTGCTTATTCAAATAATGTAGCCACTAATCCTAATAAAAATGAACTTAAACTTTATACAAATTTTTCAGGCAGTCCTGTTGATATGCCTGTTGTCTCAACTTCAAATGGCTACCAAACGGTAGGCATTTATGTGAATAGAGATACAAATCAAGTTGGTTTGATTCATAACGGAATTAATAAAGGTTATGTTCGTCAATTGTCAAATGCCTTTAATAGATTAGCTTTTATAAATATTGCTGCTCAGTCTAAGTTTGCAGTTAATTCAACGAATTTGGGTCAAGAAATCTCAATTGAGTTGATTACAGACCATACCAAGCTTCAAAACACATATCCCACAGGTACTAAAGATATTTGTGGAAATGTAATCTAAATCAAACCTCCTTAGGGAGGTTTTTTTAATTAACAACTTGACCGCCTTTACAGGCGGTTTTTTATTATCTGGAGAAATGAAAATGCATGAGCATTTATCGATCAAAGCACTACCGTGGGTTTTAAAAATCTTTGCTGCAGTCGTAGGCGCGATTTTCGCACTTACATTAAGTGGAGATATTGATAAGGAAGGTCGGATCAAGATCAACATTGGTGTTGTAATGAAGTTTGTTTTCAGTGTGGCCATTAGCTTATTTGGAGGGGCTGCATTCATTGAGTATTTTAATTTGGGGCATTACTCACACATGGCTCAAGGCTTTGTAATGCTTATGTTTGCAGTGTTTGGGATGCTGTGCATTGGTATCTTGTATCAAGCTGTGCAGCTGATGAGAGGTAAGTCACTGGCCGAAATAATTATTGAAGTGAAAGAAACGTTTAGCTCAATTTTTAAATAAATCAAATTTAAATCCTGTACCGCCGAAAGGCGGTTTTTTATTGCCTAAAGGAATGTGAAATGAACTTTAAGAATTTACAGAGAAAGCTTGGTGTTAAAGATGATGGTGTTGTTGGTCGCGGCACTCTTACAGCCTTATTCAAAACGTTAGGGGCGAATCAAAGTCGAGCTGAAGAACTGGCATTAGCTGCTAACGTACATTTTAAAGATTATGCAATTCTCTACAATGAGTTGCGCTTTGCTCATTTCATTGCACAGCTTGCACACGAATCAGGCAACTTTCGTTATATGGAAGAAATTGCAAGCGGTGCTGCTTATGAGGGGAGGAAAGATCTAGGTAATACTGAAAAGGGGGATGGTACGCGCTACAAGGGTCGTGGACCAATTCAATTAACTGGACGTGCAAATTACCAAAAATACGGACGAGCATTGGGCATTGATTTTGAATCTCATCCTGAACTGGTATCAATTCCAAGTATTGGCTTACTTGTAGCGTGTAAATACTGGACTAATAACGGACTAAATGAACTCGCTGATCGTGATGATATTTTGAAAATCACACTTAGAATCAATGGTGGCACTAACGGACTTGATGACCGAAAAGCCAAATTAGCTTTGATAAAAGGGTGGATGTCATGACGAAAGATGTCCATAGAATTAAGTGTAAACGCTCATTATCTTCACTGATTCTGAGCGTTTTTATTTTGTGTCTATTTTCAGGATGTTCAGCTCACACGATCAATAGCAATGTGAATGTTGGTATATGTGTAAAAGCCCTATGAGCTGTTTTTTTAAATCAAATAGTTAATTTTATTGTTTTCAATTCTCAATACTTTTTTCTTTTCTAGTGCTTTAATGATTTTACTTTTTTCTTCATCTGAAATGGCACCTTTATATTGAAACATAGCACTAATAAAATTTTCTAAAGATTTAAATTTTGCAGGACGACTTTTCAATAAGCGCTCTGTTACATAATCAATATCTATGCTTTGTTTGTCTTTAACTTTTTCGACATATTGCTCTTCTTCTTCTTTTCTTGCGGTCTGAATAAGTAGTTGGGCAAGCCTAAATTTATCTCTATAACTTAGTTGAAGGGTTAAGTTTTTAATTTCATCATATTTCATTTTTTTCAAGGAGTTAGTTTAAATAATATTATTTATTTTAGTTAAGAATAAATTTAATTCAAGTTTAATGTAAAAATTAAAAAGAAGCCCTCAAGTGAGGGCTTCTTATAATTAATTAACAGTACCAAGCACAGGAATCATTCTTGGCCCAGCTTGTCTTGCTTTTCTAATAATTTCAACTAACTCATCGTATGTTAGATTGAATGAATCTTCGCTATCAAATACATAAACCATATTCTTACCTTCATACTCAGGTGGAGTAGGTGGAACAAAACGCTCAGGAATAAGCATTTGAGTAAGTTGTTCATCCGTTAATTTAAATAAATGCATAGTGATTATCCTATTCTAAAAAGTTCATTCCAGTTGGTTAAATATGAGGGAGATCGGCGGTTTTGATTCATCTGCCAGATGGCCTTTGTGTCGTTGCAAAGCCCAAGCGAAACATGATCTTTTCCGTATTTCTCTTTGATCGCTTCCATTGCTTTTGAAAGGTTTTCGCGTTCATTTCGATGTGTGTAGTCGGTGAATAGATCGGGTACAAATTTCGACTTAGGAATTAACTCGAGTAGAACAATTCCCGCCTTTTTATACTTGAATCCTTTCTTATAGATCTGATCGATCCCTTTCATTGCCGCCCTGGTAATTTCTAATAAATCATCTGTATGTTCAGGCATCTGTACGATGATGTATGGTGAGTATTTTTCACTCTGGTTAAAACGGCCCGTCTGAATAAATACACCAATCATTTTGCAGATAGATCCATCATGACGCATACGTTCTACAGCTCTCGTTACGAATAATCGCACTGATGATTTAATATCATCTTTCTCTAAGACGGGTTGGCCATAAGAACGACTACTTATGATTTGCTGCTTTGATGGGTTCTCATTTTCGATGTCAATGCATGAAACACCTTGCAGCTCTCGCACGGTCTTTTCCATCACAACAGAGAAACACTTTTTAATCTCTTTCGGATTTGATTCAATCAGATCCAACACAGACTTAATGTTCATTAAGTTTAGTTTCTTACAGTTCTGGCGACCAACACCCCAGACTTCAGCTACGTCCACTTGCGCAAGCAATTGCTCTGCCGAACAAGGGTCCATCTCAGCTAAATTACATACACCGTCAAAATATTTATTTTTCTTCGCAATATGGTTCGAAATTTTAGCCTCAGTCTTGCTGCGTCCAATTCCAATGCAGCAGGGCAATCCTAACCATTGTTGTGCCTTTAATCTCATTTCCTGTGCATATGCAGTTAAATCATAGTTTTTCTTAAATGCAGTTAATTCAAGAAAGCATTCATCAATGCTGTAAACCTCTTGCTCTCCCGGTGCGACATACTGACTTAGTAAGTTCATAAATCGACGTGACATTTCAGCATATAGGGCGTAATTGCTTGATAGAACTTGAATATCGTACTTTTTAACAATGTCTTCAATCTGGAACAGTGGAACACCCATCTTGACTCCAAGATCTTTAGCCTCTTGGCTTCTAGCCACGGCACAGCCATCATTATTACTGAGTACAATTACTGGGCGATCATTGAGGGATGAATTAAAAACACGTTCGCATGACGCGTACATGTTATTGACATCCACAAGCGCGAATATCCTGGTATTACTTTTCATGACTATTCTTCTTATTATGAGCGGTAACACATACGCTTTAAGTTGAACGTCACCACACCCCATACAACAACAGTTTGGCTGTCATCAGGAATGATGTGTTGAAAAGCGGGATTCTCAGCTTTTAGCCAGACTTTTGGAAGCGGGTAATCCTCATCACCAAAGATCTCTTTTATTTCAGACTTCGACATTTTGGCCGTAATCATAAGTCGTTTGATCGTAGAGTCTTTATTATCGATTAGAGCAACAACAATATCCTGGTGCACAGCTTCAATACTGCGATCGATGATGATGGGATCATCTATCTCAAGACCAGCCCCAAGCATAGATTCACTATCTACACGGGCCATGAATGAAGATATAGGATTGTGAATGAGATACTCATTCAGATCTACTGTGGTGTCTAAATCATCTTTGGTCGCAAAAGCTGGACCTGCAGGTATACGTTCCAAAGACATTGGAATAGATGATTTTGATTTTGGATAGATAGGGGTAAGACCAAGCTTGTCGATTAGATCAGTTTGCATCGAGATCTGTTCAAGCAAGGAATTAATTGTGGTGCTTGGTTTTCCATCTTGGCCCATGAGATTTTGAAGGCTCTGCCAACCAAGATCCGAGAAGTAGATAGGCAACTTCTTAGACATTTTGATACTCCTACGCTACGAGGCGTGTTTGAAGTGAATCTGTCTATATAGGATAAATATTTTTCAGTTTGAATTTCAAATTTAAAAACTTGTGGATAAATAAGAACAAGTCATAGCTTGTCGCGTATTAATGTGTGTTTGGTCGGAATTTATGCATTTCTGATTTTGGTGCGGCGGTGAACTCATCAATTGGCATTTCAAAGAATAGATTACGCGCTGTTTCTGGTGTGCTAAACAACCATTCATTACGATGTTCAGGTGGAATAACAATAATGGATCTCTTTTCGTCATCAGGTGCGTGAAATTGATTCATAAATGGGTGATGATCGGCATTAATGGTAAGCATAGACATGGATCTGTATTCTTCACCATCGATCACAGCATATTCATATATACCAGCAACTGTAAAAGGCATTTCATCACATCTATAGATACCATACCAGTGTGATTTCCCATCGATGTACTTGGGCTCAAAAATGGTTTCTACAGGAATTAAGCAAAACTGGCGTTTCGCCCAGGCATTTCGAAAGCTTGGTTTGGATGCAACGGTTTCAGTACGCGCGTTATAAGTGTTCTTAACTTTCTTAATTTCTTTAGCCCAAGGTGCAATAAGACCAAATCTCGCAAGTCGCCACTCAAGTTCGCCATGTTTAGAAAATAGGATTGGGCCTGCGTAGTTTGGGTATATATCAGTTTTATATTCGAATGTAGGCTCAAGCAAATTCAGTAGTTGAGCGCGGCTTTTAGCAATTGGCTCATAGTTGGCACACATAAGAATCTCCATTTCTTGCATAATAAGACTATGAACAATTTATGTGTTTTTTTGATATGGAATATTGTTGTTAATACTTAGAGTTCCAAAATGGCAAAAGTGTTTAAATATTGGCGTTTATAATAATTAGTAGAATTTTCACATGTGGGTAAATTCTATAAGGTATGAACGGAAATTACGATAATATAACCTGATTGTTTTATTTTGGGTAATTTTTTGGGTAAAATGACTTTATAATTATGGAAAAACTTGTGGATAAAACATGTCTAAATACGAGAAACTAACACACCAACCATTGGTTGTGGCTTTAGCAGAATTTCGTTTTTCTACAATTTTAACAATGGATACATATGTATCTGCTTTTCAAGAGCACCTACGTCAGGATTTTCCACATTTTAATCCAACAAAAACTCAAGAAATGGTGTTGGATGGTAATGGCGTAAATTTATCAACTCATCAAAGTTGGTTATTTCTATCTAGCAATAAAAAACGTGCATTTAGACTGGATAAAGATAGATTAATTTTTATAACGAGTGAATATGAAGGGTTTGAAGATACTTGGAAAAACTGCAAGACTGCTCTGTCTTTTATTGAAAAAAAGATAAAACCTTCACTTTTATTGCGAATTGGCTTGCGATATTCGAATTTAATAATGGAACAAAATGAAAATGAAGATATTGATTTATATGTGGATTCAAGTATCTGCAATTCTGGACAACTCTGTAAAATTGGTGAACAAATACACCGATCTAAAGATACCTTGTTGAAAACTGATGCTGGATTAATGGCTGTACGTAGTTTATGTGGTAATTTAAATCTATCCGCATGGCCCGATCTTTCTGATCCGCCAGTTGTAATTAATAAATATTCAAACCCAAGTAAGAGAATTGTGTTGGATATAGATCATTTTTGGCAGCCGAAAGAACAAACTGAACAATTCAATGTTGAGCTTATACATAAAAAGATCATAAGCTTACATCATAAATCAAGAGAAGCATTTTGGGAAATTACCACTGAAAGAGGTAGGGAGGTTTGGAAATGATAGATTGTAATTCAACTGCTTTAACAACCTTTCACTTAAATAAATTAGCAACGGATAGTTCTTATTTGAGCTCTGTATTTTCTAATCATGTTCCATCACCAGTACATTATGACTCTACGGGAAGTTTACAGATAAATTTTGATTGGTTAATAGAGCAAACTAGAACTGGTCAAGATTATCAAATAGTAGGAAATACCACAAAAAATGAATTAATAGGTGATACTTTAGACGAAAGTTCAGAAGTTCAACGTAACGCTTTAGAGGAAAAAATTGAGCTTATAAAATCAGTTTTTTCTATGACGGAAATTGAAATTTCTCAAAGTATAGGTGTTTCACGAAAAACATTATTTAATTGGAAGCAAAAAAAGTCAGCACCAAACAAGTTAAAAGCTCAAAATATTTTTGATCTATATTTGCTTGCTAAAAATTGGATGGAGGCTGGATTTACTACCGACTCTTTTGAGTTGGAATCACCTGTAATCGATGATAAAAGTATCAAAGATCTATTGAAAGAAGATAAAATTGATAGCGAAAAGATTCTATTTGCTGGTAATCGATTAAACAATACAAAACTTGATGAAGTAGAATTGTTCTGAGGTTTATATAAGTGCGATATTGGATGGAAAGTTGTGGTTGGCTGCAAGGTAGTTTAGTTAAGCAAGAGAATATATGTGACATACTAGACTTATATGGAAATGCAGATCTTAAAAGCGATTCAGCTAATATTGCACTTATAGTTGCATCAGGTTCATGTGATGTTGCTAACCCTGGTGATCCATATATTGAGTTTTCAGTTGCTCGCTATATAGATGATGTTGATGGTAGTTTTAATTGCAATAAAAATCCTAGAAAATTACATTGTACCCTCGAATCCAGTATGGCTAATGGCTATAGCATTGAGTTGCTAGCACATCAGAAGATTTCTTTGCTCAAAAGTGATATTCCAAAGGATATTAAGCCAGATTCAGGTTTTAAGCTTAGTCAACAAGAGTTATTCTTTTATGTTGAATGGTTAGCTGGGAGGTATAAGCGACCAGCATTTCCAAGCGAGTTTGATATACGTGTAAATAATGCTTGGAACAAAACTAAACGCAAAAGAGAATCCTTAAAGGTTAGTAAAAATGTTTTGGGCATTTATGCTAATGTTTTTCCTGACAGGGAAATTGACCCAAATGAAATATATACAGTCGATTTGATGGCTATAGTTATTCCAAAAATAGATGAGAAAGGCGATGACTACAAGTCGATAGTGCAACTATTAGATAAATATAAAAAAGTTTTGGAAAGTGCGAAAATGGAAGTAGGTCAGATACAAATTCTTCCTGAATCCAGAGTATCAATTAGTAAATTCAAGCAATATAAAAGGTTTAACATGGATGACTTGTCTTATAAACAAAACCATCCCTTACCATCCGAATACAGTATAACTGGCTAATTTATTATTCAATTACCAAAATTTGAACTAAGAAATTTTTTATAAAAGACTTTATTCTCAAAAATTAATGTTTTTTGATTGTAAATATTAATTGTAAAAGCAATTTCCAAATTATTAACTCAATGTTTTTAATTTTTCAATCCACTTTGTATATGCTTCAGTCTGTGGCGGTAAATACTCATAATAATCATATGTACCTTGTTCGCCAGACATTACATGACCAATCATAAGTTGTGCAACATCACGCGAAGTAAAAGCGCTGAAATTAGTACGTGCTGTTCTTCTTAGATCGTGCAGAGACCAATGTTTCATATGGTAATCATGATGCCTTCTGAGGCGCTCCATAATATAACCAGGTAATGAGTTTGAAGATCCATGACTCATAGGTGTGTCTTCACTATCATTTGTTAGGAAATACACTGAATTGTTGTAGTCGAAAGCCTCTACAATTAATGCTTCCATTTCAGGTAAAATTGGGCGAATGATTTCACGGCCAGTTTTCTTACCAGTCTTATTGTTCACTACAGGAACAATCCATACTTTTCTGTTTAAATCGAAATCTGACTTCTTAGCTGCTCTGAGTTCGCCATTTCTACAGCCATACATTAAGCATAGTTTTAAGAAAATTTTGTTTTTGGGCAAAATATTTGATTCTTCAATTGCCAGCCAAACCATTTTGATTTCTTCATCTGATAGGAAACGAGTGCCTCTATTTCGTTCAATGCCTAGATCTTCTTTCGCATAGATATCAGATAAAACATTAACTTCAAGTAACTGTCTCTTTTTTGCCCATTTTAAAACCTGTTTTGCGTTTGTGAGTACACGATCGGAAATAGAAGGAACATCTTCTGCCAATTCTTCAAGTAAGGCTAACCACTGTTGAAGGGTGATTCGCTCGATTGGTAAATCACCAATTTCAGGTATGACATGCTGCTCAAATGTGTTTTTAATCTGCTGGGCAGATTTTTTCTTCTTAGCACAGTAACTCTCATACCAATCGTTAAACACTTCTTCAAAGGTACTTGCATCAATATATTTTTGCTGTTGAACACGCTGTTCAAGTTTTGGGTTAAGTCCTTTATCTAAGAGCGCACGCATCTCACCAGCTTTGATTCTGGCATCTTTTAATAGAAGGTGAGGGTAAGTACCCAAATCAAGCCTGTCGGCTTTCCCTGCGAATCTATAACGAAGCTGAAAGACAATTTTGCCCTTAGGAGAGATTCGAACACTCATTGAGTCACGGTCTGCTATTTCTTCAACTTTTTCACGAGCCTTGCCGTTATTAGCTTTCAGCCACATTTCAGTTAAGGCCATAGTCCACCTGTGTACATAATTTTTGTTAAGCAAACGAAAGGTATGAATATGTACACAGTTGTGTACATAATTGATCAGACTTATTCTGTCCTATAATGTCTTAGTGTGTCTATATTAAAAGTGGGGGAAATATTGAGAAATAAGGCTTTTATTGTAGTTTTTGTCTTGGTCTGTCTTAGAGTGGCTTAATGGCATTAATTCTTTTGAACGATTAATGCCATAGTTGTTCCATATAAGCCATGACCCTGAGAGGCATCAGGGTCAGTTACACAAAAGTGAAGTTCTTATTGCTCAAGCCATGCAGGTAATGCTGCGATCACTTGATCAAACTTCTCGTTTAGTGGCGCGCCACCTTGTGCTAAGTCAGGTTTACCACCACCTTTACCACCAAGCTCTTGAGCTAAGTGTTTGATGATGTCACCTGCTTTTAGAGTTGCAGTATATTGTTTAGCGACGGACGCGATTAAACTCACTTTATCGCCTTCAATGCCAGCTAAAAGAATGACTGCATCTTCCAATTTTGATTTTACGCTGTCATGTAGATTGCGTAGTGACTTTGCATCCAGACCTTGAACAGTCGTGATAAGTGTTTGACGACCAGCAATTGTTTTTACTTGGCCGAGTAATTCAGCTGCTTGGAAACTTGCTAACTTCTGATTAAGTTGTTCAATCTGCTTTTGCAAGCTAGACGCCGTATCAACAATTGCTTCAACCTTCTCAACAGTTTGCTCTTTCTGAGCTTTAAGTAAACCATTGATTGTCTGAATATCACGATCGGCTTTTTGAACAGCTTCGAGTGCTTTTGAACCTGTTACCGCCTCGATACGACGAACACCTGCGGCAACACCGCCTTCAGAGGTGATCTTGAATAAACCAATATCACCTGTACGTTTTACGTGAATACCACCACATAGTTCGATCGAGAAGTTTTTCTCTTCAATCACAGAGCCCATAGACAATACGCGAACTTCTTCGCCATATTTTTCACCGAAAAGCATCATTGCGCCTTTCGCTTTTGCAGATTCGATATCGAGAAGTTCGGTATTTACTGGAGTATTTGCGATCACTTCAGCATTGACTAAACGTTCGATCTGTTGAATTTGTTCAAACGTAACAGGTTGATCATTGGCAAAGTCAAAACGTAAAATATCGCTTGCGACCAAAGAACCTTTTTGTTGAACGTGATCACCTAAAATCTGACGTAATGCAGCATGTAAAAGGTGAGTCGCAGAGTGATTGCGAGCGGTTGCATCACGTAGATCCGCTTTAACAGTAGCTTCTACATTTTGTGAAGTTTTTAGACTACCAACAGTAACGATACCTTGGTGTACAAATGCTCCACCAGATTTTTTAGTATCTTGAACTTCAAAGATACCCGTATCGTTCTTGAAGATACCTGTGTCGCCAATCTGACCACCACTTTCTGCATAGAAAGGGGTTTGGTTCAATACGATAAGTGCTTCATCACCTTCGTTAACTTCATCAACCTGAACGCCATCTTTATAGATCGCAACAATTCGACCTTGACCCTGAGTTGCATCATAGCCATCAAATTGTGTTTCGCCTTCGACTTTAACAATGCTGTTATAGTCAACTGCGAATTTACCAGCATCACGAGCACGTTGGCGTTGAGCAGCCATTTCTACTTCGAAACCAGCTTCATCAATCGTTAGATCACGTTCACGCGCGATATCAGCTGTTAAGTCCGTTGGGAAGCCATAAGTATCATAAAGTTTGAATACAGTTTCACCTGCAATCACATTGCCTTTTAGTTGAGCGAGTTCACCCTCTAAAAGTTTTAAGCCTTGCTCAAGTGTCTTGGCAAACTGTTCTTCTTCACGAATTAAAGTTGCTTCAATAACATCTTTACGTGTAACTAATTCAGGATAAGCTTCACCCATGACTTCGATGAGTGGTTGTAGCATCTTGTAGAAGAATGTACCTGTTGCGCCTAGTTTATTACCATGACGTACTGCACGACGGATAATACGACGTAACACATAACCACGACCTTCATTTGAAGGATTTACGCCATCCGCGATCAAGAAGCAGCAAGAGCGGGCATGGTCAGCAAGAACACGTAAAGAAGGTTGCCCTTCTTCTTGAATGCCAATGATGTCAGCAGCTGCTTTTAACAAATGTTGGAATAAGTCAATTTCGTAGTTCGAATTGACATGCTGAAGCACAGCTGAAATACGCTCCAAGCCCATACCTGTATCGACAGAAGGTGCTGGAAGAGGGTGCATAACACCATCCGCAGTGCGGTTAAACTGCATGAAAACGTTGTTCCAGATTTCGATGAAGCGATCGCCATCTTCTTCTGGTGTACCTGGTAATCCACCCCAGATATGGTCGCCATGATCATAGAAAATTTCAGAACAAGGACCGCAAGGACCTGTATCACCCATTGTCCAGAAGTTATCTGAAGCGTATTGACCACCTTTGTTATCACCAATACGGATAATACGCTCGGCATCTACGCCGATCTCTTTATTCCAAATGTCAAAGGCTTCATCATCAGTATGATAAACCGTGACATAAAGACGATCTTTCGGTAAACCTAACCATTGTTCGCTGGTTAAAAATTCCCAAGCAAATTTAAGCGCATCTTGTTTAAAATAATCACCAAAAGAGAAGTTACCTAACATCTCAAAGAATGTATGGTGGCGAGCTGTGTAACCGACATTATCAAGGTCGTTATGTTTACCGCCTGCACGGACAACTTTTTGTGAAGATGCAGCACGAGTATAGCTACGCTTTTCAAGACCTAAAAAGCAATCCTTGAACTGGTTCATCCCAGCATTTGTAAACAGCAACGTTGGGTCGTTGGCGGGAACGAGAGAACTCGACGCGACACGTGTGTGGCCTTGCGATTCAAAATAACGCAAAAAAGCTTCACGAATTTCAGCTGATGTCATAAAACGAGTACTCACAACCAAGACACTCCATAATTTTGAATTTGGCTATATGCAATAAGGAAAGTTGTTTTAAGTTCTACAATCGAACCTATTGCATGGCATAGATTTTAAAAGTGCTAAATTATAACGGAAAATGTGTGCCCAACCAACGATTTTACAAGCAATATCATATAAAACTGTGTTTAAGCTAAAAATCTATATTCAACAATGCTTCTCATGTTTTACCATATAGCATAGAAAAGATGATGTTTTGATGAATAAGGATGCTACATGCAACGTATCGCTATCAATGGATTTGGTCGAATTGGTCGGAATGTGTTACGTGCATGGTTTGAAAACTCAAAGAAGTTTCAATTTGAAATCGTTGCCATTAATGACATTGCTGATGTACAGACTTTAGTGCATCTTTTTAAATATGATACGACGCATGGTCGTTTTGCTGGACAAGTCGATATTCAAATTGATGGCGAGCACATTTTTTTGAACATTCAGTCAAATCAACGTCAGCTCAGATTACAAGTGTTTAATAACGAATGTCCTGAATGTCTACCATGGAAAAAATTAAATATTGACGTGGTGCTTGAATGTACAGGTCTTTTCCGCTCTAGAGCTGATGCAACGCGTCATGTTGAGGCAGGAGCAAAAAGAGTCATTATCGGGGCTGCACCTTTCGATACCGTTGATGCTGCGATTGTTTATGGTGTAAATCACGCAGACGTAAAACCCTCAGATCAAATTATTTCAAGTGTTTCATGTACAACGCAAGCATTGGTACCACTGGTTAAAATCATTGATGATGCTTTTGGTATTGAAACAGCACTGATGACTGAAATTCATGCGGTAACAGCGGATCAATCTGTTTTAGACCATGCACATCGAGATTTACGTCGAGCAAGAGCATCTGGACAAAATATCATTCCAACGACATCAAGTGCTTTAGGTGCATTGAAACGTGTTATGCCTAAAATGGAAGATCGTATTGATGGATATTCGATACGTGTACCGACCATAAATGTGGCGGCAATTGATCTCACCTTTATTTCTCAATCACCAATTACCGTACATAAAATAAATCAGGTGTTGGTCAAAGCGGCACAATTTGATTATGCTCAGATTATGCAAGTGACAGATGAGGATCTTGTATCAAGTGATTTTAATCATTCACCATATTCTTTGATCGTGGATTTAACTCAAACAATCGTTGTAGGCCATCAGGCGAAAGTTTTTGCTTGGTATGATAATGAATGGGGCTATGCGAATCGCTTACTAGATCTGTGTGAATCATTTAATAAATAATTTTAGAAAATAAAAATTGGAGAGGGGAAATGGGATTAATGATGATGTGGGGTTTCATTATCTTATTAATGTTGGCAGTTATTTTTTTATTTTGGTTTCAATTTAAAAATGTAGAAGTTAAAAATCAGGATGTAGAGGTTCTCCAGCTTGAAGAGAAAGTGCTTCACTTAGAGCTACACCTTAAAAAAAGCTTAGAAATTATGCAAGATTTGGCAAAGAAAATGCATGTTCAACAAGAGGTGTTGGATAGAACAGTGGCGAATATTGCCGCACTAGAAAAACAAAATGTCGAACTAGTAAATGTTTTAGAGATCGTAGTCAAAGGTAGTAAAGGGAAATAGTAAATTAGGTTGTTATATGTTTAAACTTTCAAATTGATTGCATTTAGTTTAATGATATAAACCTATTTTTTAGACATGGTAATGATCTTACTATTTTTATTTAACTTTAAACTATTAAAATTCATAATAATTTTGAGGGTGTGAATGAACTATAATTTAAGTAACTTTGAATTCCGTCTTACTTGTGAAGATGATTGGGAGATACTTAAAGCCATTCGTTTGCAGTCATTATTTGATCGTCCTGATGCATTTACTGCAACTTATGCAACTACTGAGAAATATCATGAGAAAGAATGGCGTAATCGGGCAGCTCAAAGGACTAACAATCAATATATTCTCGCGATTCACAATGCTCGGGCAGTGGGTATAGTTGGTGGAACTCTTAATTCTGAGTTAGAGTTTAATGTGATTGCTATGTGGGTTAACCCTTTATTTCGTGGCAGTGGTGTAGCAGATCATTTGATTGTTGCAGTTAAGAAGTTAGCGATTTCTAAAGGACATCATCGAATTGTACTAAGCGTCTCTGATCATAATCTGCATGCGAAAAATCTTTATCTTAAACATGGTTTTCAATTTATATCTAATTTAGATGGAATCTCTCTTTGTTCTGATACAACTGATACAAAAAGTCAAAAAATGGAGTGTTTTATTAAAGGTATAGACTTAGATTAATTATTAGAATTTTATTAAACTAACTGTTTCGATATTTATGAAAATTAAAAATAAACTCTAGGATTTTTTCTTGTTAGCTTTTTACTGTTTTTGATATTATTTTAGCTTCTAAATAAATTGAAAATGATTGTTGACCTATGAAGCTTGGATCAAAAAAAATAACAGGAACTCTTATTATATTTTCAACATTTATTTTAACAGCTTGCGGTGGTGGCTCGAATCAGAGTAATGATAAAAAATCTGATGATGAATCATCTGAACAAAATGCACTGTACAAAGTATATTATCAACCATTTAATGTCTCATCTGGTTTGATCACAGATTTTTTTGAGATAACAACATATCTGATTCAAGACAATCAAATTAATTTTAATAAATCACATAACCAACCTTTAGACAGAAGAATTTTAACTGAATCTAAAATTTTAGAAATTGGAACACCGCAGAGCAATGTCTTCAAAAGACTTACACCTACTCAATGGCGATATGAGCGTACATCTGAGTTGCAACAGGATTTGAGTTTTGAGTTGGTGCAATTAGATGGGCAAAATGTTTTTGATCGCGTATTGCCAGGATATCGTGAAAATATTAATTTAAGTTCCAATGAAACAAATGGATTAAATCAAAATTTAATTAAATTTTATCAAAATTATAAAGATACTGTTTTTCCTAAAAATAGCATTTGCTATCGTTTAAAGGAAACGCAATGGAATCAGAATCATATTACTCAAGTTGACTCCTTTGATAGTCCTTCCTTCGCAGAAGTACGTGAACGAATTGTTAACCAATATGAAGGCTTGAAGTATTCTCCTATTTCAAATCAATCTGATTATCAACTGGCTTGGGGAAATTGGCATGGATATGATTGGATATTCTTATTAAATAATCTAGATGTAGAAGAAACAGTTGGAACAATAGGTGATGCTACGGATCAATCTGCTTATGCTATTTATACGCCATCGCAGCCGTGGTCGGTAGAGCAGAGCTTAAGTTATGCTCGCGATCAGCTAAATTCATTTGAAAAAAATGATAGGGATGATCAAATTAGTCAAATGATTATACTGGGTCAAAAGATGCGAATTGCAAACTTAGAAAAAGGCTGCTTTGCGTTTAACTTACAGGCGATTAAAACACTCAAAAAATTAAATCTGATCAATTGGAAACAAGGTGATAGTTCAGATGTTGGACAGTTCTTTGGATCACGAACGATAGTCGACGCTAGTCATGAGTGATTTTTAATTAATTGAATCTATTTATTAAATTCATAAATATGTGCTGATGTGCTGGAGGCAATACGATACCGAATTATTCAAATTCTCAGGTGCATCGCATAAATCTTCGTGCTACACTACGCTGAATCGGGCATTCACCCGATTTTTTTATGTGGTTGCTTTTTATGTGGATGCCTCCACATTGAACAGATTTTAGGTTTGAAACATGACCATTTCAGAGACATGGTTGCTACCAGATGGGGTAGCAGATGTATTGCCAGAACAAGCGCAAGTCGTTGAAACTTTGCGTCGCGCAGCTTTAGATTTCCTCGCAGTTCGAGGTTATCAATTGGTATACACACCATTTATTGAATACATTGAATCGTTGTCGTCATTATCAGAATCTAATCAAGATTTAGACTTAGTGACTTTTAAAGTCATTGATCAGCTTTCTGGTCGTTTGCTTGGTGTGCGTGCAGATATGACGCCACAAGTTGCACGTATAGATGCACACGTACGACCAATTGAAGGTGTTGCCCGCTATTGCTATGCAGGTACTGTGCTTCATACTAAACCACAGAATTTTAATGCAACGCGCGCGCCTTTACAGCTTGGTGCAGAGTTATATGGTCATGACAGCATTGAAGCTGATGTTGAAATGATTGATGTGATGTTGGCTTTGATTGAGCATACGCATACTTTAGATGGCGCTCATTTAGATTTAGGTCATGTTGGTTTATTCCGTAGTTTAGTAAAGCGTGCTGGTTTAAATAAAAATACAGAAAATCAGCTCTCTGATTTATATCAGCGTAAAGCATTACCTGAACTCGAAGAATTTACTAAAGATCTTGCTATGGGTGCTGATTTTTATGCTTTAGGTCGTTATGCGAGTGATCTAGATGCATTACAAACGCATCTAAGCCAAGATATTTTAAATGATGTTGATTTTAAAAATGCATTTGATGCATTGAAATCTACTTTGACTCAAATTCAGTCACGTTGGTCTAATTTAAATATTGGAATCGATGTTATCGAGTTACGTAGTTATCACTATCATACTGGTTTGATGTATGCCATTTATGCGCCAAATCGTGCTGCGCCACTTGCGCAAGGCGGGCGTTATGATGGTATTGGTGAGCACTTTGGTCGTGCACGCCCAGCAACTGGTTTTAGTTGTGATTTATACGCTTTAGGCGCAACTCAATTTGTAGAAATTGAAACGATTGTTGCGCCTAGAGGAAGTGAACAAGATTTATTAAAAGCAATTGCAGATGCACGTCTGAACGGCTTACGTGTTGTGCAGTTGTTAGGTAATGATGATTTAAGCTCAGTGCCATATGCGACACATCAAATGGTGTCTCAAAATGGGCAATGGGTCATTGAAAAAATTTAATTGCTAAGCTGGCTCTACAGCTTAGTTTCCAATTTTAACAGCATGATGTAATGAGGCTATTATGGGCAAAAATGTTGTGGTACTTGGTACCCAATGGGGCGACGAAGGTAAAGGTAAAATCGTCGACCTGCTCACAGATCAAGCGGCTGCGGTTGTACGTTATCAAGGTGGTCACAATGCAGGGCATACGCTTGTCGTAGGTGGTAAGAAAACTGTATTACACCTCATTCCATCAGGTATTTTACGTGAAAACGTATTGTGCTTAATTGGTAATGGTGTGGTGTTATCACCTGAAGCTTTAATTAAAGAAATGGCAATTTTGGAAGAAGAAGGCGTACCTGTTAAAGAACGTTTACGTATTTCTCCAAACTGTCCTTTAATTTTGCCAAACCATATCGCACTTGACCAAGCACGTGAAAAGAAACGCGGTAATGCGAAGATTGGTACAACTGGTCGTGGTATTGGTCCTGCTTACGAAGATAAAGTCGCTCGCCGCGCTGTGCGTGTTGCTGACTTGATTCGTGGTGGTGAATTACTTGAAGAAAAACTCAAGGAAATGCTTGAGCTTCATAACTTCCAACTTTCTCAATTCTATGGCGTTGAAGAAGTTAAGTTTGAAGATGTACTTGCACTTTGTAACGCTTGGCGTGAAGTGCTTGCACCATTAGTGATTGATGTCACTAAAGTGTTACATGATTACCGCAAAGAAGGTAAGGCAATCATGTTCGAGGGTGCACAAGGTTCTTTACTTGATATCGATCATGGTACATATCCATTTGTTACGAGTTCAAATACCACTGCTGGTGGCGTAAGCTCTGGTTCGGGTATGGGACCATTACATTTAGATTATGTATTGGGTATTACAAAAGCATATACAACTCGTGTAGGTGCTGGTCCTTTCCCTACAGAATTGCACTATGATGCTTCGACAGATACTGGTGATGCGATTGGTCGTCACTTAGGGACTGTAGGTCATGAATTTGGTGCGTCTACTGGTCGTCAACGTCGTTGTGGATGGTTCGATGCAGAAATTCTACGTCGTTCAGTTGAAGTAAACTCATTGTCTGGTATTTGCTTAACTAAACTTGATGTATTAGATGGTTTAGAAGAAGTTAAAATCTGTATCGGTTATGAAGATGTGGATTCAGGTTGTGCAGGTTCTTCTGATGCGATTTCATTCGAAAGCTTGAAGCCGATCTATGAAACAATGCCGGGCTGGAGTGAATCTACAGTTGGTTTAACTCAAATTGAGCAACTGCCAGCAAATGCATTGGCTTATGTACGTCGTATCGAAACTTTAATTGGTTGCCCAATTGATATCGTTTCAACTGGTCCAGACCGTGCAGAAACAATCGTTTTACGTCATCCATTTTCAGCTTAAGCTAATGGTATGATTTAAAGCTCCCTTTGGGGAGCTTTTTTATTTTATAGATTTATATATTCAGTATATCTAGCAGAAAAATAGCTTTTAATTGCAATCTTTGTTATTTCTCTAGCTGAAAAATCATTGTTATATTGGTTCTTCATTCAAATAAAGAGGGTTTTAACAATGACCAAAAAGCGGATTCGTTATAATGGTTATGAACTTGCATGCTGTTTTTAATTAAACTCATCGTGATCATACAGTTCAAGCCAATTTTAAACAGTGGGGGAAATTGGCTTAATTCAAATTAATCTAAGAAAAAAATACTGATTATTTAGGATAAATTATATAAAAATTTTAGAGAACCTAGAGGTTCTCTTTTTTATTTAGAGTCTTCAATTTCTTTGACTGCATTATAGACAGCAATTGGTTCGATATTTAATAACTTTTTACCAAAACTTCTTAGCCACCAAACGAGCTGAGATGTAAAAGGAACATTTGCTGAGACTTCAACAATATTTTCTTCTAATGGCGTGATGATCTGGTCTTTACTTAACTGACTTTCATAAAAGCTTTTGGCTGTATTCTCAGTCATTGTGAGCTTAAGCAGAATTTGTTCAGTCGGTTTACTGTAATCGACACGGAAACCTAATGCACCAGAGTCAATATAATGATCAATGTCAAAATTTACAGGATGTAAGGCACGGCTTTCTAAAACGGTCGCTGCTTTAAAACGGTGCAGCGCAAAAGTTTGGACATCAGTTTTATCATTTCGCGTGCAAATCAGATAAATAACAGCACCTCTTTGAACCAAAGCGAGTGGATTCAAAATATACGTTTTATCTTCGCCTTGGTTTGTTCGTGCGCTATAAATACACTCAATTTGTTTATCTTGCAAAAGACCTTCATAGATCGCTTGTTGAGCTAGTTTATCGACCATTGGTGGAATGAGTGGTTGATTGGCAGGCACAATACGAACGCGATTGATCCATTGTCGAACGTTGTTTTGAGTCGATAAACTGCGTTTTGCAAGGTCGAACCAAGGCATCATTTCTTCGAGTAAACTTGGCGGTAGCAAATGTCTTAGGTGTTCCTCAACCATCATAAACGTAACGGCTTGAGAGCTAGTCATATGTGGCAAGCTTTGAATTGGTGCATCTGAGCGCCAGCGCCAACCTTGAGGAACTGTTTTGTTACTTTCGATTGGAAAGCGTTGTGCAATTTGATTTAGATCACGTTGAATGGTGCGCAAACTAATATCGATCCCTTCTCGTTCTAATATTTCTTGAAGTTCACGTGTTCCCATCCATTTCCCTGTCGAGAGACGAGATAAGATTTGCCATTGGCGATAAAGACTATTGGATGTTTCTTTTTCTTGTGCAGATGACATATGCGTAATAAATAATTCAATGCTCTAAAGCACACACAATAAAAAAACTATTGGCATTTGGCAAGCGCATCATATCGAGATTACGTATTTACGACTGAAACGTGGGCAGCTTTGGAGGAGTATGTTTAGGCTGTATAAAAAATATCCATCAGATATAAGTGGCATCGAAATTGCTTTGCTAGTTATATAAATAAATGATGAGACGAGGTTTCTATGTCAGAACAAGAACACAACCTACATGTCAGCACAGATTATTATGCGCCAGATCAAACGGCTGCAGCAGTATCAGTACATTCGTCTACATTTATTCAACAGCTCAATGTCACACCAAATTTATTTGAGCAACTCAAATCGCAATTTTTCAACGAAATGTTAGACGATAAAAGTATTAACGGTGAAGCTTCTAAAAAGATTGAACAATGGTTAAGTCTGCGTAGTTTGGAGGATCTTAAATTACTTGGTGCACAAGCGAAACAACATTTTCTCTATCAAGGTATTACATTCAACGTTTATGGTGATCATGAGGGCACTGAAAGAACGATTCCTTATGATTTAATTCCAAGAGTGATTGAAAAGAAACAATGGGAAAAAATTTCAACAGGCTGTGCACAACGTGTCAAAGCATTGAATCTATTTTTAGATGATATTTACCATCAACAAAACATTCTAAAAGATGGTTTGATTCCAGCAGCTCAAATCATGTCGCATGAAGCATTTCAGCCACATATGTTGAAGCATAATCTAAAAGGTAAGATTTATTCGCAAATTAGTGGGATTGATATTATTCGAGACCGTCAGGGTGATTTTTTTGTACTGGAAGATAATTTAAGAACACCATCTGGGGTGTCTTATATGATCGAAAGCCGCAAAATCAGCCAAACACTCATGCCTGATTTATGTTCTAGTAATAATTTACAGGGGATTGAGCAATATCCAACTTTACTAAGAGAAGTTTTAGCAGAGAATGCACATGTCGATAATCCATTGATTGTTGTCTTAACACCAGGACGTTTTAATAGCGCTTATTATGAACATGCATTTCTGGCCCGTGAAATGGATGTTCCACTAGTGACAAGTCGAGATTTATTTGTTGAAAATGATCATGTTTTTGTGAAAACAGTTCGTGGCCGTCAGCAAGTGGATGTGATTTATAGACGTTTAGATGATGATTTCTTAGACCCTTTAACTTTTAGACCTGATAGCACGCTTGGGGTTGCAGGGCTGATGTCTGCTTATCTGCAAAATAATGTGGTGATTGCAAATGCACCGGGAACAGGTGTGGCAGATGATAAGTCGATTTATCCTTATGTTGATCAAATGATTCAATATTATTTGGGTGAAAGTCCAATTCTAAATAATGTGCCAACTTATCAATGTCGTGATGCTGAGCATTTGGATTATGTATTAAATAACTTAGAAAAATTAGTTGTTAAAGAAGCTCAAGGGTCTGGTGGTTACGGTATGTTGATTGGTCCTCAAGCAGACCAAGAGCAAATAGAAGCATTTAGACAGAAAATTATTGAGTCGCCATGTCTTTATATTGCTCAGCCGACATTAGCACTTTCTGTCGCACCGACTTTAACAACGGAAGGTGTTGCTGAAAGACATATTGATTTGCGTCCTTTTGTATTGAGTTCTCCTTATCGTACTGAGATCGTGCCGGGTGGATTGACCCGTGTTGCAATGCAAGCAGGCTCTCTAGTTGTAAATTCCTCTCAAGGTGGCGGAATTAAAGATACATGGGTTGTTGAAACACTACGATCTTAGAATATTCCACATGGAACTTCAGCTTAAACACTTATTTAAACATGAGTGAGTGTTTAGGTCTTTTATTAACGATAAGGGAGGGCATTTATGCATTTACTCAGCTCAAGCGCACAACATATTTATTGGTTAGGACGTTATTTATTTCGCATCGGTTATGTGGCTCAACATTTGCCTTTTACAAATGACCAGCAAGCCGAGACATTTGCTCAAGCATTATGTTTACATATTGATGATGCTGAAAATTTGAATCAGTTTATGCTTGATTCACAACAACCATATTCGTTAATCAGTCAGCTTGAGATCGCTAGAGATAATATTCAAGAACTAAGAGGTCTTTTAACTGCAAAAGCTTATGCAGAGTTGAATCATTTAATCAAAAATGTGAAGTGTGAGGCTGAAAATATTCGTGCAGTAATTGATGATTGCTGTGAAATTCTAAAAGCTGAACAGCCAGATATATTTTTATTTTTTTATTTAGGACAAAGCATAGAGCAAATAGATACTTATTTTCGATTCGAACATAATATTCACAATGTATTAGAAACAGTTGATCCAGTTGTTGTTCAGTTATATGACTTAGGATGGCAAGACTTGCAAAGCAGTTGGGATATTCTAAAAAATCAACCTTATGTGAACCAGTTCTATGCCTTTACATACCAGCTAGAAAATCAATTTGAGGTATACGCATGAAGCTGATGGTGAATCATCAAACGCATTATCGTTATACTCAGATTGCACGAAATAGTGTGCAGTCGATTAAGATGATGCCTCAGAGTTCGAGGCATCAGACGATTGAAAACTGGCATATTAGTGTTCCTGGAGAATATTCCTGTAAAAGAGATGCTTTTAATAATTTATGGATTACGGCAACTCAACGACATGATTACCGCTACCTGACGATTATGGCGCAGGGAATAGTTGAGCTTTTTGACACCGAACTTGGTTTTTTTGAAATTGATGTTTCGCCTATGTTGTTTCTACAGCGTACTGCGATGACACATTGTGATTTAATGATGTTTGATTTTGCGCAATCGATAGTCAAAATTAAAGATCGTCAGCACTTGATACTTTTATCAGAAAAAATATTGCAACAAATGCCATATCAGCCTGAGAGTACTTCAGTGACTACCGCGGCGATTGATGCATTTTATGCAGGTCAGGGGGTCTGCCAAGACCATGCACATGTGTTTATCGCTATGTGCCGTGCCTTACAGATACCAGCTCGTTATGTTTCTGGTTATTTATATGACCAGAACCAACCACACCTCGCCAGTCATGCATGGGCGGAAGCTTTTATTGAAAATGAATGGTATTGTTTCGATATTAGTAACCAGATATTTACGCCTCAAAATCATATCTATGTTGCGGTTGGTCGAGATTATCTCGATGTCGCACCAGTACGTGGTGTGCGTGAGCAAGGCGGAGTAGAAAGTATGATGTCTGTGGTTCAGGTTTTAGCTTGTTGAGTGTAAAGAGAGAAAGATGACCTATTGTTGTGCATTAAGATTAGAGCAAGGTTTGGTATTGATTAGTGATACTCGGACGAATGCAGGGGTCGATCATATATCTGTTTTTCGTAAATTACATACCTTTGGCGTTGAAGGTGAACGATTTATCGCGCTACAAACAGCGGGTAATCTAGCAACAACACAGGCCGTTATTGGGCATTTACAAAATGCTTTGGCCTTAGATCAAGAGCCTAATTTATATACCGTAAAAACAATGTTTGAAGTTGCAGAACTTGTCGGTAAAACATTACGTAAAGTTTTAGAAGACATCACGACAGATACGCAAGAGCAAATGAATTATTCTTGCAGTATTTTGGTAGGTGGCCAAATTAAAGGAGAGGACATGGAGCTTTATAATGTCTATCCTCAAGGGAATTTTATTTGTGCGACAACAGATACACCATATTTTCAGATCGGTGAAAGTAAGTATGGCAAACCTATTTTAGATCGTGCTTTACATTTTACAATGCCTCTAGATGATGCATTGCGCTGTACATTGATTTCTTTTGATTCGACTCTACGATCAAATGTTTCTGTTGGGCTGCCTTTAGATGTCTTGGTGTATCATAAGGATAGTTTCTTGATTCCAGAAGGTAAAAGGATCAATGAGGAAGATCCTTATTTTAGTCAAATTAGCAAGCAATGGTCTGAGACATTAAGACGTGGTTTGCAGGAATTGCCAAAGCCAACTTCGGATTATGGTTTGTAAAACTAAAAATCCAAGCAATTGCTTGGATTTTTTCAATATTCTTATTTCAATTTTCGCACTGGTCGGTTACTCAGTCTGCATAGTAGCTCATAACCAATAGTACCGTTTGCAGTCGCAACATCATCCACTAAGCGAGTATTTCCCCAAAGTTCGACTTGAGTGCCTATTTCAGCTTTAACCTGACTGATATCAATTGCAATCATATCCATGCTTACTCGCCCTACAATAGGAACAAGTTGCTGATGAATCGCAACAAAGTTAGGGTGAATAAATGCTCGTGGATAGCCATCCCCATAGCCAATTGAAACTATGGCAATATCAGCATTTTGTGTAGCAGTATAAGTAGAACCATAGCCTACATATTCGTCCTTCTGGATATGATTCAGTGCAATAATTTCTGCACTAAAAGTCATCACTGGCTTTAAGTCTAGATCGTGCACAGTTTTTTCTGCAAATGGGCTCGCACCATAAAGCATGATACCTGGGCGGACATAATCAAAATGTAGCTCTGGATATTTATAGATTGCAGCAGAATTACAGCATGAAGCAAGGATGGGTTCACAAGCCTGTTTTACAGATAAAAACTGTTCAATTTGCTGCTGATTGAGTGGGTGATCTGCATCAGCATTGGCAAAATGCATAGCCAATACACAGGTGAATCCTTCAGCTTTTAAGCATTGAATAACATCAATAATTTCATTTATTTTAAATCCTAGGCGATTCATACCACTATTGAGTTTGACCCAAACCTTTAAGCCTAAAGCGTTATAAGCTTGTTTATGAGCCAATAGCCACTCAACTTGCTGACGATGATGAACGATACATTCCAGTTTATGCTCAATCACTTGCGTCATTTCATCTTCAGAAAATATGCCTTCAATCAAGGTAATGGATTGTTGATAACCTAATCGCCTGATTTCTAAAGCTTCCTCTAAGCAGGCGACACCAAAGGCATCAGTGGTATTTAAGGCGGCTAAGCAGTTTTTGACTCCATGTCCGTAAGCATTGGCTTTTACCATACTTACAATCTTTGAATGTGGTGCAAGTTGTTTGACACGGTTTAAATTATATTGAAGTGCCTGACTATCAATATAAACTGTTGCTTGGCGCACCCTGAGTACTCCTTTGGGACAGCTTGGGAAGATATATAACAGCTAAAAATTAAAAATTATTCCTCGTCATCATATTGAGCATAGAACTCAGGCGAGAGATTACTAAAACGCGTATATTGACCTTCAAAGGCAAGACGAACAGTACCAATCGGACCGTTACGTTGTTTACCGATAATGATTTCTGCTGTACCAGCTTCTTTTGATTCTTTGTTATAGACTTCATCACGGTAGATGAACATGATTAAATCGGCATCCTGCTCGATCGCTCCTGATTCACGTAAGTCTGACATAACAGGGCGTTTGTTTGGTCGGTTCTCTAGACTACGGTTAAGCTGTGAAAGTGCAATCACAGGACAATTCATTTCTTTGGCCAAAGCTTTAAGGCTTCGTGAAATTTCAGAAATCTCGCCGACACGGTTGTCGCCCATACCTGGAACTTTCATCAACTGTAAATAATCGACCATGATGCAGCCAATTTTACCGTCATGCATTTTTGCAATACGACGTGCACGAGAACGTACTTCTGTTGGTGGTAGTGCTGAGGAATCATCAATATACAAATGCTTTTCTTGAAGTTGAAGAATCGTACCTGTAACTTTTGACCACTCATCACCATCAAGTTTCCCTGAACGTAAATGTCCTTGGTGAACTTTGCCGTAAGAAGAAATTAAACGCATCGCAATGGAGTCGGCTGGCATTTCCATTGAATAAACCAGTGCGGGTAAATTACAGTTGAATAAAACACTTTCAACTAAGTTCATCGCAAATGTTGTTTTACCCATAGAAGGACGTGCAGCAACAATAATCAAGTCACCTGCTTGCATACCATAGGTTTTATTATCTAGTTCAAGGAAACCTGTAGAAAGACCTGTGATATTGCCATCCATTTTGGATAGTTCATCCAGTTTGCTAATCACATCAGCAGTAACGGAGCTAATTGATTTAGGGCCAGCATCCTTTTTATTGTTATTGTGCTGTTCTGCTAACGAAAAAATATTGGTTTCAGCTAAATCTAAAATTTCACTGACAGGTCGACCTTTCGTATCATAAGCATTTTGTAAAATATCACTACTGACTTTAATCATGCTGCGTAGGGTTGAGAATTCTTTAATTTTATTGGCATAGGTTTCCAAGTTATAAAAACTTGAAGGGGAGTCTGCCATGAGTTGCATTAAATATTCTTCACCACCAATTGCATCTAATAGGTTTTGCTTGAGCAACCAGTCATTAACGAGTACAGCATCATAAGGTGAGTTTTCTTGAGCAAGCTTTTCAATTGCGCGATAAATATATTTGTGGCGAGTCGCGTAAAAATCATTTTCTTTGAGTAAATCACCCACTTGCTCAAATGATTCTGCAACAGTCATTAGTGCTGCTAAAACTGCTTGTTCAATTGCAAGGTTATGGGGGGGAGTCCTGAATTCTTTGAGTTGACCTGAGTCATTCACTTTACTCTCTGTGTTGGGAGTATTTTTTGCAAAATTGGCATTTGCCTGTGACATAACTAGACCTAATAAAAAAATGAAACCGTAAATGAATGACTATCTTAATCCAAATGGATTCAAACAGGAGGGTTTAATTGGAATAAAATTGTTTAATTGGTGAAAAAGTACAGCCTAAATTTTAGGCATAAAAAAAGAGCATGTAAAACATGCTCTTTTCTTTGCAGAAATTACTCAGATACGATAGTAACGAGAACTTCAGCAACAACATCATGATGCAATTGGATTGCGATGTTGAATTCACCAGTGTGGCGAAGCGCACCGTTTGGTAAACGAACTTCTGCACGGTCAACAACAAGACCAGCATTAGTTAAAGCATCAGCGATGTCACGAGTACCGATAGAACCGAATAGTTTACCTTCGTCACCAGCTTTAGCAGTGATCACGATGTTAACTTCGTTCAATTGTTCAGCACGTGCATTCGCAGCAGCTAATACTTCAGCTTCTTGTTTTTCAAGTTCAGCACGACGAGCTTCAAATGCAGCAGTGTTTGCTTCAGTTGCAGCTACAGCTTTACCTTGAGGGATCAAGAAGTTACGACCGTAACCAGCTTTAACTGATACTTTGTCGCCTAATTTACCAAGGTTCTTAATGCGTTGTAATAAGATAATATCCACGGCTCAACCTCACTTATGATTGTCAGTGTAAGGAATCAAAGACAAATAGCGAGCTTGTTTAATTGCTAACGCTAATTGACGTTGATAACGAGCTTTAGTACCTGTAATACGGCTAGGAACAATCTTGCCGTTTTCAGTGATGTACTGTTTCAAAGTGTCAATATCTTTGTAGTCGATGTACGCAACATTCTCAGCTGTAAAGCGGCAGAACTTGCGACGACGGTAAAAACGTGCCATTGATGTTCTCCTTATTCAGCTTCTTGAACTGCTTGTTGTGCTTCTTCACGTTGAGCTTTACGCGCACGTTTTTCTTCAGCACTCTTAGCAAGTAAAGATTCTTCAGTAATTGCGTTTTCACGACGGATGATGATGTTACGAATGATTGCGTCGTTATAACGGAATAATTCTTCTAATTCATCAAGAGTCGTTTGACCACATTCAACATTCATAAGAATGTAGTGTGCTTTGTGAATTTTGTTAATTGGGTAAGCCAATTGGCGACGGCCCCAATCTTCTAAACGGTGAATTTGACCTTCAGCTTCTTTGATCTGAGAGATATAGCGTTCAACCATACCTACAACTTGATCGCTTTGGTCTGGATGTACCAATAGTACGATTTCGTAGTGACGCATTGTCAGCTCCTTACGGTTTAAGCAGCCCCTAAATATAAAAATTAGAAGCAAGGAGTCATAACTAAAAAAGTTATGTCGCAAATTGCGAAGCTGCGATTTTAGACACCTTTCACTAAAATCGCAAGTTAATTCATGTTTTTGATCGAAGCAAAAAGATCACATAGCCTTTAAAATTGGGATCGTTGGTGTATTTCACATCTTTTTGATAGCGACCACCTTGTACAAAACCAATTTTATAGGGCAGCTTTAAGGTCGAAATTCGCTTTAAGTATTGTGAATAATTCGGAATCGTGGTTGTGCCTTGATAGGTTTGAATAATTAACTCATTAATATTTTGTCTAAAAATAGCTAAGGTCGTTTGATCTTTAAAATTAGTCCAATCAAGCAAGCCAGTAATACTCAATTGATAGTTTTGTGGAAGTTTATGTCTCAGTTTTTGTAGAAAAAAGGCGTAATCCCTAAGGTTCTTGGTTTTACTATCAAAATCAATTTGAATACCAATGATATTGTTTCCTTGATTTTTCCACTGAGCGAGACGATTAAAAATATTTTGGTAGTCCTGTTCAGTCCAATTTAAATGATGAGTCCTAAACACTAACCAGATTTTTTGATGGGGGAGTTTTAAAACAGAAATACCTTGTGGAATAAGGATAGAACTTTGCTTTTGTTTAACGTAGCGAATCTCACCTTGTAAGATATAAAGCTCTTTTGCATTGATTAGATAAGGGGCGGTTTTAATGTCCCCCCAAATCCAGAAACTGTCAAAATTATTTGCATCAATTGTTGAAGTCGCTGACTGTGTGGGTTGGCATGCATTTATGCTAAACATGAGAAAGAAGCACGCAACAAGCTTTATTAACTTCAACATATTGATTTACCAATAATACTTCAGTGATTTTGCCCACGACGTATTTGGATACTCTTTTTTAATCCGATCAAACCAATTTTTTCGTGTTATTGAACTCACTTCAGCATCATTGCAATCATTTATTCCGCTTGGTGCATAACACTGTACAGCACGATAAAGAGCATAAGCTTGCAAGTCACCTTTTGATGAAGACTTGATAATGTCTTT
The DNA here is from genome assembly GCF_043102985.1 of Acinetobacter sp. YQ_14. Lineage (NCBI taxonomy): Bacteria > Pseudomonadati > Pseudomonadota > Gammaproteobacteria > Moraxellales > Moraxellaceae > Acinetobacter > Acinetobacter sp. YQ_14. The sequence continues at coordinate 37,746 of NZ_JBICJJ010000024.1, read as the reverse complement.
ATACACTTGCCCACGAGAAAAAATCTGTCCAGAAAAACTTGAATGTTGCTTTTCGGCGTAAGTAAGTTGCTGTAATGAATATCCTTGTTCACTCCGAATATATTCACCTAAACATACATTTAATAATGGATCTTTGGGTGAGGAAATGAGTTGTGTAATTAGCGTTTCAAGACGATTACATTTGAGTTGAGGCGTAATTGTTGTTCCATTCCATATAAATTGTGCAAATTCAGGCTTGTTTTTTAATTGTTCGTTTGAGCTGTTATAACCTTGGTATTGATCTGCATTTTTGGGCATGTAAGCATAAGTTTGTTTGAATAATGCATAGTCTTGGTGGGTTAAACTTTTACTTAACAGAGTAAACGTTGCAGCTTGTTTCTGATCAACCGTGCTTTTATCTGACTGGATAATCGCTTGTAAGCTTTTTGCGTCAGCAACTAGAGTAATAAAGTTTCTTTGAAGATTTGCTTGGCTAATTTTTGCAGTTTTACCAATAAATGCAGAATAGTCTTGTTTTGCATTCAGATGATTTGAGAGAGCGGTTTCAAAGAGCGATTTTTGATAGTTATCTTTTGCATGTGCAAGTAATTGTCCCCAGTAAGTTTCAGCAGTATTCTTTTGCCCAGTTTTTTCTAAAATTTGACCTCTCAAAAAAATCTGACTGAGTTGCAAATAGTTTTTAGCGGTATAACTTTCTTGTGGAAGATAACTAAGCGCTTCTTTGGCTTTATTTTGAATAAAGAATAGATGCGTCGCCTGTAAATATTGAAACAATTCCTGCTGATCTTTGAAGTAAGGCTTTTGAGCATTCAATTGTGTCCATGAAATTGGACGATATTGATCAGAGGATGATTTTCTCATATACATGAGATCATAGGTTGCCAAAAAGAATGGATCTTTGAGCTGTTTGGGATCGAAATTCCTACTTTCAAAAATACGGCGGTTAACTTCAGCAGGGAGTTGATTGACCGTTAGATTGTAAAACTTTGATTTTGGATTTTGGATTTGCCATACAATTTCATTAATCAGTAAATCTTGTCGTCCAGCAAGCCAAAAACCACGACGCATAAAACCACGGGCACTCGCGACATATTGCCCATTTGGATAGGTCTTTAAATAGGTGCTAATGTGATCTAAAAAGGCTTTTATGAGAGGGGCGTTAATTTTGTCTAAATTAACGTCGCCGTATTGATTCATGCCAGTTGCATAAGCGGCATTAAGCGATGTACGAATGAGCATATATTGCGAAGTTTCTTTTAGCCAAGCATCTTCAACAGTTGTAAGAACGGTATATATTTTAGTAGCTGCTACATAATTTGCTTTATAAAATAAAATGCTGGCATTGAGATAAGATGCATATTGCCTAGTGGTTACAGACCAATTTGGGTCTACCGCAATTAGCTCAATTTTGTCACCACATTGATCTACTTTTTCTCTCGCTTGAATCAAAATTTGTTTTTCATTTTCAGGAATTAATTTTTGTTTTTTTACTTGGGAAATAAAAATTTGTTTACCTGAACTTAATGTTGCGCAGCGTTCATCAAAAAACGTATCGTCACTATCAAGTTGTTTTCTTTGATTTGGAATTTTATTACTGACAACATAAGGGAAAGAAGAGGCTTCAAATGGAACTGAGCCATAAAAAGCATCCCATAAATTTGGATCAGCAGATAATGGTGCAATCGTTGCTAAGCCTGAATCGCTGAGCAATAACAACATATTGGTTTGATTATCATTGGCTGGGTAGAGAATGGGTAAATTGCTGCAAGATTGATATTCATTGCTATTCATAGCGAAATCAGGTTCACAAGTGATATCCGCACCTGCATATGCAATATGGCTATGATAAGCAATGAATGAAAAGCACGAATAAATGATAGCTTTTGAGATTAGATTTTTATGTAGATTCATTATGGTGATAAATATTAATTAATTATTCAGCAAAATGATAACAATAGAAGCAGAGAATAAAAAGATAGAGATATCCTCTATCTTTTTTAGAAAAGAGGGAACATAGGTGCAGGACTTTTGAAAGTAAAGCTAAAACTCAAACTGATCACAGTAATTAAAATTACTGAAAATAAGAAAAAGCGCTTTGCCCAAAGCTGATCATTTTCAGCTTTAAATCCTAAAACACCAATATAGAACCAATATGCGCATAATAAGTTACAGATCACCAAGAAAATAATATTGGTATATCCATAAAAATATAGTGCATTCATAGCAAGTGTAAATAAAACCACATAAATCAGTGATTCAATTTTTGTTCTAAGAATAGAACGTGCTACGGGTAAAATTGGTACACCTGCATTTTTGTAGTCATCAAAACGATAAATCGCGATTGCCCAAGAATGTGGCATTTGCCATAAGGCATATGCAACAAAAATCAACAAGGCCGCCATATCGAACTGATGCGTTACAGCCGTATAACCAATAACAGGAGGACTCGCTCCAGAAATACTACCAATGACGGTTTGATGGATTGTAGTACGTTTTGTCCACAAACTATAAAAACCGACATAGACAACAAAACCAATCACAGCGAATAAAAAAGCATAAGCATTCACATAGAACCAAAGAATGCTAAATCCAATCACACCTAAGACCAATGCATAAAACATCGCAACAGTAGGGGAAATCGTTTTTTTAACAAGTGCACGGTTCATGGTGCGTTGCATTTTTTGATCGATATCTTGATCAATTACATTATTTACGACACAACCAGAGGCAACCACAAAAGTTGTTCCAATCAGTGTAAGTAATAATAAGAGGCAGTCTATAGAGCCTTGGGCGGCTAAGAAGAAGCCGCCCAAGGTGGTAATAAAATTACCGAAGAGAATTCCTGGTTTAGTCAGGAATAAATACTTTTTCCACATGACAATCAGTTTAGATCATCATGTTGTAGTGTAAGTAATTCATAATCCACACAGAGCCGACTAAGAGTACAGCGATACATAAGATTGTGTAGATAAATGCAATAAGATTCCAGCGTTGTTCAGACGATGTATTCATGTGTAAGAAGTACACAAGTTGTACAAGAACCTGAGCAACAGCAGTGATTGCAATTACTGTAACTAAAATGCCACGACTGAAACCGCCAGCCATCACCATCCCGAAAGGGATGATGGTGAGGATAACAGATAGGATAAATCCAACAGTGTATTGCTTGAAGTTACCGTGTGATGCACCTGCAGCATTATGGTCATGACTACTCATTAGACAACTCCCAGTAAGTAAACGACGCTGAATACACAGATCCAAACGATGTCAAGGAAGTGCCAGAACAAGCTTAAGCAAGCAAGACGACGTGTATTCGGTAATGTCAAACCATTCTTTTTGATTTGATACATCAATACCAACATCCACACTAAACCAGAAGTTACGTGGATACCGTGTGTACCAACCAAAGTAAAGAACGATGATAAGAATGCACTGTGAGTTGGACCATGACCTGCGTGTACAAGGTGATGGAACTCATAGACTTCCATACCAATGAACGATGCACCGAAAAGGAATGTAATGAATAACCAAGTGATTACTTGATTTACATTCTTTTTATAAGATGCAAGTACAGCAAAACCAAAAGTAACCGAAGAAATCAATAAGGCAAAAGTTTCAGTAAGTACAAAACCTAATGACTCGCCAAATAATTCTTTTGGACTTGGTGTGCCCGGTGGAATATGACTACTTAATACAGCAAATGCGATGAAGAGTGATCCGAAAAGAATCAAGTCACTCATCAAGTATGTCCAGAAACCAAAGACCGTTAAGTCAGTATCATCATGTTCATGATGACCATCATGGCCGTGGTTGTCGTGATGAAGTACTTCAGCCATTTCCTTAGTCCTTCTTCAAGTGTTTTTCAAGTAACGCGTAGCGTTCATTCTCAATGCGCTCAACTTCAGCAGCAGGAACGTAGTAATCAACATTCTTAGTGAATGAGCTTACGATCAAGCTAACTACAGCAGCAACGAATGAAACAACGACAAGCCACCAAATATGCCAAATTAATGCAAAACCAAGAACAGTAATGAACATTGCAATGACGAAGCCCGCAGCACGATCAGTCGGCATGTGGATATCTTCATATTTAGTGTTACGCGCGTATGCTACACCATTTTCTTTGTCAGTCCAGAAACGGTCAACACCGCTAGCATCTGGTACATGCGCAAAGTTATAGAATGGAGCAGGAGACGAAGTCGCCCATTCAAGGGTACGGCTATCCCATGGATCGCCAGTATGGTCCATGTTGTCCTTACGTTGTAAGAAACCAACGATGATTTGCATTAAGAAACATGCAATACCAATAGCGATAAGAACAGCACCAAACAACGCAATTGCTAAGTATGGGTCCCACTCAGGGTTGTCATATGTATTCAAACGACGAGTCATACCCATGAAACCAAGGATATAAAGTGGCATGAATGCAAAATAGAAACCGATGAACCAGAACCAGAATGCAGCTTTACCCCATGCTTCGTTGAGCTTCCAACCAAACATTTTTGGCCAGTAGAAGATGATGCCGGCAAACATACCGAACACCACACCACCGATAATTACGTTATGGAAGTGAGCGATCAAGAATAATGAGTTGTGTACAAGGAAGTCCGCAGGTGGAACAGCCATAAGTACACCAGTTAAACCACCGATACCAAAAGTCACAAGGAAACCAAGTGTCCAAAGCATAGGTGTTGTATACGTGATACGACCCTTATACATAGTGAATAACCAAGAGAAGATTTTCACACCTGTAGGAATCGCAATAACCATGGTCATGATACCGAAGAACGCGTTAACGTTCGCACCAGCACCCATAGTAAAGAAGTGGTGAAGCCATACAACGAACGCAAGTACAGTAATCGCGATAGTTGCATACACCATAGACTTGTAACCGAACAACGCTTTACGAGAGAAGGTTGCAACGATTTCTGAGTAAAGACCAAATGCTGGTAATACTAAGATATATACTTCTGGGTGACCCCATGTCCAAATCAAGTTCACGTAAAGCATTGGGCTACCGCCAAGCTCATTTGTGAAGAAATGGAAGCCGAAGTAACGGTCTAAAGTAAGCATTGCAAGTGTACCTGTTAATACAGGGAATGATGCAATGATTAATACAGCCGTACAAAGTGAAGTCCACGTGAAAATAGGCATATCCATTAATTTCATGCCAGGTGCACGCATTTTGATGATGGTAACAAAGAAGTTAACACCAGATAAAAGCGTACCTAGACCAGAAACCTGTAATGCCCAGATATAGTAGTCAACACCAACACCAGGAGAATACTGAATACCAGAGAGAGGAGGGTAAGCCATCCAACCTGTTGCAGCGAATTCACCTAATACAAGTGAAACCATCATTAAGCCAGCAGCGCCTGCGAATAACCAGAAGCTTAAAGAGTTTAATAATGGAAATGCTACGTCACGAGCACCGATCTGTAATGGAACAGAAATGTTCATCATACCGACAACGAGACCCATTGCCACGAAGAAGATCATGATGACACCGTGCGCGGTGAAGATCTGGTCGTAGTGGTCAGGATGTAGATAACCTTCGCCGCCGCCTTTCGCGAGGAAAAGTTGTAGACGCATCATAATCGCATCTGCGAAACCACGCAAAAGCATGACAACAGAAACGATGATATACATGATACCGATCTTTTTATGGTCTACAGATGTAAACCACTCATTCCACAAATATCCCCATTTTTTAAAATAGGTGATACCGCCTAGCACTGCAATTCCACCAAGAGCCATCATGACCATGGTAACGAGTACAATCGGCTCTGTTGGGATAGAGTCCCAACCTAGTTTGCCAAAAATCATATCCATGTCTTATTCCCCTTGAGCAGCATGTTCAGCTGCAGCATGAGTTTCTGCCATTGCATGGCCAGCAGAGTGATCAGCACCGTGATAATTACTCATATAGTGGTTGATAATTGTTTCAAACAATTTTGGTTCAACTGAAGAGTAATAAGTCACTGGGTGTGGCTTGTTCGGGAACGGTTTCATAGCTTCGGCTTTAGCAAGAGCTTCTTCATCACCAGCAGCTTTAGCACGATTTACTAAAATCTCAATCTGGTGTTTAGAACGATCACCGTCTTTAAGTGTCGCTAATTCAGCTTGGTCAAGTATTCCTTTCTGAATTGCTTCAGGATTGATACTTGTGCCATTACCAGCCTTAACTGCTTCAACCCATTGTGCAAATTCTGGTTCAGTCACACTATGAGCTTTAAAGCGCATTTGAGAGAAACCGTAACCTGAATAGTTTGCAGAGAAACCGCGGAATACACCTGGTTCATCAGCTAATAGGTGAAGGTGAGTTTGCATACCCGCCATTGCATAGATCTGACCGCCTAACTGTGGAATGAAGAACGAGTTCATCGTAAAGTTAGAAGTGATCTTAAAGCTTACTGGTGTTTGTTCTGGGAAGCGTACTTCGTTTACCGTTGCAATGTTTTGCTCAGGATAGATAAAAATCCATTTAAACTGTTCAGCGACAGCTTGAATAGTCAATGGTGCTTTATCTGATTCTAACGGACGGTAAGGGTCGTACTTGTGGGAACCCCACCAAGTTAACCAAGCTAAAATACCAATAATAATGACAGGAACACCCCAAACAACGATCTCAATTGTCGTAGAGTGTGCCCAAGTAGGTTTATAGTCTGCCTCTTTATTCGATGCGCGATATTTCCAACCAAACCATAATGCCATTACGATTGATGGAATTACCACCAATAGCATTAAATAGATCGCAGTCATCATCAGGTTACTTTGACCTTGACCAACTGGACCTTTATTGTTTAGAAGTACCATATCACCGCCACACCCAGTCAAGAGTGCAGCCATCGTTGATAAAGACAATACAGCTAAAATCGTTTGTCTCATTTTACAACCTCGGTGAAGAGTCCCATTCCCTAATTAAATTATGGGATAGCGATTAAAGTGTCGCATGATTGATAAGAATTTTTTGTGAAATGCTTAGCAATCATGCGACACCGCTACGTTGTTGGGCATTATGCCTCATATTGAAAAAGTAAGCTACTCATAAAGTACCTTGAAATACTTGTTTTAAAACCCGATTTATATTGTAGGGATTGTCATGTAACTCTTGTTTTTTTCTATAGATATCAATTTAATATATAAAAAAAGAGGAATAATTCCTCTTTTTTTATAAATTTGTGATTACTGCTTAATCACTTTGGTTTTTGCCAATTTATCGTGCAATGTTTGACGATTTTTACTAAAGCCCAATGCATAATCGATAATCGTGATAAAAGGCATAAACAACATATTTAAAATAATGAATAAAACGCTTCTCAGCCAGAAAGCACGAATCACTGACACAGGAGTAGAAGTCTCAATATCAACAATCTTAATTTTTGCTAATTTTTTGCCAATACTTTGCCCGGATTTTGCGATAAAGAATGCTTGAATCATAAGCATGATAATCAAATAAGCAAACATACTCATCCATGCTTCATTTGGAATCAAGTGCATGACTTGTTGCTGTAGTTCGACTGCTTTAGTTGATGCAACTTCAGTCGCTTGCAATTGTTTTTGAATGTCGAATAATTCTTTGTACTGACTTTCATTAAAAAAGAAAGATGGAATTGCAAGCATAGGTAACCAAAGCATGAGATCCAAAACTTTAGCTAAGGCTCTAGAAGCAAAAGAAGCTAACTCAGGCACAGGTGCTTTCTGCTCAACTTTAATATTAAAAGCAGTATTCTCAGTTTCATTTTTAATTTGGGTACTGAAAGGTGAATAACCTACAGGTTCGTATACAAGTTTTCCTTGAGTTAATTCGCCAAGTGTTTTCCATTCGGTCATACCTTCATGCCAAACTAAGTCAGTGAGTAAGACTTGTTGGCTAGAAAGCATTTGGTTCACTTGTTCTAAACTATAAGGTCCAGCTTGTTGATTGTTACGAGCCAAGTAAATTTGCATAATTTAAAAATCTCAAAGACTAAAGATGAAAAAAGACCCCACGAAAGGGTCTTTTTTTAAAAAAGACTAGGCTTTCTTGATTTGCTCTTCTGCAAGGAAGAACCAAGTATCAAGCACTGAATCAGGGTTAAGTGACACAGATTCAATACCTTGTTCCATGAGCCATTTTGCAAGGTCAGGGTGATCAGATGGACCTTGACCACAGATGCCCACATATTTTCCAGCTTTACGGCAAGCATGAATTGCCATCGAAAGGAGAGCTTTTACTGCTGCATCACGCTCATCGAATAAGTGAGAAACGATACCAGAGTCACGGTCTAGACCAAGTGTTAATTGTGTTAAGTCATTTGAACCGATTGAGAAGCCATCAAAATGTTCAAGGAATTGTTCAGCCAATAAAGCATTGGTTGGTAATTCACACATCATAATAACTTTTAATCCGTTTTCACCACGTTTTAAACCATTTTGAGCAAGCAATTCGATAACACGTTTTGCTTCAGAAACAGTACGAACGAATGGAATCATGATTTGAACATTGGTTAAGCCCATTTCATCACGTACTTTTTTCAACGCACGACATTCAAGTTCAAAGCAATCACGGAAGTTGTCAGAAACATAACGACTCGCACCACGGAAGCCCAACATTGGGTTTTCCTCTTCTGGTTCGTAAAGCTTACCGCCGATTAAGTTTGCATATTCATTTGATTTGAAATCAGACATACGAACAATGACTGGTTTTTCAGCAAAAGCAGCAGCTAGAGTTGAAATACCTTCAACCAATTTTTCTACATAGAATTCGATTGGTGAAGAATATCCAGCAGTACGTGTCATTACAGCAGCACGAGTTTCACGAGGAAGACTTTCGATATTCAACAATGCTTTTGGATGCACGCCAATCATACGATTAATAATGAATTCAAGACGCGCAAGGCCAATCCCTTCATTTGGAATTTGAGCAAAGTCAAATGCGCGGTCAGGGTTACCAACGTTCATCATGATTTTGAACGGTAGTTGAGGCATTGAGTGAATAGAGTTACGTTGAACTTCGAAGTCTAACGCGCCTTCATAGATAAAGCCTGTATCACCTTCAGCACAAGAAACAGTCACTTCTTGACCATCAGTCAATACTTCTGTTGCGTTACCACAACCAACGATTGCAGGTACACCAAGTTCACGCGCGATAATCGCTGCGTGACATGTACGACCACCGCGGTTAGTTACAATCGCAGCTGCGCGTTTCATTACTGGTTCCCAGTCTGGGTCAGTCATGTCAGATACAAGTACATCACCGTCTTGTACTTTATCCATTTCTTTAATAGAAGTTACAACACGTACTTTGCCAGAACCGATACGTTGACCGATTGAACGACCTTCACAAATAACCGTACCGCGTTGCTTTAACAGGTAACGTTCCATTGTGCCAACATTTTGACGGCTTTTTACTGTTTCTGGACGTGCTTGAACGATATAGATTTGGCCATCATCACCATCTTTTGCCCATTCGATATCCATCGGTGAGCCATAGTGTTGTTCGATAATCAGCGCTTGTTTTGCGAGTTCATGTAATTCATGGTCGTTTAATGCAAATTGTTGACGTTCAGGTTTTTCAACATCAACAACAACAACTGATTTACCAGCAGCACCTTCTTCACCATAAATCATTTTTTGGTGTTTAGAGCCAAGGTTGCGACGTAAAACAGCGTGTTTACCACCATTTAAAAGTGGTTTTGATAAATAGAATTCGTCAGGGTTAACTGCACCTTGTACAACCATTTCACCCAAACCGTAAGATGCAGTAATAAATACCACATCACGGAAACCAGATTCTGTATCAAGTGTAAACATTACACCAGCAGCACCAGTTTCTGAACGAACCATACGTTGTACGCCAGCAGAAAGAGCAACAACACTGTGTTCAAAACCTTGGTGTACACGATAAGCAATTGCGCGGTCATTATATAAAGATGCAAATACTTCTTTGATCGCGATAAGAATGTTATCAATACCACGAATATTCAAGAAAGTTTCTTGTTGTCCTGCGAAAGAAGCATCAGGTAAATCTTCAGCAGTTGCTGAAGAGCGTACTGCAACAGCAATGTCTGGGTTGCCGTTTGAAAGTGCTGCGAAAGCCTCGCGAATTTCTTTTTCTAATGCGTTAGTAAGCGGCGTGTCTACAATCCATTTACGGATTTTGGCACCTGTTTCAGCAAGTGCAATAACATCATCTACGTTAAGTTGTGCAAGTTCAGCCTGAATGCGAGCGTTTAAACCGCTCTGATCCAAGAACTCACGATAGGCAGCAGCAGTAGTTGCAAAGCCGCCTGGTACCGATACACCAGCATTGGATAAATGGCTGATCATTTCACCCAAAGATGAGTTTTTCCCACCTACGAGTTCGACATCGTGTTTTCCTAATTTTTCCAGACCGATTACGCGCGCTTCCAAAGTATTTACTCCACTTTTTTTGCAGTATGAATGACCATCATTGGTATGAAATTATACGAAAGTGCTTAGAATTAGTGTTTTACTAAGCGACAGTCATGTTAGATGAGTTTACTATAAAGATTATAGAGCACTAAGACAAATGTTTAAGGAGAATTTTGATGCCCGAAAGTAAACAAATTAAACGGAGCGTATTCTTTATCTCAGATGGGACAGCAATTACAGCAGAAACCCTTGGACATTCACTACTTGCACAGTTTCCGAACGTTGATTTTGATATTCATATCATGCCGTATATTACAACTGAAGAAGCTGCAATGAACGTCGTTGCGGAGATTAATACTTGTCAAAATCGTGATGGCTCTTTGCCACTTGTTTTTGATACTTTGGTTGATCCTCATGTTCGTGAAATTATTAATACAGCTAAAGCCGTAAATTTGGATGTCTTCGAGGGATTAATTAGTAAGCTTGAACAAGAACTTGGAATTCCGCCAACAACTTTGGTTGGGCAAACCCATGCGGTAACCGATTCAGAATATTATAAAGCGCGTATTGATGCGGTTCATTTTGCATTAGATAACGATGATGGTGCTAGAACACGTCATTATGATAAAGCTGATATTATTTTAATTGGTGTGTCTCGTTCAGGTAAAACTCCAACTTCTATTTATCTGTCATTGCAATTCGGAATTCGTGTAGCAAACTATCCTTTGACGGAAGAAGACTTAGATGACAACCGTCTACCTAAAGTTTTGAAAGAGCATAAACATAAACTCTTTGGTCTGATGATTGATGCAGAACGTTTAGTTGCAATCCGCAATGAGCGTAAGGCAAATAGCCGTTATGCAAGTTTTAGTCAATGTCAAATGGAATTGCGAGCAATTGAAGGAATTTATATTTCTGAAGGCATTAAATACTTGAATGTTACTGAAATGTCGATCGAGGAAATCTCAACTCGTGTGTTGCAAATGACAGGTTTAAAACGTCGTATAGGTTAATGAATAATACGCTAATCAATTTTAATCACTTGGTTAGCGTTTTTTGTTTGTGTTGAATACGTAAATGATTCGTTATAAAACTTAGCATTCATCATCGAATGAGATATTAAAATTTTATAATTATTTGAAATTTAATTGGAAAAATTAAGTGATTTTAATTGCTTGTAATAATTCTATAAATAATGATAAATGGATCACATTTTGATATAATAATGGTGATTTAAATCTTGTTGTGAAATTGCCAGTATATAAATAATATTTCTGGCTCGTCGTCTTTTCAGTGGGGGCATTCCATCAGGAACCTAAACTTGCGGAGTTGAATGAGCAACATATGAATCTAGCTTCATCTTTACAATTTATTCATCAAATGAATGAAACTCAACAAAAAGTCTTCAATAGTATTCCAAGCTTAGTCTGGTTACTTACAGAGCAAGGCGATGCATATTTCTTTAATAAGATTAGTCAGGAATATCTTGGTTTTCATGAATCTGAATCTCTTGTAAAAGAATGGATGGAGTTGATTCATCTCGATGATTTAGATGTCTTCCAAAGTGAATGGTCTCAAGCATTACCATTAAAATCTCAAATACAGGTTGAATGTCGACTGAAGCATCATACTGGCGCGTATCGCTGGTTTTTAATTTCTGCAAAATTTGTAGAACAATGCTCAGATCAAGCAGGTTATTGGTTTGTGAATAGTGTTGATATTCATGAGACAAAACAATTTCAACAAAACCTCGTAAAATATATTCATGCCCAAACTAATATGTTGGATACCAGTGTTGACTGTATAAAACTGTTAGAAGTAGATGGATCTTTATTACATGTTAATAAGTCTGGTTGCGCTGCATTGAATATCCCCGAAAGTCATCATACTTTTGGGATGAAATGGATTGAACTTTTACCGCAGGAAATTCGAACAAAAGCAACTCGAGCACTAAAAATTGCATTGCAAGGTAAAACTGCTCGTTTCCGTGGTATGAGTGAAAATGGGCAAAAAATACAATATTGGGATAATTTACTCACACCGATTTTAAATGATCAAGGCCAAACGGAATGTGTATTGTGTATGTCTCGTGATGTGACAACACAAAGAGAAACCGAGATGCGCTTACGTATAGCTAGCGAGTTAGATGAGCTAACGGGTTTATACAATCGACGTTTCTTTAAATTACAACTTAAACGTTCATTACATAAGCATAAAGCCAATAAAAAATTAATGGGCTTAATGTTGTTGGATTTGGACTATTTCAAACACGTCAACGACACATTGGGTCATGCAGCTGGTGATCATTTATTGCGAGTTTTATCCAAACGTATTGAAAATATTCTCCCTGATAATACTTTTGTCGCGCGTTTAGGTGGGGATGAATTTGCTGTCGTTGTAAATGGTATTGATTCAGAAAGCGAGCTTGAGCGTATTGCAATTGAGGTTGGCAAACAGTTGGATGCACCTATTACTTATGCGGGAAATCTAATTAATGGCAGCATGAGTATTGGTTGTGCAATTTACCCACGAGACTCTAAAGACTCTGTTAATTTGATGAAATGTGCCGATACAGCTTTAAATGATTTAAAAGCGACAGGGCGCGGCGGTTTTAGAATGTTTAATCAACATATGCAGATCGCAGCTCAAAACATCGCAATTCAATTGAATGAAGCCCGTCATATTATTCGAGATGATCTGATTATTCCATTTTATCAGCCTAAAGTTCGTTTGAGTGATGGCAAAGTCGTTGGTTTTGAAGCATTACTTAGATGGCAAACTTCAGATCATCAAGTGCATTCCCCAAGTAATGTTGAACAAGCATTTCAAGATTATGCACTCGCTACAAAAATCAGTGATGCAATCCAAAATAAAGTCTTTAAAGATATGTCTATTTGGATGGAGCAAGGGCTTGAGATCGTGCCTATTTCGATTAATGCAGCACCAGTAGAGTTTCTAAAAGACAATTATGCTGAACGTTTATTGCATCGATTAAATTTATATAAGATTCCACATCATTTAATTGAGATCGAAATTACAGAGCATATATTGGATGATCGTGGTTCAGACTATGTTGTTAGAGCGTTAAACCTATTAAAACAACATGGTGTACGTATCGCACTGGATGATTTTGGAACAGGGCATTCTTCTTTAACAAGATTGAGAGATTATCCTGTAGATTGCTTAAAAATTGATTGTGATTTCATTCGAAGAATGAATCAGGATGAAGCTATCTTAGCAATTGTGCAGGCAATCGTAGCTTTAGGACCAAAACTTTCTTTAGATATTGTGGCAGAAGGAATTGAAAATACAGAACAATTAGAATTATTAAAAAGTTCTGGATGTACTATGGGACAGGGGTATTTGTTTAGTCAAGCCGTCAATATGCAACGTGCAAAACAAATGCTTACGCAGGCTATTTAAATGAAGACAGTTAGTTTTGTTATGAATAAGGCTTATTATTGATCAATAAGCCTTATTCATGATTTGAGTTTATGTGTTTTTAATATCCATTAGTAAGCTAAAGTTTTCTAAGCGCTTATCCGTATCGTAAATATCACAAGTAAAGATAAATTCATCAACATCGTATTGCGCAGCGATCTTTTCTAGACTTGTTTTGACTGTTTGTTGTGATCCAATTTGAGCCATTGCATAGAAGTTTTGAATCGCCATTTGTTCAGCACTTGTTGCTAAACCCTCAGTCGATTCAATAGGTGGTTTTAACTTTAAACTATGGCCACGAATTAAATTTAAAATACGTTGATACGAGCTGGTCGCTAGGTATTGAGCTTCTTCATCAGTTTTAGCTACAACAGAGGGGATTCCCATTGAAACATAAGGTTTATCTAGATATTCAGAGGCTTGGAAATTTTCGCGATATAGTTGAATCGCTTGACCTAGCATTCTAGGAGCGAAATGTGATGCAAATGAGTAAGGTAATCCTAGTTTAGCTGCGAGTTGTGCACTAAACAGACTAGAACCCAATAACCAAACTGGAACGTGAGTATTTTGCCCAGGCGTAGCAATGATTCTTTGGTTTGCTTGAGGTGCTTTAAAATACTGCAAAATCTCCATAACGTCTTGAGGGAATTGATCTTCAGTTTCTTGTCTTCCTCGACGTAAGGCTCTCATTGTTAACGGATCTGTTCCAGGAGCACGACCCAAACCAAGTTCAAATCGATTAGGATAAAGTGTGGCTAAAGTTCCAAACTGTTCTGCAACAACGAGTGGAGCATGATTAGGTAGCATAATGCCGCCCGAACCTAAGCGAATATTTTGAGTATGTGCAGCGATAAAGCCTAATAAAACTGCTGTAGCAGAACTGGCAATACCATCCATATTATGATGTTCTGCTAACCAAAAGCGCTCATAACCTAGTTTTTCAGCATGTTGCGCTAATTCAAGTGCATGTCTTAGAGAAAACTCGATACTTTTGTCATCTCTAACTGGAGCTAATTCTAAAATAGAGAACTTTAAATCTTGCAGTGATTTCATAATAAATACTCAATACTTTATATCGTAATAATACGATATGTGTGGAATTTTGTATATCGTTATTTTTCGATATTTATTCTGAAGTAATAAAAAAAGCACCCGTAGGTGCTTTGAGAAAAAATAGATTAACGGTTTTTATACCAACCGCGGTGCAAGCCATTGTCATGACGGTATTTATGACGAGAGTTCGAATTATAGTAGCGACGATCATCGTAAGAACGACGATTGTCATAGCGACGGTCATAACGATCATTATAACGACGATCAGCATCACGATCTTGACCAACTTTTTGACCTAATGCAGCTCCACCAGCAGCACCAATCGCAGCACCAATATAACCACCATTCGTGCCACCCATGTTACGACCAACGGTATATCCACCTACACCACCTAAACCACCACCGATAGCTGCTTCTGTACGATCTCGTTTATTACTTGATGCGGCGGCACCACCGGCACCACCGATTGCAGAACCAAGCATAGCGCCTGTTTGACCGCCAAGCTGCTGACCAATTGCTGTGCCAACCACACTACCTAAAGCTGAAGTCGCTGCAACGCGTGTAGAGTTATCAGCATGGGCAACATTCATCATTGAGGCAGTTGCTAAAATTGCACCACATAACCAAATATTCGATTTCATTGTGAAACTCCTTATCCATTGTTCTGGACAGCATTCTTTTTAACTTGATGCAAATGTAACAATACTTTTTAATGAAAATATGGAGTGCAATATCTGGAATGAGATAGTTTGACGATGCTTTTGTATGTGTTCTATTACAAGTGAAGAGATTGTGAAGAAATTATAAAAAAGAATGAATAGAAAGCAGGCAACGAAACTAAAGTGAATCGAGTACAATAAATTAAGTTTGATTTAGGTTCTTCATATGTTGCTGGAAAAAATTTTACAGTCTCAAGGTTTTGGTTCGAGAAAATATTGCCAGCAACTGATCAAAAATGGTTCTGTAATGGTTGAACAGCATATCTGTGATAATCCAAAACAGAACTTTAGTACTGATCAACTCAGTTTTCAGGTCTTTGGTGAGCAATATCAATTCAGAGAACACGTTTATATTGTTTTAAATAAACCGAGTGGTTATGAGTGTTCGCATCAAGCAACACATCATAAGAGTGTTTTTAGCTTATTTCCCGAGATTTTGATTCATCGTGGTATTCAATGCGTAGGTCGTTTGGATCAGGATACAACAGGGTTGCTACTTTTAACGGATGATGGTCAATATCTTCAAGCTTTAACACATCCGCGTAAACATGTACCTAAGGTCTATCATGTGACTACAGCAGATCCAGTTTCCTCAGAGCAGAGAGAACAATTAGAGCAGGGCGTAGAGTTACGTAATGACAAAGGAGTGTTTGCAGCAACTGATGTTGAGCTATTTTCAGAATATCAGTTGTCGATGACTATTCATCAAGGTGTTTATCATCAAGTAAAGCGGATGTTGGCAGCAGTAGGAAATAAAGTAGAAAAGCTACATCGAAATCAAGTTGGCTCACTTATTCTCCCTGACTTAGAGGAAGGTGAATGGATGTATTTAACACCCGCTCAAAAGCTATTGAGCCAAAATATTTCTAAAGAAGATGCTTTACTTTAAAAAGCAGTGAAAGGTATTGAATTCGTCATCGCGGATGAAACCCATTTGCTCATAAAGGCGATGAGATTCAAGATTATTCCGTTGAGTTTCTAAACTAATTCGAAGCGCATTTTCATGGCGAGCAAAAAGAATAGCAGTATCAATTAATTGTTTTGCTGAACCTTGTTGTCTGTAGAAAGGAGTGACATAAACATCGTCTAAGACATAATAGGTTTCACATGCAACTGAAGAGAATGCGAGATATAGAAGTACAAAACCTGTGAAGACATCATCTTTTACGTGAATAAAAATAACACTGTCTTTATTGTCATAACGATGTTTTAAAAATTGATAAGATTGTTTGATATTTGAAGATGCGCCGTAGAATTGGCGGTATTCATCAAATAAGGTCGCAAGTTGGTGAAGATCTTCTTGAGTTGCCCTTTTAACAATCATCCTAAGTCATCCTTACACTTATAATTTTATTTGGACTGACAGGATAGCGAAAAAATTCAGCTTAAAAAATAGAAACTTGTGTATAAATGCAACATTGTTAAGTTTTGTCACTTTCACCTAAAAGTGCATTCAACTCTTCAAATAAATCTTCATGGTCGTCTTCAACGTCGATAGAAGATGGATTTTCAGCATTTGCGGCATTCTTAGATTTTCGCAATTTGAGCAACTGTTCCATATTTATATTTTGATTTTCAATTGCAAAAGGAATTGATTTCGTCAGAACCACCTGTTTGAAGAAAAGACGTACGGCTTGGGCAGGGGAGATCCCTAGCTGTTTAAAGACAGCAAAAGCTTGTTTTTTTTCCTGAGAATCAAGTCGAACCTGATAAACTTCTGTTTTTCGCATGAAGAATAAGACCAAATATTTTTAGTTATCGTCATGTATTTTAAACCATCGCAATGTAATTTCAATATTTTTGAGCTGAAAATATAGAATTTTTGTCATTACGTTGTGTTTGCAATGTGAGTTCGTGGTGAGAACTGAACTGCATTTCTTGGTTTGTGATGGGATCTATGAAATTAATTGCCTTTGCAAGTAATTGAAGTGGGGTAGTAAAATCATCATCATCTCTATGCTGAATCACTGGATAAAATGAGTCATTAAGTATAGGAATACCAAGTGAATTCAGGTGTACACGCAGTTGATGTTGTTTACCTGTTTTCGGTTTTAAAAGGTATTTCGCGAGTTGTAGATCATGCTCTAACAGTTCAATATAAGTTTCACTATTACTTTCCTTTTCATTATTAATTTGCATCGTGTAAAAAGGATGTCCTTTTTCTAAATGCAAGTTTACTGTTTGTGGAAATGTGAGTTCAGAGCGATAACCTGCAATAGCATGGTAAGTTTTTTGTACTTTCCGTTCTGCAAATAACTGTTGATAAACACCACGAGAGGCAGGTCTTTTACTAAATAATACGATGCCAGCCGTTTCTCTATCTAAGCGATGGATTGGGGTTAAGTCTGTATAGCCTGTTTGTTTTTTTAATCGCACCAAAAGTGTTTCTTGAACGTATTGTCCTGTTGGACTCATGGTTAAAAAATGAGGTTTATCGACCACGATCAGATCATCATTTTCAAATAATATTTCATGTTGAAAAGGCACATGAATTTCATGTGCAAGAAAGCGATAATAAAAAATATGGGTATTGGGTGTATAAGCACTATTTAATTGTAGTTGTGAGCCATCAGCAGCATAAATAAGTCCATCATCAAAACGTTGTTGCCATTCACTTGCATGAATATGCTGGAAATGTTGGCGGAGGTAATCAAAAATCGTATTTGCGATAACTTCTCTTGGTAAAAAGACTTTGCTTGCACTGACGCCATTAATAAGTGGCGGGGTGAATTCTGGAATAGATGACATACAGTACATTCGACTCAGTATAAACGATGTAAAAAAAGCCAGTTTGAAAGCACATGATTAGGCTTTGTGGCAGTGCAATGTTATTATAACGACCATCCCAATTTTGTTCTATTTGCCATGTCGTATTCAGTGAAATTTACTTTAAATCATGAACAAGACACTCAGCGTTTTGCACAAGTACTCTCTCAACATGTGCATGCTGGCATTATTTACTTAATTGGTGATTTGGGCGCTGGAAAAACTACATTTACACGCTATTTCCTCCAAAATTTAGGTCATAACGGTTCAGTAAAAAGCCCTACATATACCTTGGTTGAGCCTTATAATATTAATGGTCGCGACATTTTTCATTTCGATTTATATCGTTTGGATGATCCTTATGAGTTAGAGTTGATGGGAATTCGTGATTATTTGGAAACGCCAGAGGCATTATTTTTATTTGAATGGCCATCTAAAGGTGGTGAGGAAATTCCAAAAGCCGATGTGGTCATCGACATTCAAAAGTCAGAAGATGAGCTCACTCGATTTGTGACTTTAACTGTAGATTCTCAAGCACTGTCTCAAACGTTGCAGGAACAATTGCATGGCGCATGATTCAACAGATCGTTCAACTCGCCGTATCCATACTCTTAATGCCGCATTAGCCAACCAAATTGCTGCGGGTGAGGTGATCGAACGCCCGTCATCCGTCGTAAAAGAGTTATTAGAAAACTCAATTGATGCTAGTGCGACTGAGTTGATCATTCGTGTGGCTCAGGGCGGTTCGACTTTAATTGAAATCATTGATAACGGGAATGGCATTCACCCAGAAGATTTACCTTTGGCAGTGATGCGACATGCGACTAGTAAAATTCAAACCTCTGAAGACTTACATGCGATTGTCAGCTTGGGCTTTCGTGGGGAAGCATTGGCTTCAATTGCGGCGGTATCTCGTTTAACTTTGACCAGCAGTCAAGATGAACAAGGCGTGGGTTATCAAGTAGAAGTCAATGGTACCGCTTTCGATCATCAGCAAGTTCAAGCGGTTGCCGCACAAAAAGGCACACATATTCGTGTTCAGGATTTATTTTTTAATGTTCCTGCACGTCGTAAATTTCTAAAAAAGCCAACAACAGAATTTAACCATATTGAAGAAATTGTTCGCCGTTTGGCTTTAACACATTTTGATATTCGTTTTGTGCTTGAGCACAACGATAATATCCGTTTAAACCTACCTGTGGCTGATAGTGGTGAGTTACGTTACCAACGTGTTCAACAGTTACTCGGTCAACAATTTATTCAAAATGCCTACTGGGTTGATGCTGAAAGTATCAATATGCGCTTATCTGGATGGTTGGGGCATCCTTCTGATGCGCGTGCACAAGCAGATTTGCAATATGTTTATGTAAATGGTCGTATTGTTAAAGACAAAACCATTTCACATGCGCTGCGTATGGCATATGAAGGTATTTTGCATGGTCATCAGCATTCTTCTTATTTGTTGTTTTTAGAAGTAGATCCTGAAAATATTGATGTCAATGTACATCCAACCAAGCATGAAATTCGCTTTCTAAATCAACGTGAAGTACATGAGTTTGTACGTCATTACGCTAAATCAACTTTATCGCAATTTCAAACAGCTAGTGCAGATTTAGCACAGGCAATGAAAACAGATGAAAGTACAACAGAAAATTTTGATTATCAGCCTCAGCCCAAATACCAAGAACAATTTAATTTACATCGTGCTGCGGTTGAAGCAGAGTCATCAGCCAATCAACATGTAGCTGTTTCAACTGATTTATTGACTGAATTTAATCAAAGTCGTCCTCAAGCCGTAAATTATAATTCTGGAACACAAGAACCTCGTTATAATGGTTCTGCACAATTAAATAATGCGCTTAAAACATATTTGGCGCCATTGCGTGGTGGAGAAACTCCTACCACCTTTGATCACGGGGAAGTTGAAAGTAATCAAACGGTTCCATCACGTGTGGATGAATTTCCATTAGGTATTGCAATAGCACAACTTCATGGCATTTATATTCTTGCGCAAAATACCGAAGGCTTGATTATTGTTGATATGCATGCAGCACACGAACGCATCTTATTACAACAAATGAAGTCAGCATGGGATAAACCTGAATTTTGGACATCGCAGCAATTATTGATTCCAAAAATTGTTTCAATTACGCGTATGCAAGCCACTCGCATCGAAGATTTACAACCCCAATTACAACGACTCGGTTTGGAAGTCGATCAGTATGGGGATGAGCAAGTGATCGTACGTGGTGTGCCTGCCATTTTACATAAAGCTGATTTTGAGAAATTGATTCCAGAATTGCTCAATGATCTTGATCCAAATGATGAAGCAAGAGGTTTATTGCAAAAACGTGATGAATTACTCGCAGGTATGGCATGTCATGGCGCTGTGCGTGCTCATCGGCAGTTAAGCCTTTCTGAAATGAATGCCTTATTGCGTCAAATGGAACAAACAGAATTTGCTAGCCAATGTAATCATGGACGTCCGACTTGGCGTGCATTTCCACTGCATCAATTAGATAAATTATTTGCTCGAGGAGAGTAGTTGTACATGTCAAATCAATTGCCCGTCATCAATTTAATGGGGCCTACCGCAAGTGGTAAAACTGCATTGGCATGTGATCTCTATGAGCGTGGTAATTTTGAACTGATTTCTGTTGATTCAGCCTTAGTTTATAAAGATATGGATATTGGTACAGCGAAACCAACCAAGGAAGAACAAGCACTTTATCCACATCATTTGATTGATATTATTACACCGTTGGAAGTCTATTCTGCAGCACAATTTGTCGAGGACGTTTGTCCTTTGATTGATGATATGCATGCGCGTGGGAAAACTCCCGTTCTCGTTGGTGGGACAATGTTATATTTCAAAGCACTGTTAGAGGGGCTTGCTGATAATTTACCAAATGCTGACCAAAATGTTCGTGATGCAATTACGGAAAAAGCTGAGCGGGAAGGGTGGCAGGCTGTGTATGATGAATTGGTTGCAGTAGATCCAATCGCTGGTCGAAAATTTAAAGTCTCTGATAAGCAAAGAATTATTCGTGCACTTGAAGTATATCGAATTACAGGTGAGCCAATAACAAAGTTACAGGCTGAACAACCTAAAAATCAACCTTACCGTTACACTTTTCATAACTACGCATTGATGCCTGATCGGTTAGAATTACATAAACGCATTGAGCAAAGATTGAGCAAAATGTGGGATATCGGTTTTTTGAATGAAGTGGAGGGTCTGATTGTAAAATACGATTTAAATGATAATTTACCGTCTATGCGGTCTGTTGGTTATCGTCAAGCTTTAGATTTTTTACTAAAAAGTGACTTAAGTCTCAAAAATAAAGTAGAAATGGAGAACAAGGCGCTGTTTGCAACACGGCAACTGGCCAAACGTCAATACACTTGGTTACGTTCTTTGCAAGAAATACACGATTTTAAAACTTACGTGACGATAAAGCAGGCGAAAGAAGACTTGCGAAACTTCTTTGGATAAAGCAAAATTCGCAGGCTGTCTTTTTATAATTTTTAGTTGAAAAATAAAGATAGTTTTTTTGCGCTGATTTAAAAATTTTTTGGAGTTAAAAATGTCTAAAGGTCAAACTTTACAAGATCCGTTCTTAAATTCTCTCCGTAAAGAACGTATTCCAGTTTCTATTTTCCTTGTGAACGGTATTAAATTGCAGGGGCATATTGAGTCTTTCGATCAATATGTTGTTTTATTAAAAAACACTGTAAGTCAAATGGTTTATAAACACGCGATTTCTACAGTCGTTCCAGCACGTAACCCACGTCCAGCTGGTGCTCAAGGTACTGGTGGCTTCCCTGCTCAAGGTGGTGCTACAGGTGGCTTCGGTGGCGGTCAAGGCGGCGGCTTCGGTGGCGGTCAAGGCGGTGGCTTTGGTGGCGGTCAAGGCGGCTTTGGTGGTCAAGGTGGCTTCGGTGGTCAAGGTGGCTTCGGTGGTCAAGGTGGCTTCGGTGGTCAAGG
Organism: Acinetobacter sp. YQ_14; assembly: GCF_043102985.1. NCBI lineage: Bacteria > Pseudomonadati > Pseudomonadota > Gammaproteobacteria > Moraxellales > Moraxellaceae > Acinetobacter > Acinetobacter sp. YQ_14. Next base: position 15,402 of record NZ_JBICJJ010000024.1, on the reverse strand, counting down.
CGGCTTTGGTGGTCAAGGCGGCTTTGGTGGTCAAGGCGGCTTTGGTGGTCAAGGCGGCTTCGACGGCGAAACTAAATTTGAAGATGGTCAAGAAGACGAAAATAATCGTTAATTGATTGATGATCTTTAAAAATGCCAGTCTAATTATAGACTGGCATTTTTTTATGTTTAAAAAGTAAGAATAAATACTATGGAAATGATTATTGCGTCAGCATGTTGTAGCGTTCTAGTCTCAATTTTATTGAAATATCTAAAGACCAAAGGGTTTGATGTCTTTCAAATGATTGCTTGGAATTATCTAAGCGCAAGTATTTTATGTTTTTACTGGTTTAAGACAGATCTCACACATGTTTCAATTCAAAATACACCGTGGTGGCTCATATTCACTTTGGCAATATTGCTGCCAAGTATTTTTCTATGTTTAGCCAAATCATTACAATTCGCGGGTATTCTTAAAACAGAAATTGCTCAACGTCTAGCGGTTATTCTTTCCTTATTAGCCGCGTATTTTATTTTTGGTGAACAATTTAGCCAATTAAAATTAATAGGTGTTGTTCTTGGTGTGCTTGCAATATTGGCAATTATTGTTGGGCAGGCAACAGAACAGGCCAATAAAGGATTAAGCTTAAAGTCAGCTTTGTTTCTATTCAGTGTATGGGCGGGTTATGCGGCAGTAGATGTACTACTTAAATATAGTAGTAGTCTGGGTTTGCAGTTTGCAGTCACGTTGAATTTAACATTTATTGCTGCCTTCATTTTATCGATTGCTTATATTGCGATTACACAAGCGAACTGGCAGCCTAAAAACATTTTTACAGGTTTATTTTTGGGAATATTAAATTTTGCCAATATCGCTTTATATGTTAAAGCACATATGATTTTTAAAGAAACGCCTGCGATTGTCTTTGCTGGAATGAATATTCTCGTTGTTGTTTTAGGTGTATTGAGTGGAGTTGTATTGTTCAAAGAGCGAATAAAAGCATATACATGGATTGGATTAGTTTGTGGCGTGATTGCAGTATTATGTTTAGCCAAAGCTATGATGTAGCCTGTAAATGAATTATTTTCAATGAGATGATCTATGGTTGGAAAAAGGCTGACGAAAGAACAAAGGAGGCAGCAGCTTCTACAAGTCGCACGTTCTATTATTCGGACAGAAGGAGTGGAAGCACTTACACTTGGATATTTGGCGCAACAAGCGGGAATAACCAAACCAATCGCTTATCGGCATTTTATTGATAAAGAAGGTTTATTAATTGCGATTTATGAGGAATTTAGTGATAAGCAGAAGCAGGACTTATCCACTTCCTTAAAACAAAATACTGGTGGTTTAGACAGTACCATTCATGTTTTTTGTCATGCTTGTTTGCAATTTCATATTGCTATGGGACCTGAGGTTGGCTTGGTCGTTGCTGCACTTTCTGGTACGGATATCTTACAAAGTTTTTTATCAGCGTGTCAGCAAGAGTTTATTGAGATTTTTAAGAAGAGTATTCATCCTTTTATTGTACTTGAAGGGCGGGAGGGAGAAGCCATCATTCTCGCAATCACTGGATTAATAGAAACGATTTGTGTGGCAACAAGTAAGAATGTGGTTGATGTGGAAACAGCACAACGAGTTATGAAAAACTCAACTTTACTTATATTGAACGATTATTTGGATCATACAACTGCGTAAGAAAGACGATTGCTTATTTAAGTTACTAATGGTAACTTTTGTGGTGTGATTGTCCTCGGAAGAAATGTATGTCAATTTCAGAACAAAATAAAAATGCTTTGATTATTATTACACATCCTGATTCAGCATCTTTATCGCATCAAATTTCAAATCACATTGCCAAACATTTAATCCATCAGGGAATGAATGTTGAATTTGCAGATTTACATAAGGAAGACTTTAAAGCAGCTATTACGATTGCTGATCTTGAAGCCTATCGTGGTCAGCGCTTTGTAGGCTCTGATATTGTGTCTGAACAAGCACGTTTTGATCGGGCTGATATTGTTTATTTTGTTTTTCCAATTTATTGGTGGTCAGTACCAGCGATGTTAAAAGGTTGGTTTGAGCGTGTTTTTACCCATGGTTGGGCATACAAAGTCAATGATCAGGGACACTTAACAGGCGAGCTTAAAAATATTCCAGTCAAGTTGATCGCAACGGGAACTGGGGATGAAGCTGGTTACGAAAAACATGGTTATAAGCAGGCGATACAAACACAAATCACAGAAGGTATATTTGGTTTTTGTGGACTTGGTGATGTGCAAAAATCTATTCTTTTTCAATCGGACTTTATAGATGCAGAAGGTTTGCAGAAGTTTTTTGATCAGTTAGATCAGGATGTTTTAGCTATCAAGTAGTTTAGGTCTTGTTGATGGAATGGCTGCAATCTTCTAATATTTTGTTTTGATGACAGCCATAAATCTAAAAATTATAAACGAGTAAACACTACGTCATCTGCTAAGCGTGATTTAGGTAGTTTGGCATTAAAATCGCTATCACTGCGATAGCCTAATGCAACAATCACTGAGGCTTTTAAACCTTTTTCTGTCAATCCAAATTCTTTATTGATTGTATCGCGATCAAAACCTTCCATTGGTGTCGCATCAATACTTTCTAATCCTGCTGCAAAAAGCAATTGACCAAGTGCAAGATAGGTTTGGTTTTCCATCCATGCTGAAAGATTTTTGAGTTCATTGCGATAGAATTCGACATAGCCAGAACGAGTATCTTGTTGACCTTGTTTAGCTGTTTCATCTTTAAATCGTCCACTTGCATCATCTTGTTGTAATAATTGTTCTAAATATTCAGGTGTAATATCTGTACGAGTACAAAAGATGATGGTGTGTGATGAGTTCAAGACTTTGGCTGCATTGTAAATATATTTACCCGTGAGTCCTAAAGCAATGCGCTGTTTGGCTTCATCAGATTCTGCAACTAAAAAATGCCATGGTTGAATATTTACCGAAGAAGGGCTAAAGCGCAAAATTTCAAGTAGCTTTTCAAATTGTTCTTTTGGAATCTTTTTCTCTGTGTCATAAGCTTTTGTCGCATAACGTGTTTTTGCTGTAGCTAAAGTATCCATCAGAAATTAACTCAATTTAAAAATTTAATTTATTTTACTTGATCTATATTTCACTGAAAGTAGTGAAATGTGATTTCTATATAGATTTAAGTCGTATGTGCAAAGTTTTAGCTGACTTGAATAAAAGTGATGTATTAAATTGCAGAATAAATTTTCTTAATAGTGCCACTGTTTAAAATCTAAATGATAATTTTCTAGTGGATTGATTTCTAAAATCCACGCTGAATCAGCACGCCAATCTCCTAAGACAATACGTTGCTTATTATCAACTTGATGGATTTCTGGACGGTGAGTATGACCGTGAATTAAATAATTAACTTGTTCGACCGCGGATTCTACTGCTTGAGTATTTACATCCATAATGTCATAACTTTTCATTTGCTTAGTTTCGCTACTTTTTTTGCGAAAACCATTGGCTAGTTTTTGTCGAAAACTAAGTGGTGTGCGCGTTATGAAACCCAACAAAACTGGATTACGAATCACTTTACGGAAACGCTGATATGCCACATCATCAGTACAGAGCGCATCACCATGTTCAAGACGAAATTTTTTATGGTGAATGTCGAGTGTATATATGTCTGGTAATTGAATACCATTAAATTTATCTAAGAATTTTTGCCCCAAAGCGAAATCACGATTACCAACTTGGAAGTAAACTTGATTTCCGTCATTGGTGAAACTTTGTAATGCTTGAATGATTTCATCTAACCATGGAGCTGTATAGTCATCACCAATCCATGCATTAAACCAATCACCTAAAATATAAAGCTGGGTGTTTTTATCTTGATATTGTTGCAATAAAGCCAAAAACCCTCGAACGAGTCGAGGGTGATCAGGTGACAAGTGTAAATCTGAAATAAACAGGTAGGTCACACTTTTATCCTTTTTAAATCTCCCTAAATCCCTTTTTCTTAAAGAGGGACTTTCCTCCCTTTATAAAGGGAGGTTAGGAGGGATTATTATTCAGAGATAATTTTAGCAGATTCAATCACAACGTTTTCTAAAGGGACATCAGCGTGATAACCACGGTTACCAGTACGAACGCCTTTAATCTCGCCTACAATGTCCATACCTTCAACAACTTTACCAAATACTGCATAACCCCAACCTTGAGCTGTTTTACCAGTGTGGTTTAAGAAAGAGTTATTTTTCACGTTAATAAAGAACTGAGCAGAAGCAGAGTGAGGTGCTTGTGTACGCGCCATTGCGATTGTACCTTCATCGTTGCTTAAGCCATTGTCAGCTTCGTTTTCGATTGAGTCACGCGTTGCTTTTTCTTTAAAGTTTTCATCCATGCCACCGCCTTGGATCATAAAACCATCAATCACACGGTGGAAAATTACGCCGTCATAGAAACCGTCACGTACATATTCTAAGAAATTTGCAACCGTTTTTGGTGCTTTTTCAGCGTTAAGCTCAAGAACAATACGACCTTTGTTGGTATTTAATTCGACTTGAGGAAAACTCATTACATTAATCTCCTAAACATGGTCTTGTGACCATGGGTTTTTGGTTGAGAGAAGCATAAGCAAACTGTAAACTACAAGGCAAGTAAAAAACGTTAAAATCTTTGAGAAAAAGCAAAGATTGCGTTTTTATGTCCTATTTTTAACAGTAAGAAGTGATTTACTCCCTATGAAGCCAAATGATGTTGTTTCAGAACTGCCAAAGAACCCGACACCGAATACCCAAGCCACTGTCGATGCTGAGCAGCAAGAACAACAGGTAGGCTTAGATTTTGTACGTCAAGTCATTACTGATGATTTAAAAGATGGACGTACGCAAAAAGTTGTTACACGTTTCCCTCCTGAGCCAAATGGTTATTTACATATTGGTCATGTAAAAGCAATTTGTTTGAATTTTGGTATTGCTGAGGAATTTGATGGGTTATGTAACTTACGTTTTGACGATACTAACCCAGATGCTGAAGAACAAGAATATGTTGATGGTATCGCCAACGATGTGAAATGGTTAGGTTTTAACTGGAATGGCGAGCCTCGCTATGCCTCAGGTTATTTTGATCAACTGTATGCATGGGCTGTTCAGTTGATTGAACAAGGTGATGCTTATGTTGATTTGCAAACTCCAGAAGAAATTAAGCTGAATCGCGGTAATTTCGTTGAGCCGGGTAAAAACTCACCTTATCGCGATGCTTCTGTTGAAGAGAATCTTGCGCGCTTTGAACAAATGCGTAATGGTGAAATCAAAGAAGGCGGTGCTGTACTACGTGCCAAGATTGATATGGCGAGTCCGAATGTACACATGCGTGACCCGATTCTTTATCGTGTGCTTCATTCAGAACATCACCAAACAGGCGATAAATGGAAAATTTATCCAATGTATGACTATGCTCATCCATTATCTGACGCGATTGAGGGTATTACTCATTCACTTTGTACTTTAGAATTCCAAGACCACCGTCCATTCTATGATTGGATTGTAGAAAAAGTTCATTCTCAGGCTGTACCGCGTCAGTATGAATCTTCTCGTTTAAATGTGGATTATACGATTACCTCTAAACGTAAATTACGTAAACTGGTTGAAGGTAATTATGTACAAGGGTGGGACGACCCACGTATGCCAACTGTCGTTGGGATGCGACGTCGTGGTTTCACACCTGAAGGTTTACGTGATTTCTGTAAGCGTGTTGGCGTATCAAAAACTGATGGTATTGTTGATGTCGCGATGCTTGAGTTCTGTATTCGTCAGTCTTTAGAAAATGCAGCAGCTCGTGGTATGGCGGTGCTTGATCCATTGAAAGTAACGTTAACTAATTTACCAGAAGAATTAGATTTAACACATAAACGTCATCCGAATGTAGATATGGGCGAGCGTGTTATTCCATTAACACGCGAAATTTATATTGATCGTAAAGATTTTGAAGAAGTACCTCCAAAAGGTTTTAAACGTTTAATACCAGAAGGTGAGGTGCGTTTACGCCATGCTTATGTGATCAAGTGTGATGAGGTGATTAAAGATGCTGGTGGTGAAATCATTGAACTAAAATGTTCAATTGATCCTGAAACTTTAGGTAAAAACCCTGAGGGTCGTAAGGTAAAAGGGGTGATTCATTGGGTCTCTGCGAGCAAAGGTGTGCCTGCTGAAGTTCGTATTTATGATCGTTTATTTACTGAAGCTGCGCCAGATGCAGATGATGATTTCTTGGCGCATCTGAATCCTGAATCATTAAAAGTGGTTCAAGCTGTGATTGAACCTGCTTTGGCACAAGCAAAACCAGAAGATCGTTTCCAATTTGAACGTGAAGGTTACTTTGTCGCGGATCAACATGATCACAATCCAGAGAAACCTGTGTTTAATCGTATTTTAGATTTAAAAGATAGTTTTAAAATCGAAAAAAAATGATTTTATAAACTTATTTTAAATTATATCTAATTAAAAATAAAAAGCCCAATGTTGTCATTGGGCTTTTTATTTTTAAGGGTTAATATGATAAAAATAAATGACGATAAAAATAAGTACAAAAATCGAGATAATTAGGTACGTATTAATTGTATGAAAACTTTTTAAAAACTTTAGCATGCTGCTGCTGACCCACCCAAGACACAATACAATAGAATATAATGTTTATAGTTTATTGTTTTTATTGACTGTTGCTAATATATATTGTCTTAAATTGACTTTTTTTGTGTTTCTTTATGTTATTAATTTTATCAAATTGTAAAAATACTGAGTTGAAAATTATGGGATTTTAAAGAACTTAAGCAATATATTGTTTACGGTTAACATATTGCTTGAATATTTATCTATTAATTTTAAATAAGATACTCTAAAAAATTCCTCATCAGATTCTGTGTCTTTTGTTCTAAATCTTGTGCATACAAATAATTATCATTTCTCAACTGTTGAATCGATAGTTGAGCATTACGTATTTCACAAGTATGCCCAATTAGCCATTTTTCGAAGCTTTCTTCAAGAATTTCTAAATGAAATTGTAGTGCTAAAATATTTTTTCCAATGGAAAAGGCTTGATTTGGATACATTGCAGAACTTGCGAGTAAGGTCGCATTCTCTGGTAAATCAAAAGTATCTCCATGCCAATGCAATACTTTTGTATCTTTAAGTGGCGATAAAATATTCTGTTCTACATTTTTGATTTCTAATTCACTCCATCCTATTTCTTTTTGTTCACCTGCATAAACGTTTGCTCCTAGCGCATGTGCAATTAATTGAGCACCAAGACAAATACCAATCGTTGGCTTGTCGTCTTTTAAGCGTTGTCTTAAACCAGAGATTTCGTCAATTAAGAATGGGTAGTCTTCTGTTTCGTAGACACCAATTGGTCCACCTAAAATAATCGTGAGACCTTCATAATTAAGCGCTGGACTGAGATCATCAACACCAGCCTCAAAATAACGAACACGGAATCCAAGCTGATAAAATACGTCTTCTAATGAACCTAAGTCTTCGAATGCTAAATGTTGGATTGCATAGATTGTTTTAGGAAATGATGTATTCAAGTTCATAGAAATATTTCTTATGTCAGGTGTATTTGGGGACTACTTGTAAGGCAATTAATCTGAATGACTGTTCCAATCAGATCGAAGTAAGCCATAGTGTAGCAAATCATGAAACTGATTTGACCAATAACCTGCTTCTCTGTGATGACCTTCATATTTAAAAGCTAAATTTTCAGCTAAGCGAAGTGATGGATAATTCTTAGGATGGATAAATGCTTGAATTCGATTGAGTTTCATGTGTGCAAAACCCCAAGCAATAATGGTCTTTAATGCTTCTGTCATGTATCCATTGCCCCAAGCAGAGGATGAAAGTTCATAACCAATTCTACATTTCCTCCAATCAGGCTCCCATTTGAATAAGCCACAGGTTCCAATCAATTGATCACTTTCTTGGGTTTGTATACCCCAGCGAGTTGCAGGGTTCGGGTGCGTTCTCCAGTCTGTAAAAAATTGAACATATTTTTGAGCTTCTGATATGGATCGAATAGGATCTGCACCAAACCAACGCATTGCCTCGGCATTTGAATAAATTTCAAAAAGTTGAGGCACATCATCCATCGTAATTTCACGTAGTAATAGTCTTTCAGTAGATAAAATTGGAAAAGGTGTCATTCTACTTCTAAAAATATGGTCTTAGAAAAGGAGCTTAGGTTGATCTATATGTTGAAACTCTGGGACTTGATGCTCATCTTTTAAGTCCACGCCTGATAAGCCAAGTCGTTTTGATTCTTTCATTAAATTCATCAGCCTTTGCGTAGCGATTGGAATGCTCAAGCCTGCTGGACGAACATTTGAAATACAATTGCGTGCTGAATCGAGACATCCTGTGCGGGCATGCCATGTATAGTAAATTCCCATGCTATCTGGTGAGCTTAGACCCGGGCGTTCTCCAATTAGCATAACCAACATGGATGCTTTGAAAATCTGAGCAACATCATCACCTAATGCAACTCGGCTACCTGTTGCTAAAATAATAGGTGCAAGACTCCAACCTTCTTGCTGAATATATTTGTTTAGAGACAAAATAAAGGGGATCGCATTTGCTTCAATCGCACGTGCAGATAGTCCATCACCGACAACAATACAAACATCATAGGGTTGTGAATCAATAGATTGCTCAATAAGTATTTGTTTTGAATGTTCTGAAAGTTGTCGTCCTAAGTCTGGTCGTTTTAGATATGTTTCTTTATCTTTTGAATTGCTGTTTACATGGAAGCTTTGTAGTGAATGATCTTTTAATTGCTCAGTTAAATAGGCTGTATTCAGGTTCTGATAAACCGCATCTTGTGCCTGAGCATGTGAAAGTTGAAACTCAAGTAGCGCTTGAGTTGGGATGCTACAACCTGCTCGACCAAGCGCAATTCGAGCATCCGTAAATTGTTTCAGTTTTTCCCACTGATCTTGATGTAGATGTGCAGGATATTGAATATCACGATCAAGTTTCATCGACATTCTCCTAATTCATCAGTAATCGTGAAAATTTTTCTGGCATATGATCAGACCAACAAATTTGCGCATGTTGCTGTTTAAAAATGCCTTGTTGTTCTAACCAAGCTGAAAACTCAGGGGCAGGTTTTAAGCCCAAAAGTTGTCTTAAGTACAACGCATCATGGAATGATGTAGTTTGATAATTCAGCATTACGTCATCAGAACCAGGGATACCCATAATAAAATTAAGTCCAGCCGCACCGAAAAGGGTGAGGAGTACATCCATATCGTTCTGATCTGCATCTGCGTGGTTGGTATAACAAATATCACAGCCCATCGGTAAACCGAGTAATTTCCCACAAAAATGATCTTCTAAACCTGCACGGATAATTTGTTTACCATTGTAGAGATACTCGGGGCCGATAAAGCCTACAACTGTGTTAACCAGCAATGGTTTATATTTTCGAGCAACAGCATAAGCACGTGTTTCAAGTGTTTGTTGATCAACACCATGATGTGCATTACTGGATAGAGCACTGCCTTGTCCAGTTTCAAAATACATGACATTTTGCCCTAAGGTCCCTCGATTCAGTGCCAGTGTTGCCTCATAGCCTTCTTGTAATAAATCAAGTGAAATCCCAAATCCTTCATTGGCTCGTTGTGTTCCTGCAATAGATTGGAACATCAGATCAATGGGCACATTTTTTTCAGCCAGTTGGATACCTGAACTGATATGTGTCAGTACACATGACTGCGTGGGAATTTGATACTCTTGAATGACGTGATCAAGTAGTTTTAACAACTCGGTAAGATTATGCAAATTGTCTGTTGCGGGATTAATTCCTATCACCGCATCGCCATTACCATACATTAAACCATCTAAAATACTCGCTGAAATACCAAGTGCATCGTCAGTTGGATGGTTAGGCTGTAACCGAGTCGATAAATGACCTTTTAGCCCAATGGTATTACGGAACTGAGTGACGACTTCACATTTGCTTGCGACATAAATTAAATCTTGATTGCGCATGATTTTACTGACCGCAGCAACCATTTCTGGTGTAAGCCCTGAAGCAAGCTGAGATAATGTTTCAGTTGTCGCTTGTTCGCTCAACAACCAATTCCTAAAGTCCCCCACAGTGAAATGAGAGATTGCAGCAAAAGCATATTGATTGTGCTCATCAATAATTAAGCGTGTGATTTCATCTATGTCGTAATCAACTACCGTTTCATTGAGAAAGGTTTTTAGTGGTACATCCGCTAAAGCCATTTGAGCAGCAACACGCTCTGTTGCATCAAGTGCAGCAACCCCTGCCAATTCATCACCAGAGCGTAAAGGTGTTGCTTTTGCCATCAATGTCTTTAAATCAGTGAAATGATATTGTTGATTGGCAACCATAATTCGATAGCTCATTGTGATTTCCTTATATTATTTGGCTTCTTGTTCTGCTGCCTTGATATTGGCAAACTCTTCTTCTGGCGTACCTTTAATTAAATGATAGCGGCTATAGAATAAAAAGTAAGCAATAAAGCAAGCGTAGATTGCAGCTGCGATAAACCAAACTTTAGGATTCACCACGAAACCTGCAACAACCGCAGCAATGGCAAGCACTAAGGCAATGATTGAAGTAAAAATGCCCCCAGGTGTTTTGTAAGGACGTGGCATATCAGGTTTAGATAAGCGTAATTTGATATGCGCAAGTAACATCAGCACATAAGAAATGGTTGCACCAAATACAGCAATTAAAATAAGAGAGTCGCCTTCACGAGTGAGAGAAAGAAAAAAACCGATAATTCCAGGGATAATAATGGCTAAATAGGGGGCTTTATTTTTATTGGTAAGTGATAACGAGGTTGGTAAATATCCTGCACGAGACAGAGCGAAAATTTGACGAGAATAAGCATATATAATTGAGAAAAAACTTGCAATTAAACCAGCCAAACCCACGAAATTAACAAAGGTTGCTAACCATGTTTCTATTCCATAGACTTTGGTTAATGCATCAACTAAAGGTGCGCCTGAGTCTTGTAATGTACTTGCACCAGCAGCGCCAGCCCCTAAAACTAAGATTAAGATTGCGAAGGCTGTTAAGATCAACATTGCACCAATTAGACCTCTAGGTAAAGATTTTACAGGGTCTTTGGCTTCTTCAGCAGCCAATGGAACACCTTCGACTGCAAGAAAAAACCAAATGGCAAATGGAACAGCCGCCCAAATACCTAAATAGCCTTGTGGAAGGAATGCGCTTGCACCTGTTGCCGTGGTGGTCGGAATATCAAATAAATTCTGTAAGCTAAAATGTGGTGCCATTGCCACAACAAATACCACCAGAGCAATGACCGCGACTAAAGTAATTGCAAACATGATTTTTAGTGCTTCACCAGCACCTTTTAAATGAATACCCATAAAGAGTAAATAGCAGCTTAAATACACCATCCAACCGTTGAGACCAAGCAGGGATTCACAATAGCCACCAATAAAAACAGCAATCGCAGCGGGTGCAATTGCATACTCAATTAAAATGGCTGTTCCTGTTAAATAACCTCCGAACGGTCCAAAAGCAGCACGAGCAAAGCTATAACCACCGCCTGCGGTTGGCATCATTGTCGCCATTTCCGACATGGATAGACATAAACAGAGATACATGATTGCAATGAGGATGGTCGCAACAAACATACCACCCCAACCACCTTGGGCAATCCCAAAATTCCAGCCTGCAAAATCACCTGAAATGACATAGGCAACACCTAAGCCAATGAGGAGAAGCCAACCGACTGTACCTTGTTTGAGTTGACGTTGAGAAAAATACTCAGCCGATGAAATTTCTGCGCTTGTAGAAGGCGGGACAGATACAGAGTTGGCTTGTTCCATACAACTTTACTCCTCAGAGTGAATTTGTATCAAACAGTGCAAAAGTAATGCCTAAATTTAGATGTGCTGATTTATTTTTAGGTTTTTTTATTCCAAATGGTAAAAATAAAAGCTTTTTCTCTTTTCATTTGAGAGTTTATATCAGTTACCAATAGGCAAATTTATTTGAGAAAAGGATAAATGCAAAAAAATGTAGGAAATTTTGAATAATATACTTTGTGGTGCTCAAATATGGTGCGAAATATTTAAAAAAGAACTCCAAAACAAGTTTTTGGAGTTCCCTCATAAAAATTAATTCTAGTTAATCTTTTGCTCTAACCATTGAAAGAGCTGCTGATATACTTCCGCTCGAACAGCGGGTGCTGACAGTACAAGATCATGTAGCCCATTATGAACTGCTAAAGTCTGCACATCACCTTGCATTTTTTTAGCATTATCGGTCATGTCTTTAACATCTAGAATAACGTCGCTTTGTTGCGCATCCGTACCCCATTTACGAGGGTATTTAGACTGGTGCGAATGCATAATCAGTGTAGGGACTTTTAGACTAACACCTTTATGGATTTCTTTTTGTGCCTCGTGAATCGTTGTAACAAAACAGAGATCCACAAAAGGCATGGTTTTAGGCTTCCAATCCAGATTGAAATCCCATTCGCCGTAAAAATCTTTATGCAAACTTGGTGTGTACCATTTATTTAAGCCACTTGGAAATTTGGCATTCGGTAACCGTTTACCAACCTCACTGAGTAAAGGAATGCCAACTTTTTTCTCAATAACACTTTTATAAAAATCATAAAAAGGACTATTTGCCCAAACTGCTTTAATGAGGCGGTGATCAGGGTAATGTGCTGCATAAAGTGTTGTAATCAGACCACCTGTTGAATGCCCAGCAAGCAAGACTTGATTGTGACTTTCTTGACCAATAATTTCGAGTGCTTTACTGATTTCAGCATCGTACTCTCTCAAATCAAGCACATAGTAAAGTTTTTGATGAGCGAGTTTAGAGCGACCATATTTTCTTAGATCGAGTGCATAGAAATCATAACCATGTTGATTAAATTGCTCAGCCATTTCTTTTTGAAAGAAATAATCGGCAAAACCATGGATATAGAGAACGGCTTTTTTCGTTGCTAATGCGGCTTTCTTTCGGATCAAAGTCGCAACAACTTTTCCATCATAATCATCAGCAAAATCTAAGGTCATTTGCTGATAATCTTCACCTAATATATCTGTTTGATATGTATTGAGATTTGAGCTATTCATTTTTATATGTCAAGTCTGAATTCATTAACAAACACATTAAATGAAAACCTTCGTATGTCAATGTAAAAGTGAGGCATGATGAGTTTTCTCCGTGACTTAGATTTTTATTTTCCGTAAAAAATCGTTAAGCTATGTGCTGTTGTTTTTGACTGAAGAAATTATGAAACAAGAGACTGCACTCAAGTTACTTAAAGCTGGGGAAAATGTTTTTTTAACGGGCTCAGCCGGTGCAGGAAAAACTTATACGTTAAATCAATACATTCATTATTTAAAAGCACGCAAAGTACCTGTTGCAATTACAGCTTCAACGGGTATCGCTGCAACGCATATGAATGGGATGACCATTCATACATGGGCAGGAATTGGAATCAAAGATAGCTTGAGTGATGATGATCTCAAGCGGATGAAAGAGCGAAAATATTTAAAAGAGCATTTAGAAAATGCCCAAGTTTTAATTATTGATGAAATTTCAATGTTGCACGCCAAACAGCTCAATCTCGTTAATCAAGTCCTCAAATACTTTAAAGAAAGTGACGAAGCGTTTGGTGGAATTCAAGTGATTGTCGCTGGAGATTTTTTCCAGTTACCTCCTGTGGGCCGAAATGGCGAGGCCAATCGAGATAAATTTTGTTTTATGTCGGATGCTTGGGTCGAAGCAAAATTTCGTGTGTGTTACTTAACGGAGCAACATCGTCAGGATGATGAAATTCTCAACCAGATTTTAAATGCAATTCGCGCGCAAAATATTCAAGGCAATCATATTTCGGCTTTACAACAATCTCGTCAGCACGATATAGGTGAGACATTTACCCGCCTTTATACACACAATATGGATGTTGATAATATTAACTATCAGCATCTTAATGAAATCGATAATGAAAGCCACCAATTTAATGCAGTTTTAGATGGGAATGAAAAGCTGATTGAAACCTTGAAATCATCAGTTCGTGCACCAGAAGAACTTACTTTGAAAAAGCATGCCAAAGTTATGTTTGTCAAAAACAACTTTGATATGGGCTACATCAATGGCAGCTTGGGTGAAGTCATTGGATTTGAGGAAGATGATAAAAATGGTATTTTGCCTAAAGTGAAATTGACTGATGGCACAACCTTATTGGTTGAGCCAGAAACTTGGTCAATTGAAAATGAGGCAGGTAAGGTGATTGCGAGTTTTCAGCAAATTCCTTTACGTTTGGCTTGGGCAATTACTATTCATAAAAGTCAGGGTATGACCTTAGAAGCCGCAGAAATTAATCTAACGCATACTTTTGAGAAAGGTCAGGGCTACGTTGCTTTATCTCGATTGAAGTCTCTGACTGGACTTAAATTATTAGGTTTTAATGAGCAGGCTTTAGAGCTTGACAGTTTGGCAATCAAAGCAGACCGCCGTTTTCAGGAGTTGTCTACTGAAGCCGAAACGAACTTTGAAAATATTGATTTAACCACACAACATAATGCCTTTATTCGTCATTGTGGCGGAACACTTAATACGACTGAGATTAGTCGTAATGAGAAAAAGCTCGCTAAAGGTGCAAAGCAGAACTATGCAGCGGCAACTTTAGAAGAAACACGTGCTTTATTTGAAGAAGGTTATGAGATTGAAGATATTGCACATGAGCGCGGCTTAACGCCAGCAACGATCATTAATCATCTATCTCGTCTACATAAAGAACAAGGTTTAGATATTTCTGTAGCGAATCCAGGTGATGAGGTTGTGGAAGAAGTACGTAAGATTTATAAGCGTTTGCATAAGCGTAAAAACCCTGAACATTTTACTGATGATGGTGCAATTAAACTCCGACCGATCGTAGAAGCAACAAGTCCTAGAATGGCTTATGATCAAGTGCGTTTAGCTTTATTATTTATTGAATAGGAGTAATAAATGCCTCATATCATCACTAATTATTCTTCTAATTTTAATGATTTAGATCAGTTACAACTTTTGAAAGATATCAATTCAGTATTGCTTGATACGAAGTTATTTAGTGAGCATGATATCAAGTCCCGTATTTTTGAAGATCAAAATTTTTTAATTGGTGTAAATGGAATTCAAGATGCTTATATCCATTTAAAACTCTATTTATTAAGTGGTCGATCTGAAGCCCAGAAAAAGTCATTAGGTGAATTACTTCTCAATACCCTTGAACAGAAAAATTATTTAAAATCAAAAATAGATTTAAAAATTCAACTCTGTGTTGAGGTGATTGATATGCCTAAAGAAAATTATTTTAAGTCTACGGTATAATTGAAATTATGAGATTTTTGAGAATTCAACAGATTA